>JACDQM010000020.1 GCA_015657635.1 Roseateles sp.
CCGCCTCACCGCCACGTCGCCCAATCTCAACAGCTGCGATCAGCTGCGCCAGAACCAGCAGCTGCGCGAAAGCATGATCAACGAGATCAAGACCGTGATGGGCGATCTGGTGCGTCGGCATAACCTGTCAGAAGCACGCATCCACGACGACTTCATCCAGTCCAAGGACAGCCAGAGCTACGCGCTGGCGCAAGACATCGTCAAAGGCCTGAAGGCCGGCTATGCCTACAAGCAGCAACTGCACGCCCAATATCCGGACGCCAGCCATGTGCGGGCCGAGGTCTACCGCGGCCGTGGCACCCACTACATCAACGATCAGCTGGGCGTCTGGTACCGCAATGCCTCGGTCTGGCGCCCCTCGGGCTACAGCAACGAGTGGGTCATCCTCGACCCAGCGCTGAGCAAGATCGAGCGCGTGTTGCATCTGCGCCGGCAGGACAGCCAGCCCTGGGGCGCAGCCACGCTGAAGACCACGCGCACGGGCTACAACTTCGACAGCCAGACGAGCGACTACCACTGCGCGCTCGACGAAGCCATCGAGCAGCTCAAGGACGGCGTCACGTATGAGCTGGTGGTGCACTACCTGGACCCCAAGAAGGAAGCCGACCCGCTGGCCTGCCTGGGCGACAACAGCCACGCCACCCCCGGCAGCGTGGGCCTGCGCGACTACTACGCCCACTACACCGTGGGCCGGGTGAGCTACACCAACCTGCTGCGCTTCGACGCCATCCACCCCGAGCACGCGGCTTTGAATGACTGGCAGAAGCTGCAAGGCAAGAGCGGCCAGCTGGACTTCGGCGCCGTGATCCAGCGCATCGCCAGCAGCGGCATCCGCTTCGACGAAGAGGTGAAGCTCGCCGTGGACAGCTGGTACAAGCGCTCCACCGACGACAGCGGCCTGCGCGTCGTCGTCGAGAAGCTCAGCGCCGGCAACTGGTTCCGCACCAGCACCCGCGCCGACGGCACCAGCCTCAAGGAATGCAGCGCCGATCAAGGCAAGACCTGGGGCAGCTGCGGCGGCTGATGCTGTAGCTTGCAACCAGGCCCGCCGGCATGCGCCCGGCGGTGCCTGGGTCGGCCGGCGATGAAGCCTCAGCCGCTGCCAGCTTGTGCACGCGGATGACAATCCCAGCCATGGAGCTCTTCAAGACTTTTGGCTTGTTCGTGGCCACGGCACTGGCCGAGATCGTCGGCTGCTATCTGCCCTATCTCTGGCTGAAGCAGGGCAAGTCGGCGTGGCTGCTGCTGCCTGCCGCCCTCAGCCTGGCGCTGTTCGCCTGGCTCCTGTCCCTGCATCCGACGGCAAGCGGCCGCGTCTATGCCGCTTACGGCGGCGTGTACATCGGCATGGCCATCCTGTGGCTGTGGCTGGTGGACAAGGTCACACCGACGCCCACCGACTGGATCGGACTGGGCCTGTGCTTGCTCGGCATGGTGGTGATCATGTGGGGATCAAAGCCCGGGGCGGGCGGGTGAAGGCAGGAGCAGGGCGGCTGTGAGCTGATGGTGAAGCTGAGGGCAGTGGGCTGGCTTGAGGCAGACGCTCCTAACAACCACCAGTGCGGGTTCTCAGCGATGCTTGCATTCGCGGGACGCGCATAATAATAATTAGTCAATCAATACTCTCCAATTGCCTCCCATATGGTGCCGCAGCTCTGGCGGCAGTTGCAGGGGTCCTTTGGACAGTTTCGTTAGGCACTTATGCGCTTGTTTCTGTATTTGGCGAGCTTGATTGCCGGTGTCTATGCAATTCGCTTCCTGCTTTACTTGTTGGTCTTCAGGGCCTTTTCCTCGTTTTGGCTTCCCGCTGGGACTCTTACGCCATTGCGCATCGCCGTGTCATATGCCGTTGCGTACCTTCCATTCGCATTCTTTGGAATGAGAGTGTTCATCTGGTTCAAGCAAAGGCGTATCGCGGCGCCGAGGGCGTTCCGGGGACTCCCGTATGTCATTGCGGCGGTTGCCGCCGCCCTTGTTGTGCTCATGATCGCGGGCTATGTAGTTACCGCGATTGCAGCGCCCAGCGCCGGAACCTCTGGAGTTCCTCTAGCTTTTCTCTTGATGCTGTGTGGCGCGTTCTTGGCACTCTCGATGCCGGTCGTCGAGATCAAGGATTGGCTTGAATTCTTCCGCGAGCGCCGCAGGCCAAGCAGCCATCAAAGTGCCTAAGCCTTGGCTGCAAGGACAGGCGGTAAATCTCAGAAACCTCACTAGATCGGAGATATCAGCATGCCAAATGCAACGTTCATTGCCCTAGGCGCGGTCGCAATCGGCCTCGTGGTCACTGGTTTCTGCATCTTCGTCGCTGTTTCCGCCAGCAAGAAGAAGAAAGCCAGCAAGCAGGCGACACAAGCAGGTAATCCTCAGGCCGAGTGATCCACAGATCGAGGCCCACACCGGATCAAGCACTTGATCGCTAGGGGCGGGCTGAAGGAATGGAGTCGGGGGCAGGTCTTCAATCAGGACCCTTCAAACGATGAGCAGAACCCGGAGGCCGCGCTATGAGTTTCCATAGGCCGCTGCTGCAGCTTGCTTTTCTTCCTCTTCTTCTTGCCACGCTTGCCGCGCAAGCTCAGGCCGAGTTGCCGCCGCGGGTGCCCGGCTGCGAGCACGGGACGACCACCGTGCAGATCGCCGAGTGCCGGAGCAAGCAGATTGATTTAGCGGACCAAAAGCGCAAGGCCTACCTGGCGGAGGCTCGCATTCAGGCAAGGAAGTTTGATCTCGATGCGTCTGTGATCGACGCTGAGCAAAGTGCTTGGGAGGCTTATCGGAGCAAGCACTGTGGCAATGTCTATGAGCTTTGGCGCGATGGAACGATCCGATACGAGATGTCAGCGATCTGCATGCTTGAAGTGACGAGGGCGCGGACGATCGACGTCTGGCGGGCGTATCTGACTTATGCCGACAGCACTCCACCGGTATTGCCAGATCCGTCGCAGTGAGCCTGAAGCTGCGTGGTCAGTGCGAAAGCGCTGACCTGTCGGTGCAGCCGATTCACGTTGGCAAGCTGAAAGCGCTATACAGTAATTGAGTTAGCAATCGAGGACAGGGAAGGTTGTGGTGGCTGGAGTGCCTGTCGCAGCCGACACCATTTGAGCGAAGCCAGTCGTTCGAGCCAGGTTAAGAGCGGGACCTGGGTTTTGAATCTGAACCCCTTCTATCCAAGAGGACCCGAGATGCTTGATTGGAAAAACCTCACCGCACGGCAGCGAATCACTTCTGTGTCTTTTGCTGTGTTCTTGGTCGTTGCCTGGTCGTTGGCAGGGTGGTCCAGCATTGATGCAGAACGCGCCACAAGCCAAGAGCTCCTGGCCCTCGTTGCAGTCTCTGCACTGATGCTGGCCATGCTGCTCAATCCGGACGCGGTGCGCGGCAGCATTCGCGCAATGAATCCCCTTGCTGTCCCAAAAGTGTGCAAAGCGCTCTACGCCGTGGGATTCATCGCTCTGATGCTGAGGGCGATAGCTGGCCTCGTTGCGTGAGTGCGGACTGCGTGCAGGTCTTGAATCTGTCCCGATTCAAATTCCAAACGGCCCGGAATGCTCCCCAACTACAGGCTTGCGAACATGCAAAGTAGTGACGAACACGAGGCAGCTCTGGCACAGATCGAAGCCAGATCGTTGCAGCAGTTGACCCGCATCGAGCGTAAGCTGGATGTTCCACATGGGTACTACACCAGCCTGCGAGACGTCGGGTCAGACTGGGAGTTCGCCATCAAGCTCCTAGTTGTGTTGGAGGCCGCTCTAGGTGCAGTCATTGCAGCACACGCTCAGAACGCGGTGCTCGCCGAGCACTGTGCGCGGTTGGGCTTGGAGGGCCGGGCGGGCAAGCTGAATCTAGCAGTTGACCTTGGCATCCTTACGCCGACCGAGCGAGCGGCGTTTCAAGCGCTTGCATACGTTCGCAACACCTTCGCTCACCACGTCCGGAATATCGAGCGGACGCTTGAGGAGTTCGCGTTTTCATTGCAGGACTTTCAGAGGACGAAGCTAGTAAAAGAGGCCCTGCAAGTGCCCAAGGAAATCGAGGAGAAGGTGAAGTTCCTTTGGACCGATCCGGCATCCGTCTCCCTTACCTTTAGGAAACTGCTTTGGACAGGCGGTTCGATGCTGCTGGAGGGGTTGGCCGAACAAGACCGCAAGGCGGAAGTTGAGGCCGAGCGCCGTAGGCGCCTCGAGAGCGGAGCCATCTGGACACTCGGCGACATGTTTCGAACAGGCGGTTTTGGCATGCCGACGCTGCTCACGTCGGAGACAGGCGTGGCTCCAATCGGGCCACGCCCGCGTGGTGGGCTGTTGGGGGACTGGGAGCCTCCGAAGCCACAGTAACTGGTTGCTATCAGCGGACTTGCTGCAAGCCGGTCAGCAGCAGGCATATTAGAGCCGCGCGCCCAGAGTACAAGACGGGAGGGCCGTTTCATCGCCAGCAGCGAGAAAGGGCCCGCCAACAGCTTCTCCCGAAGCCATTGGCGGGCCGGCAGGCAATGCAGCAGGCGACTCAGCCTGCTGGCAGCAGCGCGTCAATCCGCCGGCTGCCCCTCCTCAAACCGTTCGCCCTTCTCGGCCATCGTCACCAGCAGCGCCGCCGGCTCGAAGCGTTCGCCGTGGCGTGCGGCCAGCTCGCGTGAGCGGGCCACGAACTCGGGGACGCCGTAGCTGTTGATGAACTGCAGCGCGCCGCCCTGGAAGGGCGCGAAGCCCCAGCCGAAGATCGAGCCGATATTGGCGTCGGCGACAGACCTCAGCACGCCTTCCTGCAGGCAGCGCGCGGTCTCATTGGCCTGGGCGAACATCATGCGGTCGATCAGTTCGCGCTGCTCCGGCTGCTCGTTCATTGCCTTCACCGGATACAACTCGGCCAGGCCGGGCCACAGGCTCTTCTCGCCACCGGCGGCGTAGTCGTAGAAGCCCTTGCCGGCCTTCTTGCCCACGCGGCCCAGCTCGCAGACCTGGCGCAGCACGCGCTCGCCCGGATGCTCCTTGTAGGGGATGCCGGCGGCGGCCAGGTCCTTGCGGGTCTGGTCGGCCACATGCACGCCCAACGAGAGGCTGACTTCGTCCTGCAGCGCCAGCGGCGGCATCGGCATGCCGGCCTGCAGGCCTGCCACCTCGATGCTGCGCGGGTGCACGCCTTCGGCCAGCATCGCGATGCCTTCCATCACATAGGTGGCGAACACGCGGCTGGTGTAGAAGCCGCGCGAGTCGTTCACCACGATGGGCGTCTTGCCGATCTGCATCACATAGTCAAAGCCGCGCGCCAGGGTCTCGGGCGAGGTCTTGGCACCGACGATGATTTCCACCAGCGGCATCTTGTCCACCGGCGAGAAGAAGTGCAGGCCGATGAAGTTCTCGGGCCGCGCGCTGGCCTCGGCCAGGCCGGTGATGGGCAGCGTGGAAGTGTTGGAGGCGAACACCGCGCTGGCGGCCAGCTGGGCCTCGGCCTTCTTCGTGACATCGGCCTTGATGCCGCGGTCCTCGAACACCGCCTCGATCACCAGATCGCAGCCTTGCAGCAGCGCGTAGTCAGTGGTGGGCGTGATCTGGGCCAGCAGCGCATCGCGCTTGTCGGCGGTGCTCCGGCCCTTCTGGACCGCCTTGTCGAGGATGTCCTTGGAATAGGCCTTGCCCTTCTCGGCGGCTTCCTGCGTGCTGTCCAGCAGCACCACCTCCATGCCGACCTTGGCCGACACATAGGCGATGCCTGCGCCCATCATGCCGGCGCCCAGGATGCCCAGCTTCTTCACCTCGCTCTTGGGCACGCCGGCCGGACGCGAGGCGCCCTTCTTGATGGCGCCCAGCTGGTACCAGAGCGTGCCGATCAGGTTCTTCGAGGCCTGGCTCTCGGCGCAGGCGGCGAAGTAGCGCGATTCGATCTCCAGGCCGCGGTCGATGTCGGTCAGGCCGCCTTCGAACACGCTGGACATGATGTGGTTGATCGCCGGGTAGTTGCCCCAGCTCTTGGCTGCGGCGACGGACGGCGCGATGGCCAGCATCTGCACCACCGCGGGCGAGCGCGAGTCGCCGCCGGGATAACGGAACTTGGGTGCGTCCCAGGGCTGCACCGGCTTCTTGTTGGCGGCGATCCAGGCGCGCGCCTTGGCCATGGCTTCATCGCGGCTGGGCGCCAGTTCGTTGACCAGGCCGCTGCTGAGGGCCTGCGCCGCGCGCACCTCGGTGCCTTCCAGCATCCATTGCACGGCCTGCTGCATGCCCACCAGGCGCGGCAGGCGCTGCGTGCCGCCGCCGCCGGGCAACAGGCCCAGCTTCACCTCGGGCAGGCCCAGCTTGGCCTTGCCGTCATCGATGACGATGCGCCAGTGGCAGCCCATCGCGATCTCAAGCCCGCCGCCCAGGCACATGCCCTGGATCACTGCAACCACCGGCTTGCCGTTCTTCTCCAGCCGGCGCATGAAGGCCTTGAAGCGCATCGACTCGTCGAAGGCTTCCTGCGCGCCGCTGAGGCGGCGCAGGCGGTCCACATCGGCGCCGGCCAGGAAATCCTTCTTGGCCGAGGTCAGGATCAGGCCGGTGATGCCGGCATCGCCCTCCAGCAGGTCGGCCAGGCCGCCCAGCGGAATGGCAAGATCGTCGTTGAGCACGTTCATCGAATGGCCGGGCAGGTCCATCGTCGCGACGACGATGCCGTCGGCACCGCGCTCGATCTTCAATGCATTGCTATTGTTGTCGTTGCTGCTCATGGCGTTCACACCCGCTCAATGATGGTTGCGATGCCCATGCCGGCGCCCACGCACAGGGTGGCGCAGCCGGTGGACAGGTTGCGGCGCTCCAGCTCGTCGAGCACGGTGCCGAGGATCACGCAGCCGGTGGCGCCCAGCGGGTGGCCCATCGCGATGGCGCCGCCGTTGACGTTGACGCGGTCCATGCTGATGCTGAGGTCGCGCGCCGTCTTCATCGGTACGGTGGCGAAGGCCTCGTTGATCTCCCACAGGTCGATGTCGGCTGCCGACATGCCGGCTTGCTTCAGCGCCTTCTGGCAGGCCGGCGTGGGGCCGGTCAGCATGATGGTGGGCTCGGAGCCGATCACCGCAGCGGCGCGGATGCGCGCGCGCGGCTTCAGCCCGGCTGCGTCGCCGCCGGCCTTGGAGCCGACCAGCATCAGCGCGGCGCCGTCCACGATGCCCGAGGAGTTGCCGGCATGGTGCACATGGTGGATGCGCTCCACGGTGGTGTACTTGCGTAGCGCGGTGGCGTCAAAACCCATCTGGCCCATCATCAGGAAGCTGGGCTCCAGCTTGGCCAGCGATTCCAGCGTGGTGGCGGGGCGGATGGTCTCGTCCTGGTCCAGCAGCAGCAGGCCGGCGATGTCATGCACCGGCACGATTGACTTCTTGAAGTGGCCCGCAGCGCGCGCGGCCGCAGCGCGCTGGTGCGACTGCACGGCAAAAGCGTCCACATCGCCGCGGCTGAAGCCTTCCAGCGTGGCGATCAGGTCGGCGCTGACGCCCTGCGGGATGAAGGCCAGCGCGTTGTTGATGCGCGGGTCCATGGCCCAGGCGCCGCCGTCGCTGCCCATGGGCCAGCGGCTCATCGACTCCACACCGCCGGCCACCACCAGACGCTCGAAGCCGCTGGCCACCTTGGCCGCGGCCAGGTTGATCGACTCCAGACCCGAGGCGCAGAAGCGCGACTGCGTCACGCCGGCCACGTTCTGTGCCCAGCCGGCGTCCAGCACGGCGGTGCGCGCGATGTCGGCGCCTTGCTCGCCCACCGGCGTCACGCAGCCGATCACCAGGTCATCGACCAGCGAGGTGTCCAGCTTCTGGCGTTGCTGCAGTGCCTGCAGCAGCGTGCGCAGCAGCCACACGGGGCTGGCCTGGTGCAGCTTTCCGTCCTTCTTGCCCTTGCCGCGCGGGGTGCGGACATGGTCGTAGAGATAGGCGTCGAATGTCATGTCTTGGTCTCCTGGGCTTGGGCGACAAAGCGGGCCCGGCGCATGGCCGGGCCCGTCGTGTCGTCCTCCCCC
>JACDQM010000179.1 GCA_015657635.1 Roseateles sp.
GCCGCTCAAGGCTGGGCCTTTCGAGCAGGCAGCATTTCTGGCGATGCTGGGAGCAGCCCTGGTGCGCGTGTTCTTGCCATTGGCCATCCCTTCGGCGCTGATGCTAAGCGTGCAGATGTCGGCTGCGCTATGGAGCTTGGCCTTCGCCTTGTACCTGTGGCGGTATACACCGATACTGCTGCGCCCGCGTGCCGATGGGCTGCCTGGATAGCCACTGGTCCAGCAAGCAAGGAAATCGCGATGCGACTGACCACGATGACTGACTATGCGCTGCGCCTGCTGATCTACCTGGGACAGCATCCTGAGCGCCTGTGCACAACCGCCGAGGTGGCGCAAGCCTATGGCATCTCAGAGGCGCACCTGACCAAGATCACCCACCAACTGGGACTGGGCGGCTGGATCAACACAGTGCGAGGCAAAGGTGGAGGAATGAAGCTCGCGTTGCCGCCCGAGGACATCATGCTCGGAGAACTGGTTCGTGCCGTGGAGCCTGATTTCTACTTGGTCGAGTGCCTGGGACAGAACAACGCTTGCGCCATCACAGGCGCCTGCGCGCTGACCGGCGTATTCAACGACGCGCTGGCTGCCTTTCTTGAACAACTTGACCGACACAGCTTGGCCGACATGCTGCGACCTCGGCACGCGGCTGCGACGCGCGGCAAGCTGATCGCGCTACCGAAGAATGGGCAGCGTGCCAGGCCCAAACGCAGTCTAGAAGCCTGATCTCCATGCCTCCTGATTCCGCCTCGGCCGCCCGCCAGGTCAGCTCTCTCTACGCCGCCGAGGCCAAGGTCTACCCGCGCTCGGTCAGCGGACGTTTCACCAATTGGCGCTGGGCCATGGTCTGGATCACCCAGCTGTTCTTCTATGGCATGCCCTGGCTGCAGTGGAACGGCCGCCAAGCCTTGCTGTTCGATCTTGAAGCACAGCGCTTCTACGTGCTCGGCCTGGTGCTGTATCCACAGGACTTCATCTTCCTTGCTGCACTGCTGGTGCTCAGTGCGCTGGCGCTGTTCTTCTTCACCGCGCTTGCCGGCCGGCTGTGGTGCGGCTACAGCTGCCCACAGACTGTGTATACCGAGTTGTTTCTGTGGATCGAACGCCATACCGAAGGCGATCGCCAGGCCCGCATCAAGCTCGATGCCGCCCCCTGGAGCGCAGCCAAGCTGGTCCGCAAAAGCGCCAAACATGGTGCCTGGATCGGACTGGCGCTAGTCACCGGTTTCAGCTTCGTCGGCTATTTCACGCCAATCCGAACGCTGGCATCAAGCCTGCCCGCCCTCGGCCCCTGGGAGCTGTTCTGGGTACTGTTCTACGCTGGCGCAACCTATGGCAATGCCGGCTGGCTGCGTGAGCAGATGTGCAAGTACATCTGCCCTTACGCACGTTTCCAGAGCGCGCTGATCGACGCCGACTCGCTGATCATCAGCTACGACGCCCGGCGCGGCGAACCGCGCGGCGCCCGCTCCAAGAAGAGTGCCGAGTTGCTCGCACAGGGCACGGGCGACTGCATCGACTGCACGCTCTGTGTGCAGGTCTGCCCGACCGGCATCGACATCCGCAAGGGCCTGCAGAATGAATGCATCGGCTGCGCCGCTTGCATTGACGTGTGTGACCAGGTGATGGACAAGATCAGCGCGCCACGCGGCCTGATTCGCTACGCCACAGAAAACGGCGTGGCCGGCGGCTGGACACGCGCACAGATGATGCGCAGGGCGCTGCGGCCGCGCGTGCTGATCTACGGCTCGGCACTCGCGGCCCTGCTGATGGCTTTCGGCTGGACTCTGACGCACCGGCAGGACCTGGTGATCGACGTGATCAAGGACCGAAACACGCTGGCACGCCAGGTAGGCGACGGCGAAACTGAAAACGTCTACCGACTGCAACTGATCAACCGCACGGAGCGGCCACTGCGCCTCACACTGAGCGCCAGCGGCCTTCCGGGTCTGCAGTTGCAGACAGTCGGCGAGGTGACAGTGCCTCCGGCAGCCATTGTTGCGCTGCCGGTGCAGTTGCGCCTGCCTTACAGCCCGGCGCTGGCGCCGGGTGCTCACGAAGTGCGGCTGCAAGCCCGTGACCAAGAGCAACTGCACACCACGTTCGAAGCCAAGGCGAGCTTCTACCTGCCGCACTAGCACCATGCGTGCGGATCCTCTGATCGCACCACACCGTCCGCTCTTTCTAGTCGGCGGCCTTTTGTGGGTAAGCAGTACGGTGTGGTGGATGGTGCAGCTATGGGAGCCGACCTCTACGCCACTGGACGCCACGATCTTGCACGGCTTGCTGATGGGTTTGAGCTTCATGCCCTGCTTCATCGCCGGCTTTTGCTTCACGACGGTACCGCGTTGGCTGGGCTTGCCCCCGATTGACGCACGCCGACTGAGCGCCAGCGTCACGGCACTCCTGCTGGGCTGGCTGCTGGTGCTGGCGGCGGCTGGCCCGCTGGCGAGCATGACGCTGCTGACCTGGGGGCTCGCGTTGGCAGCCCTGGGCTTGGCCGGACTCTCCGGCCAACTGCTGGGCCTGTGTCGCCGGGGCGCAGCTGGTGATGCTCATCATGCCTATGCCCTGACGTCCGGCCTGGCCGTGTGCGCCCTGGCCTTGGCACTGGCAGCGGCCGGCGCAGCGCTGATGCAGCCACTGTTGATTCGCCAGGCTGCGCGTCTGGGCCTGTGGTTCGGTGTCGCCACGGTGTTTGCCGTCGCCTTGCAACGACTGAGTCCCTTCCTGCACCAGCAGGGCAAGCGCGCACCGTGGCTGTTGATACTACTGCTGCTGGGAATTTGGCTCCGCGGTGGGCTGGATCTGGCAGCGCCCTGGCTCGCCGCGCCGCCGGCGTGGATGACCGTGCCAGCGGCACTGGCCTGCATGGGCCTCGCGGCTGTGCTGCTAAAGGCAAGCCTGCGTCGCGAGCTGGCTGCCGCATTAAGGACACCGCTGCTGGCCCAGCTGCATCTGGGAATCCTGTGGCTGGCCCTGAGCTTCGCACTGGAAGCCGCGGCGCTGCTGCTGACCAGCATTGGCCAGGCCGGTCGGCTGAGACTGCTGCCACTGCACGCGCTGAGCCTGGGCTTCATGGGAACCACGCTGCTGGCTATGGTCAGCCGGGTCAGCGCCGTCCAGCACGGCCGAAGCATTGCGGTGGATGCGCTGCTGTGGGCCCTGCAGTGTCTGCTGCAGGCCTCGACGCTCGCCCGCATGCTCGGGGCCATGGCACCCGAGCTGCTGGGGCCAGCGGCCGGCGGATTCGCGCTGCTCGCGGTGGGATGGACCCTACGCTACGGCCCCTGGCTGCTGCGCGGCCGAACGACACCAGCAAAGGACTGAAATCATGGACGAGATGGCGCTGAGTGCATTGCACATCGAGGCAATGCGGGCGCTCGGCCAGGTGGCCGATCCCGAGATTGGAGAAAGCATCGTGGCGCTGGGCCTGGTGGAGCGCTTGACACTGACCCAGGGCCGGGCAGAGCTGATCCTGCTGCCCACAAGCGCCACTTGCCCGATGGCCGACCAGCTGATCGACGATGCTGGCTGCGCGCTGGAGCGCCTGTGCCCCGCCGGCTGGGTCATTGAGGTCGACATGGACTGGGACGGCATCTGGACGCCAGAGCGCATGACGCCCGAGTTGCGCGCCCGCTTCGGATGGACGGGTCGGCCATGAATACCTCGGCGCCTCTACCGCGACTGGCGCTGGCCGGCTGCGCCTTACTCGCCGTGCTGAACCTGATAGGCGGTCTGGGCGGCGGTCTGCAGCGCCTGGGCAGCCTCAGCATCGAAGGTCCACTGGCCCGCCAAGCCCTGCTGATGCATGGAGCGCTGATGATGGCCGGCTTCTTTGGCAGCGTGATTGCGCTGGAGCGGGTGGCGGCGCTGCGACGCGGACTCTGGGTTCCGCTCACAGCCTCGCTGGGGGGGGTGCTGGCCCTGTCAGGAGCTTGGCTGCCGGCACAGATCGCCTGGGTTGTCAGCGCGACTGGCTTGTGCGGGCTGTATCTGTGGGCCGGTCACACGCGCGCCTGGTCGTTGCCCCTGGCGGTGGAAGCCAGCGGCGCGCTGGCGCTGCTGGGGGCAGCACTGACCCTGAAGTGGGGGGAGCTCGAGGCGGCGCGGTGGGGCTGGAGCCTGTTCCTGGTTCTGACCATCGCCGGCGAGCGCCGCGAGCTGATGCGCTTCATCGCACTGCCTGCCTGGGCTAGCCGGGCCTTCCTTCTGGGCTGGGCTTCGTTCGCGACCTTGCCGCTGCTGCTGTGGCTGGCGCCGGAGCACGCAGCGAAGCTGGGCTGGAGTCTGTTGGGTCTGCTAGGTTTGTGGCTGCTGCGCTTCGATCTGGCGCGCCTGCAGTGGCGCGCGCCCGGCTGGGCGGGGCACACGGCAATCTGTCTGTTGGTCGGCTATGGCTGGCTGATGGCGGCTGCTGGTGCCGGTCTGGCAAACCTTGGCATCGCCTGGCATCTGCTGTGGCTGGGCTTCGTGTTCGCGATGGTGTTCGGCCACGCGCCCCTGATGCTGCCGCCTCTGGCCGGGCTGCGGCCCCGGCACAGCCCTTGGGCCCTGCTAGCGCTGGGCATCATGGGTCTGAGCCTGGCCCTGCGCACGCTGGCGTCGTTGCGCGGCTGGCCGGCCGGGCTGGCCCTCGCGGGCGCCGGACATGCACTGGCCTTGTTGGTCTTCGGACTGACGATGGCGCGTCTATGCCGACGCCAGCCGGCCGCGCAATCCGGGCGATAGCCACAGGCCCTGCGACCCAGCCAACATGGCCTCCACGCCCGGCATGGCCGCCAACCAGCGCCTTGCGATCGGCGCGCCTGCCACCATCATGGCTGCGCCCCAGCCATTGACAGCCTCGACATCGCGCGCCACCAGCGCCAGGCCATGCAGGCCCTGACTGGGCTGGCCGCTGCGCGGGTCCAGGATGTGGTGGTAGCGGCGACCGCCGTGGTCGAAGCCACGCTCGTAATCACCTGAGGCCGCCACCACGCCGCCGGACAGGCTCAGCACCCCCAGCAGTTGCGCTGGCGCACGGGGGTCGCGAAGACCGATGCGCCAGTCGCGTCCCTGCAGCTGGCCGCTGCACAGCACATCACCACCGCCGTTGATCAGGGCGTCGCGAATACCCATGGACTGCAGGGAGCGAAGCCCGGCCTGCAGAATCGGAAGCTTGGCGATGCCGCCCAGATCCAGACGCATGCCGGGACGGCGCAGGCGCGCGCTCAAGGTCGCGCTATCGAGCTGCAGATCGCGGTAGTCCACCAGGCGCTGCTGACGCCGCAAGGCGCTGGCTTCGGCCATGTGCGCCTGCCCCGGCTCAAAACCCCAGTCGGCATAGGCGCCGACCGTGAGGTCGAAATGTCCTTCGCTGTCACGCGCCAGCTGCTGCCCGGCCAGCAAGACCTGCATCAACTCCGGCGCCACCGGCACGGCCGCAGTTCCAGCGGCGCGCGCCAAAGCTGACACCTGGCTGGCGCTGCGATAGCGGCTCATCATCTCGCTCTGGCGCAGCATCTCGCGCCAAGCCGCGCCAAGCGCCTGCCGGCGCAGGTCGGCATCGGGGTGCGAAACGGTGATGTCAACCTGTGTGCCCAGCAGCGGTGCCGAGGCGCGCTGCACGGATCCGCCGTTGGCCATCACCTGGCGCGGCAGCAATGCTACCGCCAGCAGGCCGAGGGCCAGCGGCCGACGCCGCAACATCATCATCTGCCCGCTCATCACATCAGCGCGACAGCGCCACCATGTGGTCGACTGCAGCCTTGACTTCATCGTCGCTGAGCGTGGCGCCGCCGCCGCGCGCAGGCATCATGCCCTTGGCACCGGTGAAGCCCTCGATCGCGTGCTTGTAGAGCACATCGTTGCCTTGGGCAATGCGCGGACCCCAGTCGGCCTTGTCACCCGGCTTGGGGGCTCCGGCCACGCCGGCGGCGTGGCACATGGCGCAAGTCTTGCCATAGACGCTCTTGCCCAGCGCGTTTTCGGCCACTGGAGCCGGCTCGGGCACTGCTGCCGCGACCGGCGTGGGCGCCGCTGTCGGGGCAGATTCCTGTTTTCCACAGGCGGCAAGACCCAGCAAGGCCAGGCCAAGGAAAGTGGTGCTGATGATCTTCATGTGGGAACTGACGCTCAGTTGAAACATGCGCGGATTCTGAGAGCTAGTGAACGCCTGCACCAGCACATTGTTATATCAGCGATACATATTATTGGATTACTTGCGAATCTTGAACTGCTTCAAGGACAGCTTCACCGTCGGTAGCGAGGATGCGCCCGTCTCCTGCACTTGCATTCCAGTTCCCAACATGCGCACCCTCCAGCTACCGCACTTGCGCAGACCTTGTGTCTGCCGCTGGCTGCTTGGCTGCCTGCTGTTGAGCTGGTGCTTGGCTTACGCCGCGCCTCTGATCCATCCCGCAGCGCTGGACTTGGTCTGCAGCAGCTCAGGCGGCCTGCGTCTGGTCGACCTGTCGACCGGCGAGGAAGCCGCCTCGTCCATGCCCGACTGCGCACTCTGCCTCACAGGCGGGCCCGCCTCCAGCCACAGCTTGGCTGCCAGATTTCATTCCGCCGGGCCCGCCCACGCTGGGCCTTAGACAGCGATTCACCCTCACCGTTGCCAGCGCCGCGCCGCCTCCAGCGCGCGGCCCCCCTGTTCTCTGAAATTTTCCCCGAGAGGTATGACCATGAAAGAAGACAAGAAGACCGTCATCGACACCGTGCCCGCAGGCATGGCCCGCCGCCGCTTCATCAACACCGCAGCACTGACCGGCCTGACGCTGGGGGTTGCAGCCTGCGCAGAGAAAAAGCCCGAAGCTGGTGCGCCAGCGGCAGCCGGCTCGGCACCCGCCGCGGCACACGGAGCGAACAGCACGCACCTGAAACCTGGTGAGCTGGACAGCTATTACGGCCTGTGGAGCGGTGGTCATACCGGTGACATGCGCGTTCTCGGTCTGCCCTCCGGCCGCGAGCTGCTGCGTATCCCCTGCTTCGTTCCCGATGCACTGGTGGGCTGGGGCCACACCAACGAGTCGAAGAAGATCATGGGCACCAAGCCCGACGGCTCGCTGCGCTACTCAGTCGGCGACACCCACCACACGCACGCCTCCTACAAGGACGGCAACTACGACGGCCGCTACGCCTGGATCAACGACAAGATCAACAGCCGCATCGCCCGCATTCGTCTGGACTACTTCGTCTGCGACAAGATCACGCAACTGCCCAATGTGCAGGGCTTCCACGGCATCTTCCCGGACAAGCGAGACCCGGTCGATCCGGCGATCAACTACACCACACGTGTGTTCTGCGGTGGCGAGTTCGGTATCCCGCTGCCCAACGCAGGCACTGAGGATTCAAGCAAGTACCGCTCACTGTTCAGCTGCGTCGATGCCGAGACCATGCAGGTGCGCTGGCAGGTGCTGATCGACGGCAACTGCGACCTGGTAGCAACTTCCTATGACGGCAAGCTGGCAGCGTCGAACCAGTACAACACCGAGATGGGTGCCAAGTACGAGGACATGATGTCCGCCGAGCGCGACGCCTGCATCTTCTTCAACATCGCGCGCATCGAAGAGGCAGTGAAGGCCGGCAAGTTCAAGACCTTCGGCAACTCCAAGGTGCCGGTGGTGGACGGAACCCATGAAGCCAACAAGGATCCGAAGAGCGCCCTGACCGCCTATGTGTCGGTGCCCAAGAATCCGCACGGCGTCAACGCCAGCCCGGACCAGAAGTATTTCATCTGCGCCGGCAAGCTCTCACCCACCGCCACGGTGATTGAGCTGGCCAAGGTGCTGGAGTGGTTCGACGGCAAGCTCGAGAAGATCGACGGCGCCATCGCCGCCGAAGTCGAGATCGGCCTGGGCCCCCTGCACACGGCCTTCGACGGCCGCGGCAACGCCTACACCACGCTGTTCCTCGACAGCCAGATCGTCAAGTGGAACGTCGAAAAGGCGATCGCCTTCCACAAGGGCGACAAGAACGCCAAATACGTCGTCGATCGTCTGGACGTGCAATACCAGCCGGGCCACATCAACGGCTCGCAGTCCGAGACCATCGCCGCCGACGGCAAGTATCTGGCGGTGGGCTGCAAGTTCTCCAAGGACCGCTTCTTGCCCGTCGGTCCGCTGCACGCCGAGAACGAGCAGATCATCGACATGTCGGGCGAGAAGATGGTGCTGCTGGCCGACCACCCGGTGCGTGGCGAGCCGCATGACTTCATCATCTTCAAGCGCGACCTGGTCAAGCCCAAGCAGGTCTATGCACTGGACGACTTCCCGAACGCGGTGAAGGATCCGAAGGAATCCGGCGTGGTCCGCAACGGCAAGAAAGTCACCGTGAAGATGACTTCGCAGGCGCCAGCCTTCTCGCTGCGCGAGTTCAAGGTCAAGAAGGGCGACGAGGTCACGCTGATCCTGACCAATCTGGACAAGATTGAGGACTTGACGCACGGCTTCGCCATTCCGAACCACGACGTCAACTTCATCGTCAATCCGCAGGAGACGGCCTCGGTCACTTTCACAGCCGGTGAACCCGGCGTGTACTGGTGCTACTGCACGCACTTCTGCCATGCGCTGCACCTTGAGATGCGCACTCGCATGATTGTGGAAGCCTGATGAGGGAGCGGCCGCGTCCCGTTTCGAGCACGGGGCGCGGTCCGAGGACATAACAATGCCGGTAATTCGACAGTTCGCGGCCAGCCTTCGGGTCTTGGCCGCGCTTTTTCTTGTACTGCTGCTGCAACTGGGCGCGCAGTCCGCGATGGCCCAGGCCTACGAGGCCCATCTGCCAGCCGACCTGGCCACTGCCGCCGATCTGTGCGCGCTGGTGCCCTGCGCCGAGGTCTTTCCCGGCGCCAGCAGTTTTTCGCCGCGCAAAGGGCAACCGCCCTATGTCGAGGCCTATGGCGCGGCCGATGCGCAGCAGCCCGGCAAGAAGCAGTTGCTCGGCTATGTGATGCTGTCCACCGACATCACCGACACGCCGGCCTACTCCGGCAAGCCAGTGGTGACTCTGATCGGCATGGATGTACGTGGGCGCTATGTGGGCGTCAAGGTGCTCAAGCATTCTGAGCCCATCCTGCTGCTGGGCATTCCCGAGTCCACGCTGATCAAGTTCAACAACCAATACCTCGGCAAGTCGGTCACCGACCAGATCGAGGTCGGCCCTTCGCGCCCGGACGAGAACGTATTGGGCGTCGATGCCATCTCTGGCGCCACCGTAACCGTCATCGCTCAGAACCAGGTGATGCAGCTCTCCGGCTCCGCCGTGGCGCGCCAGGTCGGCATCATCGAGCCGACTCGCCGCGATCCCGCGCGCTTCGCGAGCAGTGGCCGCCACTACCGTTGGGACGAGCTGGTGCAGCTCGGCGCCGTGCAGCAACTGCGCGTGATGCCGGAGCAGCTTGGCCTGGAGCGCGGAGCCGAGCCCTTCATCGAGCTGTGGTTCGGCGACCTCAACCATCCGGACCTGGGCGAAAGCCTGCTGGGCAAGAGCGGCTTCGCCACACTGCGCTCGCGCCTGAAAGAGGGCGAGCAGGCGCTCTTCGTGCTGCGCAGCGCCGGTGCCGAGTCCTTCAAGGGTTCGGGTTTCGTGCGCGGCGGCATCTACGACCGCGTGCAGGTCAAGCAGGGCGCAGATGCCTTCACCTTCCGCGACTTGGACGCCTACAACCTCTACGGCCTGGAAGCCGAGGGGGCACCGGCCTACACCGAGTCGGCGATCTTCGTGATCCGGTCTGACGCCTTCTCGGCCGCCTACCCCTGGAAGCTGGCGTTCCTGGGAAATCGCGTGGATCGCGCCACGGGACAGCGCAGTTTCGCAGTGTTCGAGAGCAAATACTGGCTGCCAGCCAACTGGCTGGAGGGCGGCCGCCCACAGGTGATCGAGCCCGATGCACCCTGGGTGCGCATCTGGAAGAGCCGCGCGCTGGAGATCGCGTTGTTCAGCGCGCTGCTGATCGCCGTGACGGTGGTCTACGCGCTGCGCGAGCGCCTCACGCGCCTGTCCAGCCACAAGAACAAGTGGCCGGTCAACGCCTTCAAGTACAGCGCCTGGGCCCTGTCCATCATCTTCGTCGGTTTCGGCGTGATGGCCCAGCCCTCGATCACCCAGGTGCTGACCTGGTTCCACAGCCTGCTGTTCCAGTGGACCTGGTCCTTGTTCCTCAGCGACCCCTTCATCTTCGTCTTCTGGATCTTCATCATCGTCACGGTGTTCCTGTTCGGCCGTGGCCTGTTCTGCGGCTGGATGTGCCCTTTCGGCTCACTGTCGGAGGCGATCTTCAAGATCGCCCGAAAGATCGGCCTCAAGCGCTGGCAGAAGCCGGTGCCGCAGGCGCTACACGACAGGCTCAAGTGGCTGAAGTACGCCATCTTCCTGGGTCTGCTGGCGGTCTCGATGTTTGACATGGGCCGCGCCGAGATCCTGGCCGAGGTCGAGCCCTTCAAGACCACCTTCTTGGTGGGCATCGGCAACCGGGCCTGGCCCTATGGCCTGTTTGTCGCGCTGATCCTGGGCCTGTCGATCTTCATCGAGCGTCCCTATTGCAAGTACATCTGCCCGCTGGGCGCTTCGCTGGCCATGCCCAGCACCTTCCGCTGGTTCGGCCTGAAGCGCAAGCAGGACTGCAACAGCTGCAAGGCCTGCGCGGTCGGCTGCGGCGCCCAGGCGATCGACGCCGCCGGCCGCATCGACCATCGCGAATGCCTGCACTGTCTGGACTGCATGGTGCTGTACACCGACCAGAAGGGCTGCCCGCCGCTGGCCAAGGAGCGCAAGCGCCGCGAACGCGACGGGCTGCTGATCACGCCTATCGGCCGTGACGGCTACTTCATACCGATCGACGCCGTGCCGGCCATCAGCGCCAAGGCGGCCCAGGGGCCGGACCCGCGCATGCCGACTGAGCCTGCAGCGCCGTATCACAAGGCCGGCCGCAGCGGCCTGGGCTGGCTGCTTCTGGAACTGCGCGACCATCTGCTGCCCTGGAGCCGCGAAGGCTGGCAGTCACAGCGCGCGCTTCAGATCGCAGGCATCTCACTGGCCCTAGCAGCCACGCTCGCCTGGTTGCTGGCCGCCAGCGGTCGCCTGTCCTCCGCTGCCATCATCGGCTGGTGGTTCGGATGGAGCGCCTACGAGGTGCTGATCCGCATGAACGGCCGCCGCTATGTGAAGGACGGCCCCTGGTGGCGCGCCAACTACCGGGTGGCCGGCTGGATGGACATGATCAGCTACGTCGCGTTCAAGAACCTGCTGATCGGCGCCGCGCTCTTCCTGACGCTGAAGGCCCTGGGTCGGTTGGTCGCATGAGAAGACGCATCGCCATCGTGCTGTGCCTGCTGCTGGCCGGCCCCGGTTGGGCCGCCACCTGGCGCGTCAAGCCTGGCGAGGACCTGCAGGCTGCGGTGACGCGCGCGGCCGCTGGCGATGTGGTGGAAGTCGAGCGAGGCTTCTACGACATCAATCTGCACATCGCCAAGCCACTCACGCTGCGCGGCCGCGGCCGGCCCACCCTCAGCGGCGGCCAGCGCGGCGACACGATCCGCGTGGCCGCGCCCGACGTGACCATCGAAGGCCTGATCGTGCGCGACTCCGGCCACGGCCTGAAGGAACAGCACGCCGGCATCTATATCCAGCCCGGCAGCCACCGCGCCGTGGTGCGCCGCTGCGACCTGGTCTACAACCTGTTCGGCCTGTGGATCGAGAAGGCCGACGACGTGCGCATCGAGGACAACCTGATCACCGGCCTGCGCGACGTGAATTCCTCGCAGCGCGGCAACGGCATTCAGCTCTACAACACCCGCGGCGCTCGAATCAGCGGCAACAACGTCAGCTTCGTGCGCGACGCACTCTATGTGGACGTGTCCCACCACGCGGAGTTCCGTCGCAACAAGCTGCACCACAGCCGCTACGGCACGCACTACATGAACTCCTACTACAACCTGTGGGAGGACAACGACAGCTACAACAACCGTGGCGGTCTGGCGCTGATGGAGGTGCGCGACAACATCGTTCGCAACAACCGCACGTGGGGCAACTCGGACCACGGCATCATGCTGCGCACGCTGCAGGACTCGGTGATCGAAGGCAATGTCGTCGCTGGCAACAATCGCGGCTTCTTCATCTACGACGTCGAGTACGCGACCTTGCGCGGCAACCTGGTGGTGGACAACCATGTCGGCGTCCACCTGTCGGCCGGCTCCACGCGCAATACCGTGCAAGGCAACGACTTCATCGCCAACCGCGAGCAGGTGCGCTATGTGGGCGCACGTGACGAGCGCTGGGGCGCTGGCAAGCCCGGCAAGGGCAACCACTGGAGCAACTACCTGGGCTGGGACCGGGACGGCGACGGCGTCGGCGACCTGCCCTACGAAGCCAACGATCTGGTGGACCGCCTGCAGTGGCGCCACCCCTCGGTCAAGCTGCTGCTGGGCAGCCCGGCGGTGCAGGCGCTGCGACTGCTCGGCCAGCAATTCCCGGTGCTGCGCGTACCCAGCGTCGTCGACGCCCATCCGGCCATGCTGCCGCAACACAAGAACTGGAGCGAATGGCGTGACAAGCAATTCCGCTGATGCCCTGCACCTGGAGGGTGTCACCAAGCAATACGGCAGCGCACGCGCGCCGCTGCTGGCACTGGACGGCGTGGACCTGCGCGTGCCGCGGGGCCAGTTGTTCGGTCTGATCGGCCACAACGGTGCCGGCAAGAGCACGCTGTTCAAGCTAGTCTTGGGCCTGATCACGCCCAGCGGCGGGCGCCTTCGCGTCAACGGCTGCGAAGTCGGTGGTCGCGACTTCCGCGAGGCGCGCCGCAGCATCGGCTATCTGCCTGAGAACCTGGTGCTCTACGACAACCTCAGCGGCCTGGAGACGCTGCAGTTTTTCGCCCGCCTCAAAGGCGCCCCCGCCAGCCAGTGTGAGCCGCTGTTGGCGCGCGTCGGCCTGCACGGCGCTGCACGCCGCGCGGTGCGCGAGTACTCCAAGGGCATGCGTCAGCGCCTGGGCTTTGCCCAAGCCCTGCTGGGCAGCCCACGACTGCTGCTGCTGGATGAGCCCACCACCGGACTGGACCCCAGCGCCATCCGTGACTTTTACGCGCAACTCGACGCGCTGCGCGCCGAGGGCGTGACGATGGTGATCAGCTCCCACATCCTGGCCGAGCTTCAACAGCGCATCGACGCGCTGGCGATGCTGGGCAACGGCCGCGTACTGGCCTTGGGCAGCGTGCAGGATCTTCGCGAACGTTCGGGCATGCCGCTGACCGTACTCGTCAGCGCCCCGCCCGAGCAGCTCGACGCCCTGGCGGAATCGATCCCGACCGCCCTGCCCGGTTCCGGTGTTCGGCTTGAGCGCAGCAGCCCCGTCGAGTTGCTGGTGCGCTGCCCGCGCCAGCACAAGATGCCGCTGCTCGCCTTGCTGGCGCCGGCCGGTCTGCACGATCTGCAGATCAAGGAACCCACATTGGAAGACGTGTACTTCGATCTCAGGGAGGCCTCATGAGCGGGCGCGTGCAACTCAGCCAGATCACGGCCCTGGCCGCCAAGGAGTTCCGCGACCGCCTGCGCAATCGCTGGGTGCTGGCGGTGGCGCTGGTGTTCACGCTGTTCTCGCTGGCCATTACCTATTTTGGCGCCGCGCCCAGGGCCAGATCGGGCCACGATCGATCGAGTTGACCATCGCCAGCCTGGTGTCCCTGGTGATCTACCTGATCCCGCTGATCGCGCTTCTGCTGGGCTTCGACGCCATCGTCGGAGAGCGCGAGCGTGGCTCGCTGGACCTGCTGCTGGCGCTGCCAATTACGCGACTGGAACTGCTGCTGGGCAAGTACCTTGGTCTGGCTGCGGCACTGACGCTGTCAACGCTGGCCGGATTTGCGCTGGTGGCCGTGCTGCTGTTCCAGCGCTTCGGAAGTGCCGGGGTCTACCACTACGCCGGCTTCGTGCTGAGCTCGGTATTGCTGGGCCTGGCCTTCCTGAGCCTGGCCCTGCTGCTGTCGGTGCTGGCACGCGACCGCACCCGCGCCTCGGGCCTGGCCATCGCGCTTTGGTTTGCGATGGTGCTGGTGTTTGACCTGCTGCTGCTGGGCCTGCTGGTAGCCAGCGGCGGCGCGTTGGGTGGCGATAGCTTCGCCTACCTGCTGTTGCTCAATCCCGCGGATGTATTCCGCATCCTCAATGTATTTTCGCTGGACGATGTGCGCCGCCTCTACGGTCTGGCCAGCATCGTGCCGCCCGCGCTGGGACAGCCCTGGCTGATGGGCAGCGCCATGTTGACCTGGATCGTCGGGCCGCTGGCTCTGGCCTGCTGGAGATTCAAACCATGAACGAGAAACACAACCAAGGACGTCGCCGCCTGCTGTGCGGCTGCGCAGGTCTGGCCGCACTGGGCCTCGCCGCTTGCGGCCGCAAGGACGACACAGCCAGCACAGGACCGCAAGACTTTGACACCCAGGCAAGCTGCTCGCTGGACGGCATGCTGTTGGCTGAGTACCCCGGCCCCAAGGGGCAGCTACGCTATGCGGATGAGGCGCAAACGCAATGGTTTTGCGACACCGTGGAACTGCTGTCCACGCTGTTGCGGCCCGAACAGGTGCGCGCGCTGCAATCAGCCCATGTGCAGGACATGGCCCTGGCGGACTGGGAACAACCGCGCGGACACTGGATCGATGCCCGTAGCGCCTTCTACGTGCTGGGGAGCAAACGCCGCGGCTCCATGGGCCCAACCGCCGCTTCGTTCGCCCAGGAGGCCGCGGCAAAGTCCTTCGTGCAGCAATGGGGCGGCCAGGTGCTGCGCTATGCCGAGCTGAAGCCTGAGATGGTTGACCTGAGTGGCGGCGCCCTGCACGACACTCGGATGTGACGCGAGTATCGACATGAGCCTCCCCCGTCGCACTCTGCTGCGCGGCGCCCTGCTGATTGCGCTGCCCTCACTGGCTGGCAGCGGCTATCTGGCGGCACGGGTCCGGGACAGGCCTGCGGCAGCCGTGCCTCTGCCTGACGACGTGTGCATTGTCGCGCCCACCTTTGCATACGACCCGGCCAGTGGCCTGCCGCCGTTGGCGGCGCGCGAGGTGCCGTTGCAGGCTCGCTGCCCGGTCTGCGGCATGTTCCCGGCACGCCAGCGGCGTTGGGCGGCGCAGGTGATTTTCAGCGACGGCCATGCGCAGTTCCTGGATTCACCGCTAAGCCTCTTTCACTACCTGCAGCAGGTCAGCCGCTACACGCCAGGACGACAGGCGGCGGAGATCGCAAAGGTCTATGTGAGTGATTACGCCAGCGGCATCTGGCTGCCGGCCGAACAGGCGCTCTTTCTGCATGGATCCAGTCTGCTGGGGCCAATGCGTGCCGGCAACTTGCCGGCCTTCGAAAGCGAAGCTGCCTCGCTTCCCTTCCAGGCCCGACACGGAGGCACGCTGACGAACGCCGCAGAGCTGCGCGACCGTTTGCCGAAGGATCTGCAGGAGCTAGCGCCACACCGCCACTGAGCACTTCACGGAGCCTGCGACACGGGCAAACGTCAGCGCGAATTGAGTGATAGAGGCCATCCCGACAATCGCCATCGGAGGACGCGAAACGCCATCGACGACCCGTTCATCTGAAAAGGCCCAGAGCCCTGCGCCTTCCTCGAAGATGGCAAAGTCTCGGTGCAACCACGAGGTAACTACCTCGCGGAACTCCGAACAATCGTCCTTCCCGCCCTGCCGCCTTCGAACATTGCTCGATCAGCGATGTTCGAGGATGCGGAGGTCTGCCCATTCACGGCCGCCGCCCTCAGCAAGTCGGTCGCGAACTTGCCCAGCCAGTGTCTCATCGATAGGCTCCAAGCTCTCGAGGATGTACTGCCAAGCGTCACTCTCGAACGGATCTTGCCGCTCAGCGATGCAGTGACTCTGAACAAATTCAAAGAACTGCTCGCCAGTTGAAAAGCAGGGTAGCTCGAAGCACTCGGAGCTACGCTGAACACTGATCTCCCAGACACTGCGCTCCACGCGGAGTGACCAAGCCGCTTCGTGGTCGCGTGACAACCAAATCGCCCACACGCGTGTTACCGCTGCTGCGGATTCGAGGCATGAGTAGAGCAAGTGGGGAGATTTCAGCATTTCACTCAGCTCCCCCCGCGGTCTGCGAAGACGCAGTCTTTCATCGTTGATCGCAAAGACCGATCAGGCTGCCGAAGCGGCGAAATCGCGGGACATGCCAATGGAGTGGGCGCAAGAGTTGTGTACGACAAATATACCGGGTGCATCAGACTTATCCCGCTGGCTGCTTTGATCTGCAGCAGCAGTGTTGCTTGCGCGTCGTCAAGGTCGAGGAGCATGTTGACCCGGTCTACCCCAGACTGCAGTGCGTCAGCCGTCGCCGGGCACATTTGGGCAGTCATCAAGAACTTGACGGTGTAACCTACCTCCCATGAACAAGCACGATCTCATTCTGCGCATCGCTGTCGAGGCCGACATTTCGAAAGCAGCGGCAACTCGCGCGCTGGATGCAATGCTCGGCGGCATCCAAAAGACATTGAAGAGTGGCGACAAGGTGACGCTGGTTGGCTTCGGCACCTTCAGCGTCGCCAAGCGCCCCGCCCGCGAAATGCGGAATCCCCGAACAGGCGAACCCATCAAAGTCAAAGCAACGAAGGTGCCCAAATGGAATCCAGGCCAGGTTATGAAAGACTTCATCAACTGAGCAGATGCGCGTCGCCGCGTCGCCCAGCATCAAACCGGGCTGGGTCTGATACCCGACGTTGTCAGGGCCAGATCGTACGCGGCCTCCGTTGATTTGTGATCGCCCGGTTTGCGGCGTGCAAGCCTTTGTTCACCCCCTACGCACCTGCTGCAGGACTTGCAGGCCTCCTCCGGACGCTGGCTACTGTGACGTGAGCTCGCCATGTCGCAGTCAGCCTGGGTGGGCCTGCAACGCACCGCCTTGGGGGTTCGCCCCAAGCGCTCTTGCTGCGGCCATGCTCTCCAATAGCGCAAGGGGGACAGGATGATCGTTCCGTGGACATTCTCCGAAGGGTTCGCATGCTCGGGCTTTGTGATGGCGGGGGCTGCCATGCTGCTGTGGCGACAGCATTCAATGCGCCCAGCCTGGGGGGTTGCGTTGGCTGGCCGCGGCGATGGCCCTTGGGGCGCTCACCAATCTCCTTGCGCCTGGGCTGTTTTCAGGCGCCCTGAAGGGGGTCGCATCCACGTTGGGGTTGCTGACATTGATTGTCGGCCTCGGAAGCCTGGCGGCCCTGGCGGTCGGCATCCGTCACTACGTGCTGGTGCCGCCAAGACGGCCCTGGCTATCCTTCCTGGCTCTCTGGCTCGCGATGCAATCTGCCTTAGCGGCATCTGCGACGTTGTTCGAATTCCATCAAGCCGGAGACCTGCTCACTACCGGTACTTTCATCTACGGCGCTGCCCTGACCGTGGACGCATCACGGCGCGAGCCCATGGTCGGGCACCGCTTGCTGGGACTGGTTTTTCTGCTTCACCCTGCTGCCCTCATCGGGCTGGCCATCGCCGGACTTGACATACGGGAGGCGCGCTATCTTGCGGCCTTGCCCTATGCGATGGTGGGCCCGGTACTTCTATCGACCAGCTTGGTGCGCCTGCGCCGCGAGCTTGTGCAGGAAATGAAGGCACGCACCGAGGCCGAGGCCGCCACGCGCGCCACCCAGGCTGCGCTGGACAGCAGCCAGGCGGTCCAGCAGGCGCTGCTGCAGCTGGTGCCGGTGCCCATGTCCTTGACTCCAGTGGCCGACGGCAAGACCCAGCACTCTTACTGGAACCCGGCGTGGTACCGCTGCTTCGGTTACAGCGCAGGATCGAAGGAAGGCGTTGCTGGCAATGACTTCAACTTTTATGTCGACCCGCCGGTCCAAGAACGCTATCTGCGCAACGTGCTCTCACAGGGGCAAGAAGGCCCGGTAGAGATTTTGTTGCGCCATTCCTCAGGCGCAGAAATGCTCTGCCTCATGGAAGGGAGTGTGCTTGAAACAGACCAAGGGGCCTTGGTTGTCAGCACGTTCAAGGACATCACCGCGCGACGCGCTAGCGAAATGCACTTGCGCGAATTCGAAACCATGGTGCAAAGCGCCGACGACGGCATCATCCTCCACGACCGCGGGGTCATGCGGTCGGTCAATGCCGCGGTCGAGCGTATCTTCGGTGCTCCAGCGCATGCCCTGGTCGGGCGAACTCCGGTGGACTGGTCACCTGCTGCGCAGAGCGATGGTCGGTCCTCCAGCGAAGCAGCCCGCTCTTATGTCGAGTCGGCGCTCGGCGGGTCGCCGCAGCGGTTCCTCTGGCAGCACCGCCGCGCCAATGGCGAAGTCTTCACCGCCCAAGTGTCATTGACCCGTGTCGAAGGCATTGACGGCCGCCTGGTGGCGGTCTTGCGCGATGTGACCGAGGACCGTGCCAACGCACTGGCTCTCGCGCGCAGCGAGGCTCGTTTCGAGTCCATCATCGCCGTCTCAAACATCGGCGTCTGGGAGTTCTTTGCCAGCAGGAATTACCTCTGGTGCAGCCCGGAGTACTTCACGATGCTGGGCCTCGACCCTGCGGAGTATCCGATGGACGGCCGCTCCAATCAGCAAGCAGTCTGGATCGGACGGCTCCACCCCGACGATAGCCCAGCCAGCACCAAGCGCTTCGCCGACTATCTGGCGGCTGGCTCAGTCGGCATGTATGAGAACCAGTTCCGAATGCGCCACGCCGATGGCCACTGGGTGTGGATCTGGTCGCGCGGGCAGACCCTGCGAAACGCCGACGGCAGCTTGACCGATGTGACCGTGGGCACGCACATCGACATCACACAGCAAAAGCGCGCTGAGACCCAACTGCTCAAGGCACGCCAGATGGCCGAAGTCATCGCGAGGGCACAGTTGCAGTTCATCGTCCAGCAGGATCGCCACCAGTCCTTCGATGGACTGCTCACCGACATCCTCGCTCTTGCCGACAGCGAGTATGGCTTCATAGGTGAGGTGCTGCACCGGGCCGACGGTCAGCCCTATATGAAGACCTTCGCCATCACCAACATCGCCTGGAACGACGCCACACGCGCCATCTATGAGGCCAATGCGCCCAAGGGCATGGAATTCACCCGCCTCAAGTCGTTGTTCGGCGAGGTGATGACCCAGGCGCAGCCGGTGATCGCGAACGCCCCCAGCATCGATCCGCGTCGATGCGGCCTGCCAGATGGGCATCCGCCGCTGAACGCGTTTCTGGGGGTGCCAGTATTCCATGGGGAGGAGATGGTCGCCATGTTCGGCATCTCCAACCGACCTGGAGGCTACGACGAAGACCTCATCGACTACCTGCGCCCGCTCACCGCGACCATCGGCCAATTGGTGGTCGCGCACCGCACGCAAATCAAGCAGCAGGAGACCGAACTTCGCTTGAACTCGATCAGCAACAACCTCCCGGGGAGCATGGTGTATCAGATTGACAGCGGCGAAGACGGACGGACGCGCCGTTTCACCTACCTGAGCGCTGGCATCGAGCACCTGCATGGCTTATCGAGGGAAGCCGTGCTGCGAGACGCCGGGCTGCTGTACGCCCAGATCCACCCTGAGGACCTGCCCCTGCTTGCCGCCAAGGAAGCCGATTGTGTGCAGACCATGAAGGATCTCAACATCGAATACCGCGGCCGGGGCCCAGGCGGCGAGGAGCGCTGGTACTACCTGAGCTCCACGCCAACCTGCAATGCTGAACGCCACATAGTCTGGGACGGTATCGAAGTCGACATCACCGAGCGCAAGGAGTCTGAGCGTCAACTGGCTGAGCTGAACCTGACGCTGGAGTCGCGCGTCGAGGAACGCACTCGGTCCCTCACCCAGGCACTGGACGATCTCAACCGCACCCAGCAGGACCTCATACAGTCGGAGAAGCTGGCGGCACTCGGTGGCATGGTGGCCGGTATCGCGCACGAACTCAATACGCCGATTGGCAACGCCGTAACGGTAGCCAGTACGCTTGCCGATGCTGGGGCGAGCATGCGCGAGGCGGTCGCGAAGGGTCTCACACGTGCAGCGCTCAATGAATTCCTGGACACCGTGAGCGATGCTGGCGGCATCCTTAGCCGAAACTTGGCGAGGGCGGCTGATCTGGTCACAAGCTTCAAGCAGGTGGCCGTCGACCAAAGCAACCACCAGCGGCGCGACTTTGACCTGCAGGACTTGCTGTCCGAGGTGCAGATCATCATGGCACCCAGCCTAAGAAAATCCCACGTTGCCCTGCGCACGGACCTGCGCGACAACGTGAGGTTGGATAGCTTCCCCGGCGCGCTCACGCAGGTGCTGATGATCCTGATCAACAACGCCATCACCCATGCGTTTGACGCTCGTGCCGGCGGCACCGTTAGCATCAGCGCCAGCTCTGAGGGTACAGCCAGGAACGCTCGCGTTCAGATCGTCGTGGCCGACGATGGCGCCGGGATCGCGCCGGCCAGCCTGGGTCGAATCTTCGAGCCCTTCTTCACCACCAAGCTAGGCAAAGGAGGCTCAGGTCTGGGGCTGCATATTGCCTACAACATCGTTTCTGGCTCACTGGGTGGGCGCATCCATGCTGAGAGCGAGCTCGGCAAGGGCACACGCATCACTCTGGATCTACCGTCCATCGCGCCCCAGGCGACCACAGTCCCTGATAGAGCACCATGAGCCCATCCGACGACGAGCTGTTTGCATTTGCCGCGCCCGAGTCCGGCCCTGACGTCCAATCCCACGATAGCTTGCACTCTCACGCGCGGGCGCACTGGCCGGTCCTGGTGGTTGACGATGAACCGGACGTCCATGCTGTTACCTTGTTGGCACTTCGAGGCGTTGTTACCGAAAATCTTCCACTGGCCTTCGCCCATGCCTACTCTGCGGCAGAGGCGCTGGCCGTCCTGCGCGACCGCCGCGACTTTGCGGTAGCCATTGTCGACGTGGTGATGGAGCGCGAGGACGCCGGCCTGCAATTGGTGCGGCAGATCCGCGAGGAGCTGGGCAATGTCGCGCTTCGCATCATTCTGCGCACCGGCCAGCCAGGCTATGCACCTGAAGTCGAGACTATCCGGCAGTACGACATCAATGACTACAAGACCAAAGCCGAGTTGACGCGTGTGCGTCTGTTTACCTCGGTCACCATGGCGATTCGCTCCTTCGCGCTGATCAACCAGCTCAATGCGAACCGGCGCGGGTTGGAGCAGGTGCTCAGCTGCATGCGAGAGCTTGGAAAGCCCGAGGGTTTGACCAGGTTTGCCGCTGGCATCGTGACTCAGCTGCGCGCGCTGCTGCAGGTCGAGGAGGAATGCCTGGTCTGCGCAGCGATGGAGATGCCTGACACGCCGGCAATGCTACTGGCAGCTGCCGGTCGTCTCTCGTCCTCTGTCGGCCAACCCTTGGCCGACATTCCCGAGCCGAATGTGCGGCAGCGGCTGTCGCGGACGCTGAGCAGCCGCCAGAGCTCATTTACAGATGGCGCATGCATCTTCGTGCCTGGAGAACGCCAGCAGGCGCTGGCTGCCTACATTGATATCCGGCGACCGCTCGACAACACTGAGCGAGGCTTGCTCGACGTCTTTTGCAGCAACATCTCAGTGGCATTCGAGAACCTGCAGCTGCATGGCACGATCAGCCACCTGGCCTTCGCCGATGAACTGCTGGGGCTGCCCAACCGAAACAGTCTGGCGCAAGCCCTGAATGCAAAACTAGATGAACCCTACACGCTGGCCCTGGTCGACCTGGACAGCTTCTCCGACATCAATAGCCTGCTCGACAACTCCTTCGGCGACGATGTGCTTCGCGCCGTGTCCAAGCGCATCCGCGCCGCGTTCTCGCCAACGGTCCACGTATCCAGAGTCGGTCCGGACGTCTTTGGGCTGTTCGGACCTTGCGCGGAACTGCACGTCGGTGCCGTCATGGACCTGTTCGCGCTTCCATTTGAGGTACCTGACTCGGCACCGCTACGGCTGTCCGCCACCAGCGGGTGGCTGGGCGTCGAAGTCGAAAAGCCGTCTGCAGCCACGCTACTCAAAAACGTCGGCGCAGCGCTCAAGCGGTCCAAGCAGCTACACCGCGGGCAGGCACTGTGGTACCAACCGGAACTGGCCAGTGAGGCGCGTGACCGCATGCAGTTGCTCAGCGAGCTTCGTGCAGCCCTGTCAAGCTCCGGCCTGTTCCTGGAATACCAGCCTTTTGTGAATCTGCAAACAGGCGCCTTCGTCGGGGCCGAGGCCCTGCTGCGCTGGCGCAGGGACAACGGCAGCCTGGTGCCGCCGGACCGATTCATCGCCTTGGCTGAACAGTCGCGGCTCATAATCCCGCTGGGCAACTGGGTGCTGCGCAGCGCGATGCGCTGGCGCGCTGCCATGGCCGACATGGTGGGTCCGGAATTCCGCGTGGCCGTCAACATCTCCCAGGTCCAGTTCAGAGAACCCGACTTCCTGGAGCGGCTGATCGAATTCGCCGCGGAGTGTGGCGTCCAACCGCATTGGGTGGAACTGGAACTGACCGAGTCGGTGGTGGCCGACAACATCGCGCTGACAGCCCAGAAGGTTCACGCGCTGCGCCAGCAGGGTTTCGCCATCGCCATCGACGACTTCGGCACAGGGTTCTCGTCGCTCAGCGTCCTTCAACATTTGCCGGTGGACCGACTAAAGATCGACCGCAGCTTCGTCAGTGGCGACAGCGCCCGATCATCCGGCATGGCGGTGGCCTACACCGTGCTCACGCTGGCAAAGCAACTCGGCGTGAAGACCATCGCTGAAGGCATCGAGACGCTGGAGCAGCGTGATCAGCTCGCTGCAGCTGGCTGTGACGACGGCCAGGGCTACCTGTTTTCCAAGCCGGTTGACCCCGTAGCGTTCCAGGCCTTGCTACTTGCTTAGGAGATTAGATGCGCCTAGCGCATGCGGCGGTCAGCGCGCCCCACACTTGCCGCCTCCACCGATGCCAGAGCGAGCAGCCATTATCTGGAGCCTGCAGAGCCGCTCGTTGGCTCGTCAAGACACATTGAACGGCCCTGGACAATCCCCCCTCACTGCCTCTGGCCTGGAACCCAAGTCTGGGAAACCACCCGGCAAAACCGCGCGGACTCTCAGCACGCGGCCAGCCGACTCAGCCTTTCCGCCATGTCAGCGGCGCAGCGGTCCGCAATGATCCGCACACGATGCTTGTGACAAAGCAGGGACGCACATGATTTGCCCATGATTTCAGCGCCCGCGCTCTGGTTGTCCACGCCTAAAGTGAGATGAACAGACAGTGGAGCATTGCATGCAGTTTCATCCATACAGGACCGCAGAAACGGATCAGGACCCGCCAAGGTTCTTCCGCCTGCCCATGGTGCTCCGAATGACCGGGCTGGGGCGCTCCACGATCTATCGCCTTATCGCCAAACAGCAGTTTCCGGGTCCTGTACGCATTGCAGGTCGGGCTGTAGCTTGGCGACAAGCCGATCTTGAAACCTGGATCGAAGGCAGGCCCCCTACACATTGATGCGCCAGCATGCTAGTGGCCTGATACCACTGAGACACGCACAAAACGCGGTCACCGGCCCCGCTACCGCCATCCCGGGCCGCTGCTGCGATGCGCATGAATCCCACTCGAAGTTCTCAGCGCCGCCGACTCTTCCAAGATTCGGTGCAACGGCGTTGCGAGTATCAGCCGATCAGCCGGACGACCTCGACAAGCGCTCATCTGCTCGCTGAGCGTAGCCTTCGCACGATGGAAGTGTCGCGCCACGGACGACGCGGAGCACAGGCGATGTGTGACGGCCAAGCAGGCCACGAGCGCCCGGCCCCGGACGGCCAACGCGCTGGATTTCGCGTGAAGATCCAGCACGCTCGAAACCTGGATCTTTGCAAGCACCCAGATCCCCAGCAGCTCCAGCGCACCGTCGATGCCATAGCTGCCGCCGGCAGCTATGAGCGTCGCCGCAGCGGAGCCCACCGACTTGGCCACTATCGTTTGCGGGCCGATACAGCCCGTAGCCAACTCCAGCCCTCGCGTTAACTCCCAGGCCCGCCAATCCTGCTCCGAAGGCCGTTTCGAAAGCCACGTTCGGAGTTCCGCCCGTGCGCTCTGCACAGAGTCCCCGAAATGACCCAGCAATGGCCGCGCGTCGAACCCCCTCGATGGCGAGAGTCCCAATGCGACGCGGAGTGCCCCATGAGAATGATGGGTCGGGGTGACGCATAGCTTCCGACATACCGGTCGCCATGCAAGCATGCGCACCTCACGCCGCAGGGCCTCGTCCGAGTCAAGGATGACGGCTCGGTACGGCCCCGCAAGAACCGGGCTGCGAACAGGCTGCACCTCCCGTACCCACCGGGAGACGACGTTTCCAAAGGCCCTGGCTACACCACCAACCGAATCGTCAGCCCGGATCCGGGCGATGAGATGAATCTCGTCGGGCAGCAACACATAGTCAAGCAGGACACGCCCCGACCGCTGATGCGCGCCAATCAGTCGGCTACGGATCCGGTCCGCAAGCATGGGGTCAGCGCAGAAGCTCCTCCCGACCGCGGCCTGCCAGCACAGACTCCATGTCCGTACGCCCTCGTCCGGATCTTTGTCTGCGTTAATGACAGTCCCCATTGAGCAATGACGATCTCGACGTCAGTTCCCTCAAAAGGGCTCCGCAATAACGATGTGATTGTTCGGTCGAGACGCCAGGCATCAAGTGCTTACCCGACGGCGACGCGGCCGAACGAGTCAGCCCTCGTTGCCCGTCTTAAATTTGCAGCCAAGCATCGCCCCCTTGCCGTGAGAGAGCAACTCAAACGGGGGCCGAACGTCCGCGAGGATTCGAGTCACTCCATCGACCGCAGTGCCGAAACGGCCTACCTTGAAGCTGCCTGAAGTCCCAAAAGACCCAAGGCGAATCGGTCTCAACCTCAACCTGAAGGAGTCCATCATGGACAAGCAACACGAGTTGGATCTGGAACTGGAAGTCGTTGACCTCGGCGATGCCAAGGCGCTGACTCAGGGCGTTCCTGCCCTGGTCTTCGCTGAGGACAACCCGCTGATCCAAGGTCGGCCTGAAGCCTAAGCGAGGGGGTGCGCACCACCTCCGGGGGTGCGCGCCTCAATGGCAAAGGCTCAGGCACTGTTCAGCAGACGTATCGCAATCAGCCCCATAGGAGGCAATGATGCAAGTGCCGATCACCGGCTCCCATCTCAAGCTTGCTGCCCATGTGCGCGCCTGCCAGGTTGAGGGCCCAGACCATGCCAAGAGCAATGCTCAGGTCATCCTGCTCGACCTGCATCAGAACCGCTACCTGGGCATCAGCGGAACTGCAGCCAAGGTTATGGCCGGAAAAATCAAAGGCTTCCCAGGGCACTGTGAATCTGCTGCCATCTGCGCCGAGTCAACAACCAACGCTGCCACCGACACGCTAATACAGCGTCTCAGAACCCTGGGCATGCTGACTCACAACTCTTGCACGCTTCCACACGACGATCCCTTCCCAATCCAGAGCGAGGAAGCGACGGCCTCACTGGAGCACAACATAGAGCAGCCGAAGCTCACTGTGCGCAAGATCGGCAACTTCCTGGCGAGCGCAGCAGTCGCGGCTTGGTGGCTGCGCTGGCGATCGCTGCACTGGATCGCTGTGGCAGTGGTCGCTCGCAGAGACCAGCTCAAGGCGCCCCCACCCGACTCAGCCGAAGCAATGAAGAACAGCATCGCTGCGTACGAGGCGCTTCGTCCCTTCGCCTTCACAGCGCGAGACAGATGCTTGCACGACTCCCTGGCCCTTGTCAGCTTTCTCGCCACAGAGGGCCTGCGCGCGCATTGGGTGATTGGCGTCAGGGCCAATCCATTCGCTGCCCACTCTTGGGTTCAAAGCGGACACACCGTGCTCAACGACAGCCACGAACACGTGCGGCAGTTCCGCCCGATCCTATTTGTATAGGCCGCACGCCCAACACCATGTTTCGATACATCGCCATCGCATGGGATGAGCGCCGCACAGACGTCTCGCAGGCAGCGCAACAGCTGGGCCATGGCTGGCAGGGGCGTCCAGGATGGGATGCAGCACTGCTTCGCCCAGGACTGCAAGTTTTCGTGACCGGGACAATACCTCGGGTCAACGAAGTGACAACTTTGCAGGGCGACCATGGCGTCGTCCTTGGCCGACTATTCCGGCGCGGCGACCTGCAGCCGGCGCAAGCACCGAGTGTCGTGCTCGACAACCAGGAAGAGGCGGGCATTCTGCGGAGTGGCGGTCGCGTCCTGGTGAACGATTTCTGGGGTCGCTACATCGCCTTTTTTCAGACGGCTGCAGGCTCCATCTGCCTGCTGCGCGATCCGAGCGGAGCCCTGCCTTGCTTTCGGCTTCGGCAGAACGGCGTCTCGGTGATCTTTTCATGGCTCGAAGACGCGCTGCTCATGTTCGCGGATGCCGCGCCTCTCAGGGTGAACTGGGATGCCGTCACAGCCCATCTGCTACGTGGCACGGTGACGGGTCGGGAGACATGCCTGGAAGGGGTCATGCAAGTACTCCCGGGCGAGGCTCTTGACCTTGTGCAGGACGAAAGCACGCTGCTGTGGAACGCAGTCGATATGGCCCGGTTCCCTAGCGCAAGTCAATCAAGCGACGCCAAGCAACTCCTAAGAAGCACCGTGCAGCGCTGCACCAGGGCCTGGGCTTCGTGCTATGACACCTTGCTCTTGCGCCTGTCCGGCGGTGTCGACTCTTCAATCATCCTGAGCTGCCTCGCGCCTGAGACCACCGAGGCGACGGTGATCTGCCTGAACTACCACTCCCCCGGCGCCGACAGCGATGAGCGCCCCTATGCCAGGCAGAGCGCGGCACGAGTGGGTCGAGATCTGCTGGAACGCGAACGAGATCCCTGCTTCCGCGTCGAGCAAGTCCTGCAGATAGCCCGCATGCCCGATCCGGTTCCGTACATCGGATGGATGAACGCACAAACCGATGCACGGGTGGCGTCGGCGTTCGCTGCGCCCGCCATGTTCACTGGCGCCGGCGGCGATGCGCTCTTCTTCGAGATCCCCAGATGGTGGCCAGCTGTCGACTATCTGAAGCTCCGCGGGCTGGACTCTGGCTTCGCAGCGGCAGCGTTGGACGCAGCGCGACTGGGCAGGGTGTCACTGTGGAAAGCCATCACCGAAGCAACACACGAGTGCATTCGACCCAAACTCGCGGCACGGGTTCCTGGCGGATACACAGGCCTGCTCTCAGAAGGCATCCAGCAGCAAGATCTCGACGTGTCGCGATTCGCGCATCCGGCCTTGCTTGAGGCGAGCGATCTGCCGATCGGCAAGTACACGCAGACTGCGGCTCTGATGCACCCGATCGGCTACTACGACCCATTCGAGCAAGCCTCAGCGCCCGAACTCGTCAACCCACTGCTCTCCCAGCCGCTGGTAGAACTCTGCCTGCGTCTGCCCACCTATGTGCTGACCCACGGCGGGCAAGGCCGCGCGCTGGCCAGACAGGCCTTTGCACCGGATCTGCCGCCGCAGATCATCCACCGTCGCACCAAGGGCGGCATGGAGTTGCACATCAGCACGGTGCTGCAAGCCAACATCGGTCTCGTGCGCAGCCTGCTTCTCGACGGTGAACTCATCCGCCGTGGGATGCTCGACCGCACAAAAGTTGAGGCCCTGCTGTCCGGGCGGCCAACTGCGCTGCCCGCGCCCATCAGCCAGATACACGCATTGGCAGCCATAGAGGCTTGGCTGATCCGTTGGTCGGCATGAGCGTCGTTTCAGCCACTTGCGTGGCGTGAGCAGCCAGACTCGCGATCGGCGGCATGCTTCAGCGCAGCCATCTCCTCCCAACGCGCGTATTGCGCCTGCAGGCTCGCCGCTGTCTCGGTGGGGATGATCGGCGCTGAACGCCTCTCGCCTTGAAGCCAGAATCGATACCAATCCACATTTCCCTGCAAGGAGATCATGCGCTCGCTCGGCCGAGACAGTGCGTGTGCGCCGCCAGGAATCATGATCATCTCGACCGGCCGGTACTGCCGACGCAGCAGCGCATAGATGTCCCAGTTGTTGTGCACTTCAGGCCCATAGGTCTCGATCCGAAGAGCGCTGCGGATGCAGTCGGTGTAGAGCGATGGATCGTTCCGGATCCAGCGAGCCCTTGTCTCCCCGAAAGGACCGCCCTCGTTTGCGCGCTCCTTGCGCGCCTGAATGCCGTCCATCACCGCATAGGTGATCGTCATCGAGTACAGCGTGTTGGCGTCGCCATCCAGCAGCGTGGCAGCACGGATTGGCGTGTCGGTAAAGGTCAACAGGTTCAGCACCCTCTCACCCGTGGCGCTCCAGCCCATGATCCCGACCCGCTCCCGATCCACCAAGCCTTCGGCGACCAAGGCATCGATGGCGCTGCGCACGCCATCGTAGAAGGCCACACGGGCGCCAGCCTCATCGGTCGGTGCGCCCGTGCTCGAACGCCAAGGTAGCGCCAGCACCAAGATGTTCTCGCGCAGGAAGGCTCGCCCTGCAAATCCGCTGGTGAAGCCGTCGTAGGTGTTGGCTCCATCGCGATAGAACCTCGCCGGCGAAAACCCATAGGGCTGGATCACCAGCGCGTACCGCTTGCGCGGAGCGAAGTCGGCAGGCACCATCAATCCACCCTCCCACGACCGGCCGTTGACGTCCTTCCAGCTGTACGGCCGCATGGTGCCCCACGAGGCCGAGTACTGCGGATTCAGCGTGGTCAGCCGCACCGCGGCGCCATCCGGCCCATGAGCCTCGATATCAGGCGGCTGATTCAGGGCTTGGACAACCCGCAGGCGCCATTCGACAGGGGCCGGGCCAGCTTCACTCCCCGTAAGGTCGAGGGTCGCTTCGCGCCATCTCCCGTCTGCATCGCGCTCGAAACGACGGCGCTGCTCACCATCCAGCGCGATGAAGGCCCCCGGCACACCTGATACGGGATAGGCGTCCTTGAGCCGGTGAGCCAGTCTTGCGATGGACTTCCATTGCCCGGATTCCGGCCAAAACTCGATGATGTGGGACGAAGGCCCCGTCTTCCCCGGATCTCCGCCCTCGCCCCCACCGTGTGGCAGATAGGTACCGGCGATCACGACAGACTGCCCTCCGTCCTGCCACAGTCGATCGGTGCGCAACTGGTTGTCCTGCAATGAATCATCCGGTGCATCGACCACGGCGCGCTCCTGGCCGTCGGCCAGGCGATAGGCCACCATGCGCCGGGAAACGTAGCTCATCGGTCGAGAGTAGTAGCTCAGCGGATCCAAGGTCAGTGACGGGCCATACAACCGAGTTGCCTCGGCGACCTGCGGGTATTGCTGGCCCCACGCGATCTGACGACGGGGCTCGTATCGCGGCAAGACCAGCCAGCGTCCGTCGGGCGAGATGCTCGCCCTGGGAAAGCCGCCACTGCTCTCCGCGAAAGACTCGCCCAGTGGCCGAGCTGCCCCCCGTAGACCCGATTCAGCCACGAAGTACTGATAGCGTCGTTGCTGTGTGCGGAAACTGTCTTGTCCAAAGTGGACGCTCCAGAAGGAGTGATTGCCAACGACCAGACTGCGCGCACCGGATGGCATCGCCGGATTTGGCACCGGTGCGACATAAACCACGCGGCGCAGATCGCTCGACACATCAAACGCGACAAGCCCCAGCGGCGCATGGGTCAATTGCGTGACGCGCCGCGTCAGCACATCAAGCCGGTAAACCTGGAACGGCTCGTCGTTCATCCGGGCCCGAAAAACCAGGGTCCGGTCGCCCATCCATCGCACATCGCGCAGTGCGGGGTTGGCATCGTCCTCATCGTTGCGCGCTTCAACCGTCAGCAGCGAGACCGGCGCGCTGACCAGTGACGCAGCGAGGCGTTCCGGGCTCGTATCCAGCAACAGGATCTCGAACCGATTCGTATCGCTCGCCACATCGGCCTTGCGTGTGACGATGAATGCCAACGTCCCGTCCGGCGAGACTTGCGTCTGCAGCGTGTCGTCATCCAAGCGCACGGGCTGGATGATGCGGGTGAACTCAATCAGCTCGCGGACAGTGGGACCTACTGCCGCATCCGCTGTTGACCCCAAGAGGGTCACGCAGAGCATGAGCAGCTGGACCGGATGAAGAGAAGCAAGCCTGCCAAGGCTTGCTAGGAGAGGTGCCAATCTTTGTGCGCGCATGAAGCCATCCCGGACGCTCAGCCCGGGCCAGAGGGTTTTGAAGGGGAGAACGAATGAGCCGCAGTAGCGGCGACGCGAGATGCGCGACGCGCTACCAGCTCATCGAAAGGCGCAGGCCGAGGTAGCGACCGCGCCAGTCGCCCTGCGTGACGTCGTAGAAAGGCGAGGTGCCAACATACTCGGGCAGCCGGTCGGCCACATTGGCAATCGCCAAGGACAGTCCAGCATCTCTGACAGCCGACAGACCCAGTCCCAGGCGCTTCAAATTCAGAGTGGCCGACAGGTCATGCGTCCAGTAGCCTCCAAGGCTGCGATGGCTCGGCACTGTGTCCAGGTAGGCACCAAGATAACGGCTCGTGATGCCGAGGCTCCAAGCGCCGTGGTCGACACTCGCGAACAACCGCCCCTTCCACTTCGGAGACCAGTAGTCGACGGCCCGCCGCGCCAGACGGTCCTCGACCGGCGCGCCGGGAGCGAGCACGACCTCATGCCGCGCGGTGCGCGTCGCACTCGCCCCCACTGACCACTTCGCGCCCGCAGCTTTCCAGGCATGCGCGATCTCCATATCGGCGCCGGCCGTGTCGACGTGGCCGAAGTTCACCTCCGAGTACAGGACCCTGGATACCGGACCAGGCAGCCCGCCAGCAGCCGGCGCCCGCGTGACGAAACCCGGAAAGAGCGCCTCGTTGTCCAAAGCGGTCTGTGGCCACAACAGGGAGATCAGCCCATCGATCTTCACGCGCCATGCGGTCAGGCCGAACCTCGTCCCAACCGCGGACTCCGGCTCCCACACCGCACCGATCGAGAACGCACGTCCCGTCTCCGGATCCAGGTTCGGGTTCGTCGCGCGCAGGACCTCTCCACCGACAATCGGAGCCTTGGCCCGCAAGGGATCAAGCAACCCGTAGGCATCAGTCGTCAGGCGCGTTTCACCCACATTCGTCTGAAGCAGCGTTGGCGGCTTGAATGACGTGGCAGTCGACGCGCGCAGCAAGACCGTCCGGGCCGGTCGAAGCTCCAGGCCCGCCTGATAGGTGTCAGCGCTGCCGAAGTCGCTGTAGCGGTCACGGCGCGC
>JACDQM010000180.1 GCA_015657635.1 Roseateles sp.
AGCTGCGCAGCTCCTGGCGGGCGATATCGGTGACCACCTCCTCGGAGGTGGGCTGAATGATGAAGTCGCGGTCGTGACGGTCCTTCACGCGCAGCAGCTCGGGGCCCATCTTGTCGAAGCGACCGGTCTCCTGCCACAGCTCGGCGGGCTGGACCACGGGCATCAGCAGCTCCACGGCGCCGGCACGGTTCATCTCCTCGCGGATGATGGTCTCGACCTTGCGGATCACACGCAGGCCCATGGGCATGTAGTTGTAGATGCCGGCGCCCAGGCGCTTGATCATGCCCGCGCGCATCATCAGTTTGTGGCTGACCACTTCGGCGTCGGCGGGGGCTTCCTTGAGCGTGGAAATGAAGAACTGGCTGGCTTTCATGGCGCGGACAAGAGAGGGCGCTCAGCACTGTGACCCAAGGTCAAGCACAAAGGCGCAATGTGAGGGTTAGCGAGGGGAATGCCCGGGTGTGGCCCCGATGCAATAATCGATCTAACTATAGATTTGGGGTTGATTATGCTCGACCGTGAAGGCTTCCGGCCCAACGTCGGCATCATCCTGCTCAACCACAGGAACGAGGTCTTCTGGGGCAAACGCATCCGGACCCATTCCTGGCAGTTCCCGCAAGGGGGCATCAAGCATGGCGAAACGCCTGAGCAGGCGATGTTTCGTGAGCTTCACGAAGAAGTGGGGCTGCACGCGGATCAGGTGCGCATCATTGCGCGCACGCGGGACTGGTTGCGCTACGAGGTGCCCGAGCACTTCATACGCCGCGATGCCCGTGGTCACTACAAGGGCCAGAAGCAGATCTGGTTTCTCTTGCAGCTGACCGCGCGCGACTGCGATATGAACCTGCGCGCCACCGACCACCCGGAGTTCGACGCCTGGCGCTGGAACGAGTACTGGGTGCCGCTGGAGGCCGTGATCGAATTCAAGCGCGGCGTCTACCAGATGGCACTGACCGAACTGGCCCGCTTTCTGCCGCGCATCAATCACCACAACCGCTACCTGCGGGGCGGCATGCGGCCTCAGCATCGGGAGCCGCGCGCGCCGCAGGGTGGCGCTGAATGCGCCGAGGCACCGGCAGGGGGGCGGGGCCGGAGGCGGGTGAGCACAAGCCGGGGTGAAGGGCCCGCCTGGCGCCGCCGCGATTGTGGCTTCGGCTCACATCGCTGACGCGATATGAGCCTGCGCCGCAACTTGGTGCTCGTTACACGAGCACCAAGTTGTCCCGGTGGATCAGCTCGGGCTCGGCGGCATAGCCCAGTACCAGCTCAAACTGGTTGGAGGCCTTACGCGCGATCAGGCGCGCCTCGGCGCTGCCGTAGTTGGTGAGACCGCGCGCGAGCTCGCGCCCGCTGTCGTCGCGCACCGCGATCACATCACCGCGATGGAACTCCCCCTGCACCTCGGTCACGCCGATGGGCAGCAGGCTCTTGCCATCCTCGCGCAGCTTGCTGGCTGCGCCAGCATCCACGATCACCGCGCCGCGCAGCTGCAGATGGTCCACCATCCACTGCTTGCGCGCCGCCTGCTTCTGGGTACTGGCCACCAGGGCCGTGCCTATGGACTCGCCCGACGCCAGGCGCAGCAGCACATCGGGCTCGCGGCCCCAGGCGATCACGGTGCTGGCGCCGCTGCCCGCGGCGCGCTTGGCCGCCAGAATCTTGGTGATCATGCCGCCACGCCCCAGAGACGAGCCAGCGCCACCCGCCATCTGCTCCAGCTCGGGTGTGCCAGCCACGGCCACGTCGATGAAGCGGGCGTTCGGGTCCTTGCGCGGATCGGCCGAGTACAGACCCTTCTGGTCGGTGAGGATGACCAAGGCATCGGCTTCCACCAGGTTCGCCACCAAGGCGCCCAGGGTGTCGTTGTCACCGAACTTGATCTCGTCGTTGACCACCGTGTCGTTCTCGTTGATCACGGGCAGCACACGGTGCTGCAGCAAAGTCAGCAGGGTGGAACGGGCGTTGAGATAACGTTCGCGGTCGGCCAGGTCAGCATGGGTGAGCAGCACCTGGGCGCTACCCATGCCATGCTCACGCAGCTTGCTTTCGTACATCTGGGCCAGACCCATCTGCCCCACGGCTGCAGCCGCCTGCAGCTCATGCACTTCCTTGGGCCTGCTGGCCCAGCCCAGGCGCTTCATGCCCTCGGCAATCGCGCCGCTGGATACCATCACCAGCTCGCGCCCCTGCGCAGCCAGGGCCGCCAGCTGCCGACACCAGTTGCCGATGGCCTCGGCATCCACGCCACGACCTTCGTTGGTGACCAGGCTGGAGCCCACCTTGACCACGATGCGCCGCGCGTCCTTGAGGACGCCCTGGCCCAGCAACTCCGCGCTCATGATGCGGGATCGAAGCGCGGATCGCGCTCGGCCGGCTTGTCCTTGCTCTTGGCTTCCTTGGCAGCCTTGCTGGCCTTGGCCTTGGCGGCACGCGAGGCCCGGGTCTCCTGCACGGCCTTGGGCGGATCGATCACCGGCTCGTCAAAGCGCACATCCGGGTCTTCCACGGGCGGCACCTGCAGAGACGCCACGTGCTCATAGATGGCACGGATCAGGGGCTCGCAGCCCTCGCGCGTCAGGGCCGAGATCTCGAAGACCGGGCCCTTCCACTTGTAGCGCTTGACGAAGTCCTTGACGCGCTCGGCGCGCTCCTCGGCCTGCACCATGTCCAGCTTGTTGAGCACCAGCCAGCGCGGCTTGGCATGCAGCTCTTCGTCGTACTTCTTGAGTTCCTTGACGATGGCCTTGGCCTCGGCCACCGGATCCACATCGGGATTGAAGGGGGCCAGATCCACCACATGCAGCAGCAAGCGGGTGCGCTGCAGATGGCGCAGGAACTGGTGGCCCAGGCCGGCACCTTCGGCGGCGCCTTCGATCAGGCCGGGGATGTCGGCAATGACGAAGCTCTTCTCCGGCGCCACGCGCACCACGCCCAGATTCGGGTAGAGCGTGGTGAAGGGGTAGTCGGCGATCTTGGGCCGGGCGTTGGACACGGCCGCGATCAGCGTGGACTTGCCCGCATTGGGCTGGCCCAGCAGACCCACATCAGCCAGCACGCGCAGCTCCAGCTTGACCTTCTTGACCTCACCCGGCCAGCCCGGCGTCTTCTGACGCGGCGCGCGGTTGGTGCTGCTCTTGAAGTGCAGATTGCCGAAGCCGCCGTCACCGCCCTTGGCCAGCAGCACCGGCACATCGGGCTCCAGCAACTCGGCGATGATTTCCTCGGTCTCCAGATCACGCACGATGGTGCCCACCGGCATGCGCAGCGTGATGTCCTCGGCCGCTGCGCCAAACTGGTCCGAGCCCCGACCGGCCTCGCCATTGCGGGCCTCGTGGCGGCGCGCGTAGCGGTAGTCGATCAGGGTGTTGAGATTGCGGTCGGCCACCGCATAGATGCTGCCGCCGCGGCCGCCGTCGCCGCCGTCCGGACCGCCAAAGGGAATGAACTTCTCCCGGCGAAAACTCGCGCAACCCGCGCCGCCGTTACCGGCTGCGATGTCGATGGTGGCTTCGTCTACGAACTTCATGTGTGTGCGCCTTGACGGCCCGATGTTAAGGCAGCCTGGAAACACAAAAGCCCCGGCGAGCCGGGGCTTCGATCAGCTGGCGGGCGGCTGCTGCTGAACCGCCAGCGATTTCACGGTCGATCAGACCGGGGTAACAACAACCGTCGAGCGGTTCAGTTCACCCTTGGTGGTGAAGGACACGGTGCCGTCCACCAGCGCGAACAGGGTGTGGTCCTTGCCCAGCCGACATTGGTGCCACGCATGGAACTTGGTGGCCGCGCTGACGCACGATCGATGGAACCAGCCGAAATGGCCTGACCACCAAACACCTTCACGCCCAGCATCTTGGGCTTCGAGTCGCGGCCGTTCCGTGTGGAACCGCCGCCCTTTTTCTGTGCCATGGATTAACTCCTTGAACTGTTGGCGAAAGCCGGATTAGCCGTTGACCGCGCTGATTTCCAGCTCGGTGTAGATCTGGCGATGGCCTTGGCTCTTCTTGTAGTGCTTGCGACGACGCAGCTTGAAGATGCGCACCTTGTCGTGCTTGCCATGAGCCACAACCGTGGCCTTAACGCTTGCGCCAGCAACCAAGGGAGTGCCAACCTTCAGCTCAGCGCCGTTACCCACGGCGAGAACTTGGTCGATCACGATCTCTTGGCCAACATCCGCAGCAATCTGTTCTACCTTGATCTTTTCGCCAGCAGCAACTTTGTATTGCTTGCCGCCGGTTTTTATGACCGCGTACATATCAGCCCTTTCAAAAAAACGACCCTTGAGTCGCGCAATGGGCCAAAGCCAATCGCAGCACTCAAGGCACTCGCTCCGCACACAAATGCGCAGAGCCCGAGACTATAGCACAGCCCCGCCGCTGAGGCCACCCACACCGCCCGCCCAGATCCGCAAGCCTCTTGGACTGCGGCGTTGCGTGCGTGGAACCGCGAACTGTCACCGCCTCAAGCGGTCTTCCTATAATTGCCACTTCGCCATCATGTGAGCTGAGTGTGCACGCTGCTTCTGCCTCGTCCCCCGCCCCAGTTGCCGAGGTCCTCGCAAGACTCTCAGAAGAAATGCGCGAGGTTGATGCCGTCATCGCCAAACGCCTCAGCTCCGACGTCGCCCTGATCAACCAGATCGCCGGCTACATCGTCCATGCCGGCGGCAAGCGGATGCGACCCAAGCTGGTCCTCCTGTTCGCCAACGCGCTCCAGCACACCAGTCCGGATCGCTTCGAGCTGGCTGCAGTGGTGGAGTTCATTCACACCGCCACACTACTGCACGACGACGTCGTTGATGAGTCCTCGATGCGGCGCGGCAAGAAGACCGCCAACGCGCTATTCGGAAACGCGGCCAGCGTGCTTGTCGGCGACTTCCTCTATTCCCGAGCGTTCCAGATGATGGTCTCGGTGAATCAGATGCGCGTCCTTGAGGTGCTTGCCGACGCGACCAATGTCATCGCCGAGGGCGAGGTTCTGCAGTTGATGAACATGCATGACCCGGACATCTCGGTGGAGAGTTATCTGCGCGTCATCCGCTTCAAGACGGCCAAACTGTTTGAAGCGAGCGCCCGCTTGGGTGCCGTCCTGGCCGAGAGCAACGCGGCCATCGAAGAAGCATGCGCCGCTTACGGCCGCGCTCTTGGCACTGCCTTCCAACTGATCGACGATGTACTCGACTACGAGGGCGATCCCGCCGCACTTGGCAAGAACGTCGGAGACGACCTGAGGGAAGGCAAGCCAACGCTGCCGCTGCTGATCGCCATGGAGCGCAGCTCCAGCAATGAACGGGACTTGATCCGCCACGCCATTGAGCACGGCGAAGTTGAGCGCTTGAACGAGATCGTGCAAATCGTGCGCAAAACCGGCGCGCTGGACGCCACGCGCGAAGCAGCCCGCGCTGAAGCCACCCACGCCCGCGACGCACTAAATTTGCTGCCGCCTTCAATTTGGCGCGAAGCTCTGCTAGAATTTTGTGCTCAGTCGGTTGAGCGCTCTTTCTGAGCACTTAATAACCGACTCAAGACTGCGACGGTTTGACCGCGTCAAATCACAGCTCGCAATCGGGGTGTAGCTTAGCCTGGTAGAGCGCTACGTTCGGGACGTAGAGGCCGGAGGTTCGAATCCTCTCACCCCGACCAATTTGCCCAGCATGAGCCTGGGTGACAAAGCTCCGATCTTTCGGGGCTTTGTCGTTTCTGGGTCACGGCTGCTGCGCCAGCCGCATCGAGCATCCAGAGACTCCGCACTTCAATTCACGCATCACGGCTCCAGACTCGGGGTCGAAGCGTTGCGCCGGGAATCATCACGGCTATGCGACGCAGCCCACAGTCCCTGTGCAAAGCTTCATGTCAGACCACGCTGGCCAAATGACGCGAGGACGCAACCAACGCGCTACTGGTTTGCCCCGAAGAGCCGCCGCTGCGTAAAGCTTCTCAGCAGGAACAGGGCTAAAGTCGAAAGCGCAAGGAAAGATGTCGACGAGCACGAGATCGCCTCGGCATCAAGCCATTCAACGAACGGAGACACCATGACCAAACTGCAACTGCTCATCCCCTTGGGACTCGCCCTGGCCACTTCATGGAGTCAAGCTCAAGATGTGCATCTGGCCCGCAACTTGGCCGCGACTTGCGCCAACTGTCATGGCACGAACGGCGTGGCTGTTGGCGAGATGAAGACCTTGGCCGGCCGCCCCGCGGCAGAGTTGATTCAGATGGTCAAGGAATACAAGGCCGGCACGCGCCCCGCAACGATCATGCATCAGATTGCCAAAGGCTACACCGACGAGCAGATCCGCTTGGTCGCTGAATTCTTCGCGGCCCAACCCACCAAGAAGTAATCCAGGAGACCTCAATGACTCAAGAACACGGACTGAATCGTCGTCGCCTGCTTGCTGCCGGTGCCCTGCTTGCCACGGCCGGACTGAGCGGCTGCGCCAGCACAGCGAGCGGCCCCTCCATCGGGCGCGTCGTCGTCATCGGCGGCGGCTTTGGCGGCGCTACGGCCGCGCGCTACCTGAAGCTGTGGGGCGGCAATGTCGACGTGACCCTGGTGGAGCGCAATCCGAACTTCATCTCCTGCCCCATCTCCAATCTGGTGCTCGGTGGGCACAAGCAGATGGGCGATATCACGCGCGGCTACGAAGGCTTGAAGGCGCTCGGCATCAAGGTTGTGCAAGGCGAGGTCCGAGCGATTGACGCCGCCGGCAAGAAGGTTCGCTTGGCAGACGGCAGCGACTTGCCCTTCGACCGCGTAATTGTTTCGCCGGGCATCGACTTCATGGTCGAGCAGGTGGGCGGCTTGCAGGCAGCGCTGGCTGCTGGCCAGGTTCAGCACAGCTGGAAGGCGGGGCCGCAGACCGTGGCGCTGCGCCGACAACTCGAGGCGATGCCGGATGGCGGCGTCTTTGCGATGAGCATTCCCAAGGTGCCTTATCGCTGCCCGCCTGGACCCTACGAGCGCGCCTGCATGGTCGCCAGCTACCTGAAACAGCACAAGCCCAAGTCCAAAGTGCTGGTGCTGGACGCGAATGCCGAGATCCAGTCGAAGAAGGCCCTGTTCGAACGCGCCTTCAAGCAACACTACGACGGCCTGCTGGAATACCGCCCCAATGCAGAAATCAAGGAAGTCGCCAATGGCGGGCGCCTTGCCAAGCTCGAGTTCGAAGACATCAAGGCGGACGTGTTGAACGTGATCCCGCCGCAACGGGCTGCAGACCTGGCCGTCTCGGCAGGCTTGGTGAACATCAACAACCGCTGGGCCGGCGTGAACTGGCTGACGATGGAGTCGACCGCTGTCCCTGGCGTTCATGTGCTGGGGGACGCCACCTTCCCGGCGCCGGCCATGCCCAAGTCCGGCCATATGGCCAACCAGCATGCGAAAGTGGCTGCAGCCGCGATCATCCAGTTGCTGAAGGGCGAAGCGGTGAGCGCCACACCCGTCGTGATGAACACCTGCTACAGCTTCGTCACGGCCCGTGATGTGGTCCACGTTGCATCCGTGCACCAGTACGACGCGACCGACAAGACCTTCAAAGCCGTGCCGGGCTCCGGGGGCGTTTCAGCGGGCGCCAATCAACTGGAAGGCGGCTATGCCCTGTCCTGGGCGCAGAACATCTGGTCGGACATGCTGGGTTAAGTGCGCGCCGCCGCCTAACAGCGCGTGGCGACCCGACATTCGGGCCGCCGTCTCGCTGGATGGTGTGCCGAAGCCTGGCCAGGGCGGTGCGCGAGCACCGCCCTTTTCAATTCAGGCCGCTGATGTAGGCCGATACCGCCTTGAGTTCCAGTTCACTGAGCTTGCTGGCGACACTGTGCATCACCGCGTTGTCGTTGTTGCGCTCGCGTTTGTTGAACTGGCGCAGCTGTGCCTCCGTGTACTGGGCATGCTGGCCGGCCAATCGTGGCAGTTGTTCATTGCCATAGCCTTTGCTGCCATGGCAGCTGGCGCAAGCGGCCACACCGGTGAATGGATTGCCGCGCACGAAGACGAAGCGACCCACCTGGGCCAGCTCGGCATCCTCGACGGAATGGGGCTGCGCCTGACGTGACGCAAAGTACTTACCCAGCACCGTGAAGTCGCTGGCGCTCAGGCCTTCGACCATCGGCTGCATCGTGCTGCTCTTGCGCTTGCCGGTCTGGTAGTCACTGAGTTGACGCGCAAGATAGGCTGCATGCTGGCCGGCCAGGCGCGGGAAAACCGGACTCGAGCTCTCGCCATCGGCGCCATGGCAAAGAAAGCACTTGCCCTGCACGATTTCCTCGGCACGCGCCAGCTCGGCACCCGCCAAGCTTTCGGCCCATGCCATCGCTGAGAGCCCGAGCAACGCCGCCATCGTCACAAATCGCTTCATCTTCACCCCCATCTCCGCCTCTTGTCCGGTGCAAGCTGCACCGAAAATAATCAATGCCGGAGATATTAGCCGAATCGAATATTCGAGGCGGCCAAATCCCGGCACGGTGGCCGCAGCGTTTGGGAAGTGATGCGCGCGCACATCATTCGCCCGGCAGTAAGTCTCAATGCGGCGCGAGAGGTTCGCGTGCGCACGCTATCGGGTAGCGCTCGGTTTACAGTGTGAAAACCCCGGGTCATCATGCCCCGCCAACGCGGTTGGCCCTGAGCGCTATGCTCCAGCCGCAACGTCAACCTTATGCCTGTGGACAACTCACTGAGCGAGCCAGCGCACTCCACCCTTTCGGGCGTGGCTCGCGTCCTCGTCAACGCCGGAAAGCTTCAATCCCGGGCCGCCGAGGATCTGGTTCGGCAGGCACGCGAGAAGAAGCTCAACTTCGCCAGCGCCGTCGTCGCCGCGGGTGCCGTCTCGCCGGTTGATCTGGCCCACACACTGTCCACGGCCCTGGCGCTGCCGCTGCTGGACTTGAATGCGGTCGACCGCAGCGCCTGCCCCACAACATCATCGATGCCAAGCTGGCCCACCAGTACCAGGTGGTGGTGCTCGGCCGGCGTGGCAACCGACTGTTCATCGGCGGAGCCGACCCCACGGACCAGGAGGTCGTCGAGCGCATCAAGTTCGCCACGCAGCTGCAACCCGAGTGGGTGATCGTCGAGCACGACAAGCTGAACAAGCTGTTGGCGGGCAGCGGTGCCAGTGCCAGTGAAGCGCTGGAGGCCATCGCGGGCGGTGATTTCGATTTCGACATCGCCGAAGAAGATGCCTCCCCGAAGGAAGAAGCTGCCGATATGACCGATGTGGAGGACGCACCTGTGGTGCGTTTTCTGCAGAAGATGTTGATCGACGCGATCAATATGCGGGCCTCGGACCTCCACTTCGAGCCCTATGAGTACCACTACCGGGTGCGCTTCCGGGTCGACGGCGAGCTGCGCGAGATTACCCAGCCGCCGATCGCGATCAAGGACAAACTGGCCTCGCGCATCAAGGTGATTTCGCGCATGGACATCGCCGAGAAACGCGTGCCGCAGGACGGGCGCATGAAGCTCAAGTTCGGCGCCAAGGCGATCGACTTCCGGGTCAGCACCCTGCCCACCTTGTTCGGCGAAAAGATCGTGATCCGTATCCTGGATCCGTCCTCGGCCAAGTTGGGCATCGAAGCCCTGGGTTACGAGAAGATCGAGAAAGAGCGCCTGCTGGCGTGCATCCAGCGGCCCTACGGCATGATCCTGGTGACCGGCCCGACCGGCTCGGGCAAGACCGTCTCGCTCTACACCTGCCTGAACATCCTGAACCAGCCGGGCGTCAACATCTCCACGGTCGAGGACCCGGCTGAAATCAACCTGCCGGGCATCAACCAGGTCAATGTCAACGACAAGGCCGGGCTGACTTTCTCTGCGGCGCTGAAGTCTTTTCTGCGCCAGGATCCTGACGTGATCATGGTCGGCGAAATCCGCGACCTTGAGACCGCCGACATCGCCATCAAGGCCGCGCAGACCGGCCACATGGTGATGAGCACCTTGCACACCAACGATGCACCGACCACGTTGACACGCCTGCTGAACATGGGCGTAGCACCGTTCAACATCGCATCCAGCGTGCTGCTCATCACGGCCCAGCGGCTGGCCCGCCGGCTGTGCGAGAACTGCAAGGCGCCTGCCGAATACCCGCGCGACGCACTGCTGCGCGCCGGCTTTGCCGAGGTGGAGCTGGACGGCAGCTGGAAGCCCTACCGCGCCGTCGGCTGCTCCAGTTGCAACAACGGGTATCGCGGCCGCGTCGGCCTTTACCAAGTGATGCCGATCAGCGAGGCCATCCAACGCATCATCCTGTCCGAAGGCACAGCGATGGACATCGCGGCCCAGGCTCGCGCCGAAGGCGTGCGAGATCTGCGCCAATCCGGCCTGGTCAAGGTCAAGGCAGGCGTGACGACACTGGAAGAAGTGCTTGCGGCCACCAATGAATAAGCATCAGCAGCAGCGCAACAGCAGCGACAGCAAGCGGCCGCAAGCGGCCGGTGAACGAATCCCCAGGAGGTGATATGGCGACAAGCGCAAGCGCCAAGGGCGGCGTGAAAGACTACGTGTTCGAGTGGGAGGGCAAGGACCGCAACGGCAAGATCGTCCGTGGCGAGATCCGCGCCGGCGGCGAAGCGATGGTCAGCGCCACCCTGCGCCGCCAGGGCATCCTGGTCAGCAAGGTCAAGAAGCGCCGTGTGAGCGGTGGCAAGTCCATCAAGCAGAAGGACATCGCGGTCTTCACGCGCCAGCTCGCCACCATGATGCGCGCCGGCGTGCCGCTGCTGCAGGCCTTCGACATCGTCGGCCGCGGCAGCACCAACCCCCGCCTGACCCGTTTGCTCAACGAAATCCGCCAGGATGTCGAGACCGGCACCAGCCTGTCGTCGTCCTTCCGCAAGCACCCGATGTACTTCGACGCGCTGTATTGCAATCTGGTCGAGGCTGGCGAATCGGGCGGTATCCTGGAAGCCCTGCTGGACCGCCTGGCGATCTATCAGGAAAAGACTGTCGCCCTCAAGAACAAGATCAAGTCGGCCCTGACCTACCCGATCGCGGTGATGATCGTTGCCATCGTGGTGCTGGCCGTCATCATGATCTTCGTGGTTCCTTCCTTCAAGGATGTGTTCACCTCCTTCGGCGCGACCTTCCTGCGCCTACGCTGATGGTGATCGCCATGTCAGAGTTCTTTGTCGCCTATTGGTGGGCCTTGTTCGGCGGCCTGGGCGGCGGCCTTTACTTCTTCTTCCAGTCCTGGAAACGCTCCGAGAAGATGCAAAAGGCGATGGACCGTCTGCTGCTGAAGATCCCTGTCTTTGGCGACCTGCTCTACAAGTCGGCCATCGCGCGTTGGACGCGTACGCTCTCCACCATGTTTGCCGCCGGCGTGCCACTGGTCGAAGCACTGGACTCGGTGGGCGGGGCTTCAGGCAATGCGGTGTTTGCCGAGGCCACCGAGAAGATCCAGCGCGATGTGTCCACCGGCGCCTCGCTAACCACATCGATGCAGAGCACCGGCGTCTTCCCGACCATGGTGATCCAGATGGCCTCGATCGGCGAAGAGTCCGGCTCGCTGGACCACATGCTGTCCAAGGCCGCCGAGTTCTATGAGGACGAGGTGGACGAGGCCGTCAAGGCACTGTCCAGCCTGATGGAGCCCTTCATCATCGTGATCCTGGGCACGCTTATCGGCGGCATCGTGGTGGCCATGTACCTGCCCATCTTCAAGCTCGGCCAGGTGGTCTGAAGCAACGCTATGACTCTCTACTTCGATTGGCTGCTCACGCCCTGGGGGCTGGGCCTGCTGGGCCTGTGCATCGGCAGCTTCCTGAATGTGGTGATTCACCGCCTGCCGCTGATGATGGAGCGCCAGTGGCTGGCCGACGCCGCGGCCCAACTGGCGGACGTCAACGGCCTGTTGCGGGCCGGCGGCCTGAACAAGCCGCTGGCTGACAAGCTGTCGATCGCCGCGGGCGATGCGGCACAGCAATTCGATAAGCTGGCACCGCTGGGCATCGCCAAGCCGCGTTCGCGCTGCCCGCAATGCGGCCACCAACTGGCCTGGCACGAGAATCTGCCGCTGTTCGGCTGGCTGCGCCTGGGTGGCCGCTGCTCGTCCTGCAAGACCCGCATCTCGGCCCGCTATCCGCTGATCGAGGTGCTGACCGGGCTCGCCTTTGCCGCCATCGGCTGGCGTTTCGGTGCCCAGCCGGCCAGCCTGCTGTGGTGCGGCTTCGTCGCTGCGCTGATCGCACTGGCAGCGATCGACTGGGACACCACCTTGCTGCCCGACTCCATCAACCAGCCCCTGCTCTGGGCCGGCCTTGCCGCAGCCTTGATGGGTTGGACCGGCGTGTCGCTGACGGCGTCGCTGAGCGGTGCTCTGCTCGGCTACCTGTCGCTGTGGTCGGTCTACTGGCTCTTTAAGCTGACCACCGGCAAGGAAGGCATGGGCTACGGCGACTTCAAACTGCTGGCAGCCCTGGGCGCCTGGCTGGGCTGGCAGATGGTGCTGCCCATCGTGCTGGGCGCCTCGGTGATCGGCGCGCTGGTCGGCATCGGCATGAAGCTCTCCAGCAGCCTGCGCGAAGGTCGCTACGTGCCTTTCGGCCCCTTTCTGGCGGGTGGCGGCCTGGTGGTGCTGTTCGCCGGCTCGGAGCGCGTGCTGGGCTGGATGGGCTGGGCCTGAGGCCGTCCGCTGGGCTTCAAGCTTGAACCAACGCCTATGCGCATCGGCCTGACCGGCGGGATCGGCAGCGGCAAAAGCACCGTCTCGGCCTTTCTGATGGAGGGCGGTGCGGCTGTCATCGACGCCGATGCCATCTCGCGCGAACTGACCGGTCCGGCTGGCGCAGCGATGCCGGCCATCGCGGCCGCCTTCGGGCCACAGGCGCTGGACAGCCACGGTGCACTCGACCGGGCGCATATGCGCACGTTGGCCTTCAGCGACCCCGACGCACGCCTGCGCCTGGAAGCCATCCTGCACCCGATGATCGGCCGGGAAACCGAAGCCCGCGCCGCGGCGGCGCAGGCGCCGCTGCTGGTCTTCGACGTGCCCCTGTTGGTTGAGTCCGGGCGCTGGCGCCAGCGGGTCGATCGCGTGCTGGTGGTGGATTGCGAGGAAGAGACGCAGATTCAGCGCGTCATGCAGCGCTCGGGCTGGACGCGCGAAGGGGTCGAGGCCGTGCTCAGGCAGCAGGCCAGCCGGGCCCGCCGGCGCGGCGCGGCCGATGCCGTGATCTACAACGAGCGCTGCAGCGTCGCCGAATTGCGCCACCAAGTCCTGGCCCTGGCAAAGCGTTGGCAAGGTGCCGGCAAGGCGTGATTCAAGGGCAAAGCCCAGGCCGAGAGCGCGCGCATGTGAAACAATCGGTGCCGGCGCATTGGGCGCCATCGATCTGTGCTCACCGACAAGGAACGGCCGCCTTGGTCCTCTACGAATATCCGTTCAACGAGAGCATCCGCACGATGCTGCGTCTGGAACATCTGTTCGACCGTCTGGGGGAGCTGATCCCGCGCGACAGCGCGCTGGACCATCACTTCGCCCTGGTGACCATCTTCGAGATCATGGATGTCGCCTCGCGCGCCGACCTGAAATCCGACCTGCTCAAGGAACTTGAGCGCCACAAGGCCCTGCTCAACAGCTACCGCGGCAATCCGGCCATCTCGGAAAGCGCGCTCGACGAGTGGTGCAGCGCATCGATCACGCCTTCACCGGCCTCAACCAGCTCAGCGGCAAGGCCGGCCATGCGCTGACCACCAATGACTGGCTGATGAGCATCCGCAGCCGCATCAGCATTCCGGGCGGCACCTGCGAGTTCGATCTGCCGGCCTACTACACCTGGCAGCAATTCCTGCCGGCGCGCGCCGCAACGACCTGATCCAGTGGACGCAATCGCTGATGCCGCTGGCTGAAGCGCTGCGCGTGCTGTTGGGCCTGCTGCGCGATTCCGGTGCACCCCACAAGGTCGCCGCCCAGAGTGGCCAGTTCCAGCAGAGCCTGCCGGCCGGCCGCACTTACCAGCTGCTGCGCATGCGCATCGATCCCAGCCTGGGCCTGATTCCCGAGATCACCGGCCACCGGCTGATGGTCTCGATCCGGCTGATGCGCCAGGACGAAGAAGGCCGGCTCAAGCTGGCCGCACAGGACGCCAGCTTCGAGCTGACCTTGTGCTCATGAGCACGCCGAACCCGACTCCCGGCGCACGCATCGTGCGCTGCCCCACCTGTGGCGGCGACAGCATCTATGCGCCCAGCAATCTGTGGCGCCCCTTCTGCAGCGAGCGTTGCAGGCAGATTGATCTGGGCGCCTGGGCAAGTGAGAGCTTCCGCGTCGAAGCGGCGCCGCCCACGGACGACCAGGACTTAGAGCAGTAAACCCTGCTGCTGCAACTCGGCCCGCGCAGCCGCGGCCGTGCTGAAGTGCAGCGCTTGCCAGCCCAGCGCGCGTGCGGCGTCGATATTGACCGGATGGTCGTCCAGGAAGAGGCAGCTCTCAGGCGCCACGCCAAAGCGCGCGGTCGCCAGCTGGAACACCTCGGCGCGCGGCTTCGACAGCTTGACCCGCCCCGAGAACACCCCAGCCTCGAACCAGTCGGCCAGCGGGTAGCGTTGCTCCAGCCCGTCGGCATAGGGCTCGGGCATGTTCGACAGATAGAACAGGCGGTGGCCCGCCGCCTTGAGATCGTGGATCAGCGCCACGGTCTCGGGCACCGCCTGCAGCTCATCGGGCACCGCATCCACGACCCGCTGCACCTCCGCGCGCGACCAGCCGGTGCGCGCGCTGATGCGCGCCACCACCTCGTCCGCACCGATCAGGCCTTGGTCAAAAGCGCCCCAGTCACCGCTGTAGTTCTGAAAGAACTCGGCCGCTGCCGCGATGCCCTGCTCCAGGCTGCTCACACGCTGCGGCCAGACGCGCGCCAGCAAGCTGGGCGGATGCCAGCGGAACACCACGCCACCGAAGTCGAAGACGATGTTCATGGGCGGCGCAGCCAGTTCATCAGACCGGCTGTCGAGCCGTCCAGGCCTGCCGTGTCGCCGCTGTCCAGTCGCGGCAGCAGCTCCTTGCACAGGGCCTTGCCCAACTCCACGCCCCACTGATCGAAACTGTTGATGCCCCACAGCGCGCCACTGACAAACACACGCTGCTCATACAGCGCGATCAAGGCCCCCAAGGCGCGCGGCGTCAACCGCTCCAGCAGCAAGGTGGTGCTCGGCCGGTTGCCCGGAAAGCTGCGATGCCGCGCCAGCGTCAAGGCACCCAGCTGGCTGGCGGCTGTCGGCGCCTTTTCCTGCAAGGCCTGCTCGACCGTCTTGCCCTGCATCAGCGCCTGTGACTGGGCCAGACAGTTCGCCAGCAGCATGCGGTGCTGCTCATGCAGCAGATCGGCCAACTCACCCGAGACATGTGAACCATGCTCGGGTTGCCGCACGGCGATGAACTCGATCGGAATCACATCCGTGCCCTGGTGCAGCATCTGGAAGAAGGCATGCTGGCCGTTGGTGCCCGGCTCGCCCCAGATCACCGGGCTGCTGCCATAGGACAAGGCCTGACCCTCACGGTCCACGCCCTTGCCATTGCTCTCCATCTCCAGCTGCTGCAGATAAGCCGGCAGCCGCTTCAGGCCCTGGTGATAGGGAGCGATGCAGCGGCTGCTGAAGCCGTGGAAGTTGCGGTACCAGACATCGAGCAGTCCCAGCAGCACCGGCAGATTGCGCGCCAGGGGCTGCTCGCGGAAATGCTGGTCCATCGCATGCGCGCCCGCCAGCAGCTCACGGAAGTTCCGCGCGCCGATCGCGATCGCAATCGGCAGGCCGATCACCGACCACAGCGAGTAGCGCCCCCCCACCCAATCCCAGAAGCCGAAGGTGGTGCTGATGCCGAACTGCGCCGCGGCCTGCACATTGCTGCTCGTGGCGACAAAGTGCCGGGCAACGTCCTGCCCGCCCTGTTGCACAAACCAGGCCCTGGCGGCCAGCGCATTGGCCAGGGTCTCCTGGGTCGTGAAGGTCTTGGAGGCAATCACGAACAGGGTCGTGTGCGGATCCAGCCCGGGCAGCACCGATGCGAGGTCGTGCCCATCGACGTTGGAAACGAAGTGCAGGCGCTGCGCCGGCTGGCAGTAAGTGTCCGATGCTGACTGCAGCGCGCCGACCACCATCGCCGGGCCCAGATCGCTGCCGCCGATGCCGATGTGGACGATGTCGCGGATGCCGCTGGCCGCCGCATCGCGCACGCCCTCGGCGAAGGCCAGCATGCGATCCAACGCTTCCTGCACCTCGTCGCTGAAGGGTCCCTCGCCCGCCGGTGCGCGCAAGGCAGTGTGCAGCACCGCGCGACCTTCGGTGGCGTTCACAGGGGCGCCGCTGAACATTGCGTCGCGCTGGGCCTCGACGCCGCAGTCACGCGCCAGCTGCAGCAGCAGTGCCAGCGTCGTGTCGTCGATCAGGTTCTTCGACAGATCGGCAAATACCTCGGGCGCCTGCAGCGACCAGGTTTGAAAGCGCGCGGCATCCGTGGCGAAGGCATCGCGCAGGTCGAACACCTGCCCGCTGCGCTCGAAGTGAGCCCGCAGCTCTGCCCACACCGGGCTCTGGTCGCAGCGTGCGTGTGGCATCACAACCCCTGGATGATCTGGTCGAGCTTGCCGGCGTCCACCGCGAAGGCGCGGATGCCCTCGGCCAGCTTTTCGGTCGCCATCGCGTCCTGGTTCAGCGCGTAGCGGAAGCCCGCCTCGTCGTAGCTGACCGGTGCGATGTCAGCCGCACGCGCAGCGTCGGCGTCCAGCACGCGCTGCAACGGCGCCTCGCTGCCCTGCAGCTGAGCCAGCAGTTCGGGGCTGATGGTCAGCAGATCGCAGCCAGCCAGCGCCTGGATCTGCCCGATGTTGCGGAAGCTGGCACCCATCACCTCGGTGGCGATGCCATGCTTCTTGTAGTAGTTGTAGATCTGGGTCACCGATTGGACGCCCGGGTCGCTAACGCCCGCATTGGCCGCCTCGTCCCAAGTGCTGCCGGCGTTCTTCTTGTACCAATCGTAGATACGCCCGACAAAGGGCGAGATCAGCTGCACACCGGCCTCACCGCAGGCCACCGCCTGGCAGAAGGAGAACAGCAGCGTCAGGTTGCAGCGAATGCCTTCGCGCTCCAGCTCGCGCGCCGCCTGGATGCCTTCCCAGGTCGAGGCCACCTTGATCAGCACGCGCTCACGCGCAATGCCAGCGGCCTCGTACAGGCCAATGATGCGATGGGCGCGCGCGATCGTTGCGGCCTTGTCGAAGCTCAGCCGGGCATCCACCTCAGTCGACACGCGGCCGGGCACGACCTTCAGGATCTCCAGACCGAAGCGCACCAGCACCTGGTCCACGATCTGGTCCAGCGGCTGGCCGCGGTGGGCCTGCACCGTGTCCTTTAGCAGCGGTGCATAGTCGCTGGACTGCACCGCCTTGAGGATCAGCGAGGGATTGGTGGTCGCGTCGCGCGGCGCGAACTGCGCCAGTTGCAGGAAGTTGCCGGTATCGGCAACAACCGTTGTGAAAGCCTTCAGTTGTTCGAGCTGATTCATCGTGATTCCAGACAGTGATGCGGCATGCCCCTCGATTAGACCTGGGCGCCGATGATCTCAAGTTACATGCGAAGTCTGCACCGCCTCCGCCCCTGGTGCCTATGGCGCCAAGCGGCAAAGCCACCAGCAGTTGACCGCGACAAGAAACTTATGCATCATAATTCCAGAAACTTTGTTACATCAAGTACCTGCATGCCTAGCCTGGCGTGATCAGGTACGGCACCAAGGCACGGCATGTCATTCGATCTCGTCTTCTTCGGCGGCACTGGCGATCTCACCTGGCGCAAGCTGATGCCTGCGCTGTTCCAGGCCTTCCGGCACGGCAAGCTCCCCGGCGGCGGCCGCATTCTTGCGGTCGCCCGCGACGAGATGAGCGATGAGCGCTACCGCGAGTGGTTGAAGGAGCGCTTCCGCGAGGTCGAGGGCCCGAAGCGCCCCAGTGACGAAGAGTTCGAACGCTTTGCTGCGCTGGTGCACTACCGGCGCATGGACCTGTCCCAGCCCGAGCACTACCAGCGCCTGAAGGAGTGGCTGGCTACAGCGCAGGCCGAAACCGTGGTGCTGTACCTGGCCACCAGCCCGCATCTGTTCACCCAGATCTGCGAGCAGCTCGGCGCCGCCGGCCTGAACGAGCCGCGCGTGCGCATCGTGCTGGAGAAGCCGCTGGGCCACGACCTGGCCAGCGCGCAGCAGATCAACCGCGTGGTGCGCTCGGTGTTCAGGGAGGAACAGGCCTTCCGCATCGACCACTATCTGGGCAAGCCCTCGGTGCAGAACCTGATGGCGCTGCGCTTCGGCAATGCGCTGTTCGAGCCGCTGTGGCGGCGCGAGAGCATCGCCAACATCCAGATCACGCTGGCCGAGTCGCTGGGCGTCGGCACGCGCGGGCCCTTCTACGACGGCACCGGCGCGCTGCGCGACATGATCCAGAACCATGCGCTGCAGCTCTTGACGATGATCGCGATGGAACCGCCGTCGACCAACGATGCGGACGCCATCCGCGACGAGAAGCTCAAGGTGCTGCGCTCGCTCAAGCCCTTCAGCGCCGAGAGCGTGGCGCGCGATGTGGTGCGCGGCCAGTACCGCGCCGGCACGGTGGATGGCAAGGCGGTGGTCTCTTATCTCGACGAAGGCAAGATCCCGGCCGACAGCCAGACCGAGACCTTCGTGGCGCTGCGTACCGAGGTGCAGAACTGGCGTTGGGCCGGCGTTCCCTTTTACCTGCGCACCGGCAAGCGCCTGGCCGCGCGCGATGCGCAGATCGTCGTCAACTTCCGGCCGTGCCGCACCCGATCTTTCCGGGCACCAGCCAGGCCAACCGCCTGGTCATCAAGCTGCAGCCCGAGGACGGGCTGGAGCTGCACCTGCTGGCGGCCAAGGGCGGTGCCCATGGTGAGGCGCTGGCGCCGGTCTCTCTGGACCTGGACTTCGACAAGGCCTTTGCCGCCAACCGGGTGGCGCCTACGAGCGACTGCTGCTGGACGCGATCGCGGCCGCCTGAACCTGTTCGTGCGCAGTGATGAGCAGGAGCAAGCCTGGCGCTGGGTCGAGCCCATCCTGGACGCCTGGCGCCTGGACAGCGGCGGACCGCGCGCCTACAGCGCCGGCAGCTGGGGCCCACCGGCAGCCAGCGCGCTGGTGGCCCGCGACGGCTTCGCCTGGGCGGAAGAACATTGAATTGAAAGCGACAGCGCCATGACCATTCTCGACCGCGTCAAGGCCGCGATCCCCGCCCTGCCCCCGGCTGAGCAGCGCGTGGCCAAGCTGTTGCTGAGCGACGCTCGCGCCTTCGCCACGCTGCCGGTCAGCGAGCTGGCCGACCGTGCGCATGTTTCCAAGCCCACTGTCGTGCGCTTCTGCCGCAGCGTGGGCTATGACGGCCTGGCGGACTTCAAACTGAAGCTGGCCGGCAGCGTCAACGAAGGCGTGCCCTTCGTCCACCGTGCGGTCGACGAGGACGAAAAGCCAGGCGACCTGATCGTCAAGGTGATCGATAACGCGGTGGCTGCGCTGCTGCACTACCGCAACGAGGCAGCCGGGCACGCCTTCGAGCGTGCCATCAAAGTGCTGTCGGAGGCGGGGCGCACGGGCCGGCGCATCGAGTTCTACGGCGTCGGCAACTCAGGCATCGTTGCGCAGGACGCGCAGCACAAGTTCTTCCGCCTGGGCATCAACACCGCCGCCTGGAGCGACAACCATGTGCAGCTGATGAGCGCCACCATGCTCAACCCTGGCGACTGCGCAGTGCTGATCAGCAATTCAGGCCGCAGCCGCGATCTGATCGAGGTGGTCGAGGTTGCCCGCAAGCGCGGCGCCACCACCATCGTGATCACGGCCAGTGGCTCGCCGCTGGCCACACTCGGGCAGTTGCCCGGCCAGATCCTGCTGACGGTGGACCATCCGGAAGATTTCGAGCGCTACAGCCCGATGGTGTCGCGCCTGCTGCACCTGACCACCATCGACATCCTGACCACCGGCGTGGCTCTGGCCATGGGTCAGGCGCTGCGCCCGACGCTGCAAGAGATCAAGCGCACGCTGCGCAGCAAGCGCTATGTGTAAGCGCCCTGGCGCTGTCTGCTAGGCAGAAGCCTGAGCGTCTGCCGGCCACAGCAATTCGTCCACGCCATAGACGCGCGCCAGCTCAAGCAACTTGGGCGGTGCATTCTGGATCTGCAGCGTCAGCCCCTGCTGGCTGCACAGGCGTGCCGCCGCCAGCAGCAGGGTCAGGGCCGCTGAGTCGAAGCTGCGCAAATCACCCGCATTGAGCTGCAGCTGTCGCCCTGCTGCGTTGCCGATCTGCGCTGCCTCGGCCTGCAAGCTGGCCTGCAGGCCTGCCCACAAAGCTGGCGCATCGGCCAGGCGCACGGCATCAGGCAGCTTCAACATCGCCAAAGGCATGGTTCAGGACTTGCCGCCGGCAGCGCCGGTGGCGGCCTTGGCATTGCGGTCCGCCAGGGCCTGGATCAGGCCGTCGATGCCCTTGGCACCGATTTCCTGCGCAAAGCTGTTGCGGTATTGATCGGCCAGCCAGATGCCCAGCACATTGACGTCGTAGATCTTCCAGACGGCACCGGACTTCTCAAGCCGGTAGTCCAGCTGGATCGGATCGCCCTTGCCGCGCACCTCGGTGCGCACCACCACCTCGGTGTCGTCCGCCGAAGCGCGCAGCGGCTTCAGCGCCACGCTCTGGTCGCGCACCTGGGCCAGCGCACCGGAATAGGTGCGCACCAGCAGGGTCTTGAACTCGGCCTGCAGGCGCTGCTGCTGGTCCGGGCTGGCCTGGCGCCAGAAGCGGCCCACGGCTGACGATGTCATGCGCTGGAAATTCACATGCGGCATCACCTTGGTGTCGACCAAGCTGATGATGCGCTGGATATCGCCGGCCTGGATGGCCTTGTCGGACTTGACGGCCTCGATGGTCTCCAGCGACAGCTGGCGGATCAGCAGATCAGGCGCGCTGGCATCAGCGGCCCGAGCCGACAGATTCAGGCCAGCGGCCAGACCCAGCACCAGCAGGCTGCGCAGCAGCGCACGTTTGGAAGCAGCGGACATCTCGATAAATCCTTTCAAGTTCAGCCAAGCGTTTGCACCCTGGCCATCGTCAATACAACGCAGCAGCAGCCGTTTGGTTTCAAGGCCCGGCTTGCGGATCGGTCTTGGGAGGCGTGATGACCTCGTACTCGTCCCCCGAATCGTCAGCAAAGCTGCCGCGACGCGTCAGATAGGCATCGCGGATGAAGGTGTACTTGTCCAGCGCGATACCGTCCAGCATCTCGCCAGCGCGCAGAAAGTTTGCACGCGTGTTGATGGTGCGCAGCGCGAAGATGCCAAACTGCACCTCACCCGCCTCGAAAACCTGGGACGGGCTGGCGTTCCAATCAAACGGCATGGCCAGCGTATCGCGCACCGATGATGGGCCGAACAAGGGCCACACGATATAGGCCCCTGTGCCGGCTCCCCAGCGGCCGAAGGTCTTGCCCATGTCTTCGGTATTGCGCTCCAGCCCAACCTCGCTGCCGATATCCAGCACGCCGGCAAAACCCAGGGTCGAATTGACCGCAAAACGCATGGTCTGTTGGACGCCCGTCTTGAAGCGTCCCTGAAGGAACAGGTTCACCGCCGACCAGCCATCGCCGACATTGCCGAAGAAGTTGTCGATGCCCAGGCGCACCGGCCGCGGCACCATCTCGCTGTAGGCGGTGGCAACAGGCTTGAGCACGGCCTCGTCTACGCGTTCGTTGAAGGCAAACACCTTGCGGTTCCAGGACTCCCAGGGGTCCAGCTTCTGCCCTTGCGAAAAGCCGGCACGCAGGGTGCTGCAGCCACTCAGCGTCAGCAGCGCTGCCAGCGCCAGCAGCATCGCCAAGCCTCGCCATCGGGACGCATTTTCAGCCGGGTACTGCGCTTGCATCACTTCGCTCCAGAAGCCGTGCCGGAATCTGCGGCCTTGTTGTAGAGGAACTGTCCGATCAGGTTCTCCAGCACGACGGCAGACTGGGTCTGCTTGATGATGTCGCCAGCCGCGAGATTCTTCTCTTCGGCACCCGGCTCCAGCCCGATGTACTGCTCGCCCAGCAAGCCTGCCGTCAGAATCTTGGCCGAGCTGTCTTTCGGGAACGCGACGCCCTTGTAAAGATTGATGACGACGCGTGCCTGAAAGCTCTTGTCGTCAAAGCTGATCGACTCCACCCGCCCCACCACCACGCCGGCGCTCTTGACGGCCGCGTGCGCCTTCAGGCCCCCGATATTGTCGAACTTGGCCGTCAGCTGATAGGTCTCATCGAAGTTGAGGCTCAGCAGATTGCCGGCCTTCATGGCCAGGAACAGCAGCGCCGCGCCGCCCAGCAGCACGAAGAAACCCACCAATGCGTCATGACGAGATGCTTGCATGCTCGTACCCCCTGTCAAATCGAAAACATCATCGCGGTCAGCAAGAAGTCCAGCGCCAGCACTGCCAGCGAGGCCACCACCACCGTCCGCGTCGTCGCCTGCGCCACGCCCTCAGGCGTGGGCTTGCAGGCATAGCCCTGCAGCAGGGCCACGAAGGTGACCGTCACGCCGAAGACGACGCTCTTGATCACGCCATTGCCCACGTCGGCGAACACTTCTACCCCACCTTGCATCTGCGACCAAAAGGCACCCTCATCGATGCCGATCAGCTGCACAGCCACCAGCCAGCCGCCAATGATGCCCACCGCCGAAAACACAGCAGCGAGCAGCGGCATCGCGATCACGCCGCCCCAGAAACGTGGTGCCAGTACCCGCGTCACCGGGTCGACCGCCATCATCTCCATGGCAGTCAACTGCTCGCCAGCCTTCATCAGACCGATCTCGGCCGTCAGCGAAGTGCCCGCCCGCCCGGCAAACAAGAGCGCGGCAACCACCGGCCCCAGCTCCCGCACCAGGCTCAAGGCCACCAACAAGCCCACGGCCTCCGACGAGCCATAGCGTTGCAGCGTGTAATAGCCCTGCAGCGCCAGCACAAAGCCGACGAACAAGCCCGACACGCCGATGATGGACAACGAATGGTTGCCCAGAAAATAGATCTGCTCACGCACCAGCCCGAAACGCATCAGCGCCTGCGGGCTGCGCTTCAGCAATTGCAGGAACAAGCGTGCCGCCCAGCCAATGTCGGCCAGACGCAGGCGCAGACCACGCCCGATGCGTGCCGGAATCAGTTTCATGCGCCCTGCTCCATGCCGAAGTCACGCCCGACCGGGAGCGCCGGCTGGTGGAAGTGCACCGGGCCGTCGGCCTGCGCGCCGACAAACTGCCGCACCAGCGGATCGTCGCTGTGCCGCAGCTCCTCGGGCGTGCCTTGCGCCACCACCCGGCCATTGGCGATCATCGCCACCTGGTCGGCGATCGCGAAAGTCTCGTGCAGATCATGGGACACGATGATGCTGGTCAGGCCGAGTGCATCGTTAAGGTCGCGGATCAGCCGCGCCGCGACACCCAGAGAGATCGGATCCAGGCCCGCGAAGGGCTCGTCGTAGAGCACCAGATCAGGATCGAGCGCAATCGCACGGGCCAGGGCCACACGCCGCGCCATGCCGCCAGAAATCTCTGAAGGCATCAGATCGCGCACGCCGCGCAGCCCCACGGCATTGAGCTTCATCAGCACCAGATCACGGATCATGACCTCGGGCAACTTGGTGTGCTCACGCAAGGGGAAGGCCACGTTCTCGAACACCGACAGGTCGGTGAACAAGGCGCCGAACTGGAACAGCATGCCCATGCGACGCCGCACGGCATACAGCTGATCACTCTTGAGCGTGCCCAGATCCTGGCCGTCGAACAGCACCTGGCCGGCAATCGGCCGGATCTGACGCCCCAGCAAGCGCAACACCGTGGTCTTGCCGCCGCCGGAGGTGCCGATCAGCGCCAGCACCTTGCCGCGCGGCACCTGCAGATTCACATGCTCAAGGATGACGCGATCGCCGTAGCCGCAGCTGACGTCGCGCAACTCGATCAGGGGGCTGTCCGTTGAAGATGACTGGGGCGAATAGGGGGCCATGAGCCTTGATGCGCAGGGCGTGGCGCCCGAGATCGGAAAGGCAACATCATAGGGGAAACACCAAGAAACGGCAGGAGGCCCATTTCAAGGCCCGACGCCCTTGCGCTGCACACGCGGATCAGCCTCGAAACTGACCTCGACGCGGATGCGCGACTTCACCACCTGCCCCTGCAATTGCCCAGGTGAGAACTGAGCCCCGAGAAAGACGGCTCGCGCCTGCTCCTGCAGGGAGGCTGGCAGTTCGCCGTCTTCCACCCGGACGCGCTGCACCACGCCAAATTCATCGATGAAGAGGCTCAGTACCCCCGCATAGCGGCCGGCTGGCGGGGCATCGTGCGGCGGCCAACTCAACAACACCGAGCCTTGCAAAGCAGGTGGCACGGTCAGCCGCGGCCGCGGCAAATAGCTCTGCTCATCAAATCCTGCATCCACGTTCAGCGCTGGTGCCGATGAGGCAAGCGGCTCCAGCGCCGGCCGCGCCAGAGGCTCCACAGCGTCAGGCATTGCTTCGACCTCATTGGAGATGGCCGATGCGAACAGCCTTGCGGACACCGCCGGTGCAGAAGCCGCAACCGCAGCCGCCGGCTCGCGGCCTGCTGGCGCCGACTCCACTGATGCAACACGCAACTCGATCACCGAAGCCGCTGGCGCCGGCCGATGCGCCGCAGGCCCCGAACCTGCCCCAGGCTGAGCCCACCACGCCGCCAGCGCGCCGTGCATGAGCACCGACGCCCCAATGCAGGCCTGCAGGCCGCGCCGCAAGACTCTCGCCACTCCGTCAGTCGATCAGCTCGCGCCACGAACTGCGGCGCGCTGTACCAGGCTGAGCCAATGCAGCACTCTGCGGCACTGTCTCATTGCCAGCGTCAACCTTCGTCACGATGGTCACCGGCCCCTTGCCCAGCTGAACGGTACTCAAACCGGCCACCATCGAGTCGAGGGACTTGGACGCGGCCTTGCCGGTCACGATGTCCAGCTGGTAGAGCCACGCCGTCCCACTGCTGCCCGCCTCGCAATCCGTTGCAGAGTTGCCCGGCACGTTGCCTGCAGCCGTCAGCGTATTGAAGGAGATCTGCATGTCCACGTTGATGCGCTCACGCTCCGAGAGGAGGTCGACGTACCAGCCATTGTTGACCGACCAGTCCACTGGCGCAGGCGGATCGATCTTGCGGACACCACCCACCGTTGCCAAGGTCTGCTTCACCAGCGTGCCGCCGGCCCGAACATCGCCCAGCCCAGTCGAGCTCAGCGAATCCTTGATGGCATAGATGCTCTGCACCGCCGTACTGGTCACGTCGCTGGTGCCCAGATATCGCCCAGTGCCAGCGTAGACGACCGCATGGCGGCTTCCGTTGGCCTCGATTTCAGCCAGTTGCAGCTGAGTCGTGATCGGCTGAGGCACACCCGCCACCAGCAGCTGCGCCAGCTTGAAGGCCTGCTCCTTGGGCTCCAGATTGCCGTCGATATCGAAACGCCAGATATTGCCTTGCAGATCGCCAGCGTAGAAGCGCGTCGCCAGGTTGTCCGCATCGGAATCGACCCAGGCATTGAGTTTGGTCAAACCACTGGGACTGCCCGCAGAGCCCACGCCCGTGCTGATGTCCTTCAGCAATGCACCGGTCAACGCATCGACGACGAACAGGTGGCCTTGCCCATCAGCGTTGTTGTGCCCCGAGCTGAAGACAACGACCCAGGTGCCGTCCTTGCGCTTCGTGATGATCGGATTGCCATAGCTCAGCCCAAGGTTGGCGTTCGAGAACTCCCACAAGGCTTGCGGGTTGTTGGGGTCCGTGATGTCGAGCGCGAAATAGGCGTTGCCACCGGCATTCAGCCCGCCGACCAGAATGGTGCGCCAACTGCCACCCATGAAGACGTCGCCCACTACAGGCGTGGCGTCCACCGTGTAGAAGTGCTTGGATTCGTAGAAACTGTCGGCCAGGCGATAGAGCTTGCCCATCACGGCACGGGGTACGTAAGCCCAGCGCTCGGTGCCATCGACCGCATTGAACGCATGCAGCATGCCGTCGTTGGCACCTACATACAAGGTCGGAGCTCGGCTTGCGCGTGCCGCCTTGAAACTGGCGTAGCCGTTCTCCACATATTGAAAGCTCGGCTTGCCGACATAGACCGGCGACGAGTTCACGATGTCACCGAGCACTCGAGCGCGCGTCCGGTACTGCGGCTGGGGCTGGCCGCGCAGGAAGCTCACCATATTGGCGCCGGAGTTGACATCCGCGAGTGCGCTGCCTGTCAACCCAGCGCATTGGGTGAGCGTCGGAGACTTCGAGCAGGCATTGTCGAACATGGCCTTTTCGGTCGCGTTCATCGTGGCATAGACAAAGGGCTCGAGGCTCCCGCCATTGCCACCACCGGCCGGACGGAAGTGGTAGATCGTGCGGACCGTCGATGCCGTCAGCTTCTCCCCTGCCGACCAATCCGCCAGGTCAACCGGGTTGCCGGTGCTGTCGAGCTTGGATGTTGCCACCTCGCCCGTCGTGGTGTTGATCTTGTAGGACTTCAGGTCGCCGGTCCATTCGGCCGACTTGAACTGGGCGATGTAGACGCCGTTATCGCCCTCCACCGGCTGCAGCGTGCTGGTCGCGGCAGCCGATGAGGTGCCGACGACCGCCTTGATGGAGTTCAGCGCCGCAGCCAAGCTGGCGGCCAAGGTGGTCGGGTCACTGGCACTGAAATAGCGCCCACGCCCGTTCACAGCCGCATGCCAAAGGTCGTCGATGTTCACCGCGCCGCCATCGCTGCTCGGAACCGGCCAATTCTTGTTGCCATTGACCAGGTCCGCAAAATCACCCGTCGTCTGCGTCTCATACGCCGGGTCGTATTTGAACGTTCCGTTCACGCCCAGGCTGAGCGTGAAGGTGGTCATGTGCTGCCAGTTGGCCGTGTCTTTGCCGAGCGCCTTGACATCGTTCTCGCACACCGACTTGCCCAGGGCGCCGGTGCAGTTGCTGAGGGAGCTGTCGCGCAAGTCTGTCTTGTAGTAGTACATCGCCACGTCAGACAGGCTGTCGAGCGAGCCGCCCACCGTGGTGGTGGTGGTGACAGTCTTGGTGCCCACAGTTTCGGTCGGCGTGCTGTTCGTGACGGTCGCCGTGCCAGCGTTATTGGTGCCTGAAGCGGAGGTTGGGCCAACGCTGACGGTCGAGGTGCTCACCGCCGCGCTGACGATAGCTGTGTTGGACGGCGCGCTTGCTGCACAGCCTTGCACCACAGGCGCGCCGGAGGCCACCCACGGCGTGAAGTCGGTTCCCGCAGAAGTGTTGAAAGGCGTGGCCGTGCTCGTGGTTGCGCTGGTGGTGGTGGTGCCGGCCGAGGTGGTCACATTGGGCGTTCCGGTGCCTGTCACGTCAGAGCTCAGAACGCCGTCCACGTAGGTGATGGTGCGGGTGTAAGGGGTGACGGTGGTGACGTTTTGCACCAGGGTCGTCGACCAGGTGTTGAGCGTGCTGGTGCCACTGCTGTTGATGCTGCGCTGATCGCGCCTCATCTGCTGCGCTGATACCCGTCCCTGCCCAGCCGGGCAGCCGCTCGGCGCGAACAGCGTGGTCCCGCGATTGGAATTGGTAGGATTGGACGGGATGGGCGTCAGGCCACTCAGCACATAGTAGTAATCATTGCTATCGACAAGCGTGATCGTGTACGAGCCGTTGAACACTGACGGGGTGACTCCGGAGATCGTCACCACCTCGCCGCCCGAGAATCCATGGTTGGACGATGTCCTCACATTCACGCGACAGGTGTAACTGCCCCCGCTCGTCGAACAGTTCGAGGTACCGAAGCTTGAGTTGCTGTAGGACCGGCTGAGCGTTCCAAGCGAGTACGTGTTGTACGACTGCCCGGCCGTCGGCGTGTAAGTCGTGGTCGTGACCGTGTCAGTGCGTGTGAACGGCGTGACCGTGGTCTTGGTCGACGTGCCCGTCACGTTCCAGGTCTCAATCGTCTTGGTGACCTCGTTGCCACCGTCATACATCGGCCGCGCCGTGCCGCCGCCGTCCTGCTGGCCAACCGCGGTGCCGTCCAGTTTGTAGCCTGCATCGCCGTTCCAGTAGCCGTCCGTCGACAGAATGGTGAAGTTCTTCTGGCAGGAGTACTGCACCGGGTCATAAGTCTGACCGGACACCTTCTTCGCGTAGTAGCGGCCCGCCTTGGACAGGGCCGCGCGCAGCGGCGTGCTGTTGTTCGGATCGGCACCGCCAAAGCGCGAATAGAAGCTCGACTTCTGAGAGGCGTTGAAGTCAGCCACGTTCAGAATGCCGCCGGTGTTCTCGTTGATGGTGTTGAAACCGATACGGAACTTGTCGTCCATGTCCTTGAAGGCATGGCTCATGCTCGTCTTCATCATCGCCATGCGGGTGCTGTAGTAGCGATACCAATTGGCGTAGCGCTGGGCCATCGGCGATCCGGGCGTCACGATGTTGGCCGTGAAGACAGACCTGCCAGGGTCAGAAGTGATGGAGCTGTTGCACTCCTTGAAGAAGGTCGAATTGGTATCCAGGCTGTTGTTCGGGAACTGGAAATCCAGGGGCTTCTGCGTGCCGCTGTAGGTGTAGTAGACGTTGTCGATCGCCGATCCATCACCGATTCGGACCGTCGAGAAACTGCCACTGCCCACTCCCATGGCGACGTCGACCGTCATGGCGGCCGTGGCCGAATTCCAGCTGGCCACCTTGCCGATCATGTAGCGGCCTGCCGTGTCGCCGAACACGGTCACCACCATACCTACGAAATAGGATGAGGATGTTGCACCGCTCACTGTCAGCGTCAGCGTTCCGCCATTGGCCACTGTCAAGGAAGCTGGCGCGGTGACGGTGCGCTGATTGCGGGTCAGCACCGGGTCGCCGCTCTCAAGATAGACGTCGGTTGTGTAAGTCCCGTTCAAGAAGTCGGTGCTCGCAGCGGGAAGGTTGGCCCCTGTCGCATCGACCGGCAGCTTGTAGGGGGCTTTTGACTCGTCTGGATTGAAGCCCAAACCATTGCACTGCGCCGCACGCCGGCCGTACTTGTGGTTGAAGCCACTGGCGCTGAACCGGGCCTGATCCGGCATGTAGTCCCAGGCCATACTGCCCGAGTCGTCCAGGATGAACAGCACATTGGGCTTGACGTTGGTGGTCGACGTCGTGAACAGCGGCGCTGTGGCGATGTCGGTCTGCGCTGTCAGGCTCATTGATGCCAGGGCCAACGAAGACAAACCGGCAAGGCGGGCGAAATTTCGGAAGAACATGGAACCGTTCATGAGTAGCCTCACTGCGCTTGCATGGATGGCAGACGCATCAGAAGTGGACCAAGGTCTCGGTGAAACTCACCGTGCCCCTCGCCCCTTCTGTGCGTGTGATGATGCGGTAATAGGTGCCTGCAGCGATGGCCGTTGGGCGCACGTGCTGGCCCTGCTTGACTTCGCCCCGCTGCGTGGAGGTGCCAGTTGATGAGCCGACCACCGGCACGATGCAGTTGTTGCCGGCAGCGTTGGCCGGGCCTGTGGCTGAGCACAAGCGCGTGATGAAGTACTTGACGCGATTGCCTGTCCCCACCTGCAGCTCAACCGGCGCCAGCAGGCAGTTCGCGATAGCGCGGCCATTGAGCCCGGGCACATTGCAGCCGTTGCCAGCCCAGTCGATCAGAACGGCCGGCGTGGCAGGCAAGGCATCAGCCCGCGGCCCGGCCGCCTCCAGCGCAGGAATCGCCACGGAGGAATAGGACCGGGCCTGCTGGTCCATCTCCAGCGTGGTCACCGGTGTGGCTGCCAACCAGGCAATGGCCGCCTCGGTGCCGGCCGAACTGGCGGCCAAGGCATCCTGCTTGAAGCCAAGATTGCCCAGCACCAGCAGGCTGCTGTCGACCGAACGCAGCAGGGCCACGGCGCCGAGAGTGAGCACCACCAGGCCCATCAGCGAGAACAGCAAGGAGACACCGCGCTGCACTCGCCTGACGATGTGCCGGCCACGCCTGAGGAGTGAGAGATTCTTCTTCATCATGGCTTCTCGCTCTAGGGCTGGGACGCCGGTGCAGCGCGGAAGTCGCTCTGCCACACCTGATTGCGCAGAGGTACCAGGGTCTCGAACACTTTGTAGCGATAGTGCTTCCAGTCGCTGCTGACATCGGCCTTGAGCTCGACACACTTGCTGCTGCCGCAACTCACGCTGCCGGCCACCGGTGCGAAGGTGCCCACATCCCAGCTTGGCATCGTGGTGGTCACTTCGTCCTTCTCGAACTGGCCGCTTCTGGCGAGCACGGCAATACGCACCGCGCGGACCTGTCCCCAGCCCGCATTGCTTGCCGGCGTGACGGCGTCAAAGCTGTCGACCACGTCATCGCCGTTGGTGTCCTTGCCGTAGAAAGCACGCATCGCAACGATGTTGGGCTGCAGATCGCGCGTGGTGGCGTTCTGGTCCCGGATGTTGCGCTGCACCTGGCGCAGCTTGAAGTCGGCCGTCAGCGAGAACGTGATGTCGGTGAACGCGCCAAGATTCACCAGGAAGGGCGGCGCGGCCTGCCGGATCGCAGCAGTCGTTGCAGCGTTACCCTGCGGAAGATTCCAGGCCGAAGCCGCTGCCGGCTGGTTGGGGAAGCCCGCAGCGTTCCAGGAGCCCGCGTCAAGGCGGCTGATGATGTTGCCGGCTGGCGCCGCAGAGACCTGGAACAGCTGACACGGCCGCTCACCTGGACCAGGAAATGGTGCCGGGTAGACCATGGCCACCAGATCTCCTTGATCAAAGCCCTGGGTGGACACCACGACGACGTCATTGCGCTTGCTGTCGAGCGCAGCCGGGTCGTAGTAGGGGGGATCCACCCGAGTCGGCAGCGAGAAGCTGGCCTTCGAGCTGGAGAGGATGCGCACCGTGTCAGGCGCACCGCCTGCGCCTGCCGTGATGATGACTGGCGCGAGCGTCGGCGGCAGGTTAGGAGGAGCCGCACCGTTGAACAGACCCGTCAGCACGCAACCCAGGGCAGAGCCCTCAGTCGATAGCCCATAGCCCGCCATCTTCAGCTGACGCTGCAAGGCATAGATGGCCAGCCCGCCGTTGACCTGAGCGTCAGAGCCCGAGGTGGTGCTGCGACGCTGGCCCTCAGAAAAGGACAGCACGTTGCTGATCACCAGAGTCGCGAGCAAGCCCACGACCACACCGACCATCAGCTCGATCAGCGTGAAGCCCGCTTGGCGGCGAGTCGGCTGTGCAATGTTCGCATGCATTTGCGGCCTCATCCTCATTGCTGCCACGTCATCGACGACGAGTAGTTGTTGCGGCTCTCCTGCCCTTGCTTCCAGCTCACGGTGATCTGCACCGTTCCAGCACCGGCATTGGTGGTCAGCGTCACTTCGGCTGCTGGCAGCGTGGCCTCAACCTTGGTCTTCCAGTCCGCGCAACGGTTGTAGGACGCGCAGCTGGCGTCGCTGTACTGCGAGAGATTGCTCAGGTGATCTGTCTGGATCAGAGCGAACAGTTCCGATGCCAGATTGGAAGCATCGGCCCGGATCTTGCCGGAGGTCTGCGCCTGGGTCATCGTGGCCTGCAGGCCGACCAGCCCAAGAACGCCGAAGGCAAAGATCAGCATCGCGATGAGAACCTCGATCAGCGCAACGCCGTTCTGCCGGCGCCGCAGCAGTGGCACAGGGCGAGGCTCATGTCGGAGAAGACTGCTGTTCATTCGATTCCCCTCAGAGCACCGGGCAGACGCGAGGATCGCCGGCGGCCACGTCGCGGTCGCACATGCGAATCGCGCCACCGGGCTCCACCACCACGCGCAGCCGGCGCGTGTTGCCGCTGCTGGCCTGCACATCGATGAACTGGATGCTCGCGACGCCCGCTTGTGCGAGAACCTGGCCCAGCCCGTTGAACATCACGCGGTTGGCTGCGCCACCTGCACTGTCGGTGGCACTGACGGACAGGCCTGCCGCGTTCTCCAGCGCCGTGGATCGTTGCACCAGTTGCGGCGCGGTTGTCAGCGATGCGGCCGCGCCGCATTCACCGCCGGGATTGGAGACGCTGACCACCCAGGCGGGTGAATCCGAGGCCAGCGCGCAGGTGTTGCCTGGCACTTTTGAACCAGAGTCGGCCACCAGCCAGAAGCCCACCGAAGCGTTGCGCTTGAGCGCTTCCATGCGCGCCACATCTAGCCCGTTCTTGATCGATTCAGCGGCGTTGCGCACCTTCAGACTCTGCATCCAGTCGCGGATCTCAGGCATCACCGTGCCCAGCAAGCCAGAGAAGATCACGAGGACAACGATGACCTCGATCAGACTGACGCCGCGCTGGAAGGCCGACTTCAGCATTCGTCACCCTTCATCAGCCAGCAGGCCTTGGTGACTGCACTGCCCTTGAAGGCCGTTGTGCCTTGGGCGTTGCTCTGGTCCAGCGTGAAGGTGTGGCCTGCCGCCACGGTGCCGGTATTCCCAGTCGCCGTGACCGTATAGCCCTGCCCGCCGTTGCTGAGTGCGCAGCTGGTGGTGAACTTGCCCGCAGTGCCGAAGGTGACGGTGCCGTTGCCGCAACTGGCGGCGCCGTAGCTGCGGTTGTCCTGGTAGAACTGCTCCAGCTTGATGCGCGCGCTGGCCAGCGCCGAGGTGCCCTCGGGCAGCGCACTGCGTCGCACATAGTCCTGATAGGAAGGAAGGGCGACAGCAGCCAGGATGCCGATGATCGCGACAACGATCATCAACTCGACCAGCGTGAAGCCGCGCGAGCTGCTGGCAGGTCGACGCAAGGAAGCAAAGATGGACGAAACGCGCATGGTGAGCTCTCGGTAGTCCGGCCCGGCGCCCCTGGGGGCCCCCGGAACCAGGGGGATTGACGGCATTTTCGGCAGCCCCGCCACTTCATGATGTGCGAAATTGCACGATCCGGCGGCGCTGCGAGATGGGCGGAGCCGAAGTCGCGACGAGTGGCTGCCGGGGGTAACGAACTGCTACCGGCATGCTGCCCCAAGGTGCTCATGCGTGAAGGCAAAAAGAAAGCCGCCCGAGGGCGGCTTCTTTGCGCAGAGGCGGGGGGCTGTCAGCGCGGCAGCGTGGTCGAGCCCATCAGGTACTCGTCCACCGCACGGGCGGCCTGGCGGCCTTCGCGGATGGCCCAGACCACCAGGCTCTGGCCACGGCGCATGTCGCCGGCGGCGAAGACCTTGTCCACATTGGTCTTGTAGCCGCCCTCGGCCTCGGTGCCGGCCTTGGCATTGCCGCGGGCGTCCTTGACCACACCGAAGGCCTCCAGGATCGTGGCGACCGGGCTGACGAAGCCCATGGCCAAGAAGACCAGGTCGGCCTTGAGCACCTGCTCGGAGCCCGGCACCTCGGTCATCTTGCCGCCCTGCCACTCCAGGCGCACCGTCTTCACGCCGGTCAGCTTGCCCTTCTCACCCAGGAACTCCTTGGTGGCGATGGCGAACTCGCGCTCGCAGCCCTCTTCATGGCTGCTCGAGGTGCGCAGCTTGATCGGCCAGTAAGGCCAGGTCAGAGGGCGGTCCTCAACCTCGGGCGGCTGAGGCATCAGCTCGAACTGCACCACGCTCTTGGCGCCATGACGGTTGCTGGTGCCGACGCAGTCGCTGCCGGTGTCGCCGCCGCCGATCACGATGACATGCTTGCCATCGGCGCGGATCTGGTTCTTCAGCTTGTCGCCGCCGTTGACCTTGTTCTGCTGCGGCAGGAACTCCATCGCGAAATGGATGCCCTGCAGATCGCGCCCCGGCACCGGCAGGTCGCGGCTCTGTTCGGCGCCACCACTCAGCAGCACGGCGTCGAACTGCGCCTTCAGCTCATCGGCACTGATGGTTTCCTTGGCCCAGTTCGTGACCTTGCTGTCCTCGGGCAGGCTGGCCACCAGCACGCCGGTGCGGAACACCACACCCTCAGCCTCCATCTGCTTGACGCGGCGGTCGATGTGCGACTTCTCCATCTTGAAGTCGGGGATGCCGTAGCGCAGCAGGCCGCCGACACGGTCGTTCTTCTCGAACACCGTCACGGCATGGCCGGCGCGTGCCAGCTGCTGGGCTGCGGCCAGTCCGGCCGGGCCGGCACCCACCACCGCCACCTTCTTGCCCGTCTTCACGGCGGCCGGCTGCGGCTGCACCCAGCCCTCGGCCCAGGCGCGGTCGATGATGGCGTGCTCGATGGACTTGATGCCCACCGCGTCGCCGTTCACATTGACCACGCAGGCGGCCTCGCAGGGCGCGGGGCAGATGCGACCGGTGAACTCGGGGAAGTTGTTGGTGCTGTGCAGCACCGTGATCGCGTTCGCCCAATCGCCCTTGTAGACCAGGTCGTTGAAGTCCGGAATGATGTTGTTGACCGGGCAGCCGTTATTGCAGAAGGGCGTGCCGCAGTCCATGCAGCGCGCGCCCTGAACCTTGGCCTGCTCGGGCGTCAGCGCGATGACAAATTCCTTGTAGTTCTTCAGGCGCTTCTCGACGGGCTCATAGCCCTCTTCGAGACGCTCGTACTCCATGAAGCCGGTGACTTTTCCCATTTTTTCGACTCCTACTCTTTCTCTCAGGCCTTGACCGGCTTGGTGGTCGCGGCGGGCGCCTTGGCTTGCGCAATGGTGGCGGCGGTCTGCTTGGCGGCACTCGCCTGGCCCAGCGCACGCTTGTACTCATGCGGGAAGACCTTGACGAACTTGGCGCGCGAGGCAGCCCAGTTGTCGAGGATCTCGCGGGCGCGCTGGCTGCCGGTCCAGCGGTGGTGGTCCTCGATCATCTTCTTCAAGATGGCCTCGTCCGCCTGCGGCTCGCTCTGCGGGGTGAGGCGGTGCAGGATGCCGGCCTCCGCGCCTTGCAGCTGCTCGTCGCTGCTGAGCACCTTGTCCAGCGCCACCATGCTGGTGTTGCAGCGCTTGGCGAAGTCGCCGTCCTCGTCGAAGACATAGGCCACGCCGCCGCTCATGCCGGCGGCGAAGTTGCGGCCGGTCTTGCCCAGCACGACGACGGTCCCGCCGGTCATGTATTCGCAACCGTGGTCACCCGTGCCTTCGACCACCGCAGATGCGCCCGACAGACGCACCGCAAAACGCTCGCCCGCCACGCCGCGGAAGAAGGCCTCGCCGCGGGTCGCGCCATACAGCACGGTGTTGCCGACGATGATGTTCTTGGTCGCGTCGCCACGGAACTCGATGCTGGGGCGCACCACCACGCGGCCGCCGGACAGGCCCTTGCCGGTGTAGTCGTTGGCGTCACCGATCAGATAGAAGGTGATGCCGGGCGCCAGGAAGGCGCCATAGCTCTGGCCGCCGGTGCCTTCCATCTGGATGAAGATGCTCTGGTCCGGCAGGCCCTCGGGATGGCGACGGATCAGCTCACCGGAGAGCATCGCACCGACGGTGCGGCGCACGTTGGTGACCTCCTGCATGAACTGAACCTTCTCGCCCTTGTCGAAGGCGGGCAGGCACTTCTCGATCAGCTTGACGTCCAGCGCGCGGTCCAGGCCGTGGTCCTGCACGTCCACATGGGTGCGAGCCACCTCCGCCGGCACTTCGGGACGGTAGAACACGCGGGCGAAGTCCAGTCCCTTGGCCTTCCAGTGCGTGATGCCCTTCTTGGTGTCCAGCAGATCCGAGCGGCCGACCAGTTCGTCGAAGCTGCGGATGCCCAGCTGAGCCATGATCTGGCGCGCTTCCTCGGCGACGAAGAAGAAGTAGTTCACCACATGCTCGGGCTTGCCCGAGAACTTGGCACGCAGGGTCGGGTCTTGCGTGGCCACGCCCACCGGGCAGGTGTTCAAGTGGCACTTGCGCATCATGATGCAGCCCTCGACCACCAGCGGCGCGGTGGCGAAGCCGAACTCATCAGCGCCCAGCAGCGCGCCGATCACCACGTCGCGGCCGGTCTTCATCTGGCCGTCGGCCTGCACGCGCACACGGCCGCGCAGGCGGTTCAGCACCAGGGTCTGCTGCGCTTCGGCCAGGCCCAGCTCCCAGGGCGTGCCGGCATGCTTGATCGAGCTCCATGGCGAGGCGCCGGTGCCGCCGTCATGGCCGGCGATCACGATGTGGTCGGCCTTGGCCTTGGCCACGCCGGCCGCGATCGTGCCCACGCCCACTTCGGACACCAGCTTGACCGAGATGTCGGCCTTCTGGTTGACGTTCTTCAGGTCGTGGATCAGCTGCGCCAGGTCCTCGATCGAGTAGATGTCATGGTGCGGCGGCGGCGAGATCAGGCCCACGCCCGGCACCGAGTAGCGCAGGAAACCGATGTACTCGCTGACCTTGCCGCCAGGCAGCTGGCCGCCCTCTCCCGGCTTGGCGCCCTGGGCCATCTTGATCTGGATCTGATCGGCCGAGACCAGGTACTCAGTCGTCACACCAAAGCGGCCCGAGGCCACCTGCTTGATGCGCGAGCGCAGGCTGTCGCCGTCCTGCATCTCGTAGTCGGCGGCGATCACGTCCTTGCCGACCACGTCAGACACCTTGGTGCCCTTGACGATCTTGATGCCCTTGAGCTCGTTGCGATAACGCGCCGGGTCCTCGCCACCTTCACCGGTATTGCTCTTGCCGCCGATGCGGTTCATCGCCAGCGCCAGCGTGGAGTGCGCCTCGGTGGAGATCGAGCCCAGCGACATCGCGCCGGTAGCGAAACGCTTGACGATTTCGGCAGCGGGCTCCACCTCTTCCAACGGAATGGCCTTGCTCGGGTCGATCTTGAACTCGAACAGGCCGCGCAGCGTCATGTGGCGCTTGCTCTGGTCATTGATCAGCTGCGCGTATTCCTTGTAGGTGTCGAACTTGCCTGAGCGCGTGCTGTGCTGCAGCTTGGCAATGGCGTCCGGGCTCCACATATGCTCTTCGCCGCGGGCGCGCCAGGCGTACTCGCCGCCGGCGTCCAGCATGGTGGCCAGCACCGGGTCGTTGCCAAACGCGGCGCGGTGCAGACGCAGCGACTCTTCAGCCACTTCGAACACGCCGATGCCGCCGACCTGGGTGGGCGTGCCGCGGAAGTACTTCTCGACGAAGTCCGCCTTCAAGCCGATGGCCTCGAAGATCTGCGCGCCGCAGTAGGACATATAGGTCGAGATGCCCATCTTGGACATGATCTTCGACAGGCCCTTGCCGATGGCCTTGATGTAGTTGTAGATCGCCTTCTCGGCCGACAGATCAGCCGGCAGCTCGGCCTGCATGGCCGCCAGCGTCTCCAGCGCCAGATAGGGGTGCACCGCCTCGGCGCCGAAGCCGGCCAACACCGCGAAGTGATGCACTTCGCGCGCCGTGCCGGTCTCGACCACCAGGCCAGCGGTCGTGCGCAGGCCCTCGCGCACCAGATGATGGTGAACCGCCGACAGGGCCAGCAGTGCGGGGATGGCCACGCGCTCGGCGCTCAGGTAGCGGTCGGTGATGATGATGATGTTGTGGCCGCCCTTCAGCGCGTCCACCGTCTCGGCGCACAGCGAGGCCAGCTTGGCTTCGACGCCTTCATTGCCCCAGGCCAGCGGATAGGAAATGTCCAGCTCATAGGGCTTGAACTTGCCGTTGGTGTGGGCCTCGATATTGCGCAGGCGCGCCATGTCCTTGAAGTCCAGCACCGGCTGGGCCACCTCCAGGCGCATCGGCGGATTGACCGCATTGATGTCCAGCAGATTGGGCTTGGGGCCAACGAAGCTGTTCAGCGACATCACGATGTTTTCGCGGATCGGGTCGATCGGCGGGTTCGTGACCTGGGCGAACAGCTGCTTGAAGTAGTTGTAGAGCGGCTTGTCCTTGCTCGAGAGCACGGCCAGCGGCGAGTCATTGCCCATCGAGCCGGTGCCCTCTTCGCCATTGGTGGCCATCGGCGCCATCAGGAACTTGATGTCTTCCTGCGTGAAACCAAAGGCCTGTTGGCGGTCCAGCAGCGAAGTCTTGAACTCAGGCGCGGCGACCTCGCCGACCTCGATGTCGCCGAGCTTGACGCGCACGTTCTCGATCCACTGGCGGTAGGGACGCGCATTGGCGAACTGGGTCTTCAGCTCTTCGTCGTCGACGATGCGGCCCTGCTCCAGATCGATCAGGAACATCTTGCCCGGCTGCAGGCGCCACTTCTTGACGATCTTGCTTTCGGGGATGGGCAGCACGCCGGACTCGGACGCCAGCACCACCAGGTCGTCGTCGGTGACGCAGTAGCGCGCCGGGCGCAGGCCGTTGCGGTCCAGCGCGGCGCAGACCTGGCGGCCATCGGTGAAGACCATGGCGGCCGGGCCGTCCCAGGGTTCCATCATCGCGGCGTGGTACTCATAGAAGGCGCGGCGGCGCTCGTCCATCAGCTCGTGCTGCTCCCAGGCCTCCGGGATCATCATCATCGCGGCATGCGCCAGCGAGTAGCCGCTCATGGTCAGCAGCTCGATCGCATTGTCGAAGGTGGCGGTGTCGCTCTGGCCTTCGAAGCTGATCGGGTAGAGCTTCTTCAGGTCGTCGCCCAGCACCGGCGACTTCATCACGCCTTCGCGGGCGCGCATCCAGTTGAAGTTGCCCTTGACGGTGTTGATCTCACCGTTGTGGGCCACCATGCGATAGGGGTGGGCCAGCGGCCACTCCGGGAAGGTGTTGGTCGAGAAGCGCTGGTGCACCAGCGCGATGGCCGAGACCACGCGCGGATCGGCCAGGTCCTTGTAGTAGGCGCCGACCTGATCGGCCAGCAGCAGACCCTTGTAGATCACCGTGCGGCAGCTCATGCTGGGCACGTAGTACTCGCGGCTGTGCGTCAGCTTGAGCGCCTGGATGGCGCTGCTGGCGGTCTTGCGGATCACGTAGAGCTTACGTTCCAGCGCGTCCGGCACGATGATGTCCGGGCCGCGGCCGATGAAGATCTGGCGGATGATGGGCTCTTTCTCGCGCACCGTCGGCGACATCGGCATCTCGGTGTCCACTGGCACATCGCGCCAGCCCAGCAAGACCTGCCCCTCGGCCTTGATCGCGCGGGCCAGTTCCTGCTCACAGGCCAGGCGCGAGGCGTGTTCCTTGGGCAGGAAGATCATGCCGACGCCGTATTCGCCGGGAGGCGGCAGCTCGACGCCGAGCTTGGCCATTTCTTCGCGGTAGAACTCATCGGGCACCTGGATCAGGATGCCCGCGCCGTCGCCCATCAGCTTGTCGGCACCAACCGCACCGCGGTGATCCAGGTTCTCCAGGATCTTCAAACCCTGCTGAACGATGTTGTGCGCCCTCTTGCCCTTGATATGGGCCACGAAGCCGAGACCGCAAGCATCTTTCTCGTTGCTGGGACGGTAGAGGCCCTGTTCGGCCAGGGTCTGGATTTCCTCGGCGCTGGCGACCACGCCCGCTTGTCCGCCTTGTGCTGCAGCCATTGCTATCTCCGCATCAAACATCAATGGGAGCGAATTTACTGCGGCGCAGCAAATCGAACAAGTTGGATTAAATGGGGTCAGACACCTTGATGTGAAAAGCCAGCAAATTGGTCAGCCTTAATTGGGGACAGAGTCGGCGCTGTTTGGCCTTGTGACGCCTGGCGGCCGTCCGCGCGGACGCGGGCTCACGGGGCGCAGCGCCGTCTTTGCCAGCTCGGCCAGGAATTTCGGCGAGCCCAGCGGCCAACCTTTCAGCGCCGAGTCGATCAGCGCCTGCTGCTCAGCCTCGCTGCTGCCTTCGTCCAGCCAGCGGCGGTAGTGCATTTCGCGATCGAAAGGCGTGTTGCCCAAGGCCCAATAGGCGGCCGGGTCGCTCACCAGCGGATCGCGCCGCTGGCCCACATGGTGCTGGCAGCTGGACCAGGGATAGTCCGCCGGCCCCAGCACCAGACCAGCGCGCACCGGGTTGAGCTCGATGCAGCGCATGGCGGGCAGCAGATGGACCGAGGGCTCCAGCGGCGCCGCGCGGTAGCGCCCTTCCCACAAGGTGCCACTGCGGCCGTGGCGCCGGTTGAAGGCAGCCACATAGCGGCGGCCCAGCGACTGCATCATGCGGCCCAGGCCCGCGTCGGTGCTGGGCGTCAGCAGCAGATGCAGGTGGTTGTCCATCAGCACATAGGCATGGATCGCCACCTTGTGCGTGGCGGCGCATTCCTGCAGCGCAGCCAGCAAGGTGCGGCGATCCTCGTCGTCCAGCACGATGGGCTGGCGGTTGTTGCCGCGGTGGATCAGGTGCTGGGTCAGCCCGGCCTGGGCCAGGCGGGGAAGTCTTGCCATGGGGTACAGCCTTCAGCGAGTCTGTCCCCATTATCTGCTGGGCGCGCTCAGCCCAGCAGCCGCTGCCCTGTCAGCCGCTCATGCTCGCGCATCGCGAAGCGATCGGTCATGCCGGCGATGTAGTCGGCGCAGGCCCGCGCATGGCTGGCGCTGTCAGCAAAATCCGGCGGCAGGCGCTGCGGGTCATTCATATAAATCTCGAACAACTCGCGCAGGATCTGCTCGGCGCTGGCGCGCTTGCCCTGCACCTGCGGATGGCGGTAGAGGCTGGCGAACAGGAAGCGCTTGAGCTCGCTGCTCTGGGCGCGCATCGGCGCACTGAAGCGCAGCAGCGGCGGTGCGCGCCGCACCGCATCGATATCGGGCGGCTGCAGCTCGTTCAAGGCGGCGCGGGTGGTGTCGATGATGTCGTAGACCTGGTCGGACAACATGCGGCGAATCGTCTCGAACAGCAGACGCTTGCCCGTGAGCTGCGGGTGGTCGGCCAGCGTGCTGCGCAGGTAGCGCTGCACCAGCGGCACGGCCTCCAGCTGTTCCAGCGTCAGCAGGCCGGAGCGCACGCCATCGTCGATGTCATGGGCGTTGTAGGCCACCTCGTCGGCCAGATTGCAGAGTTGCGCCTCCAGGCTGGGCTGCTGGCCGTTGAGAAAACGCCAGGCCACGCCAGCAGGTTCCTGCGCCTCCAGCAACTCGGCATTGCGGCGGCTGCAGTGCTTGAGGATGCCCTCGCGGCTCTCGAAGGTCAGGTTGAGTCCATCGAAATCCGGGTAGCGCAACTCCAGCCGGTCGACCACACGCAGCGACTGCAGGTTGTGCTCGAAGCCGCCATGGGCCTTCATGCATTCGTCCAGCACGTCCTGCCCGGCATGGCCGAAAGGCGTGTGGCCCAGGTCATGCGCCAGCGCGATGGTCTCGATCAAGTCCTCGTCCAGGCCCAGGCTGCGGCCGATCGAGCGGCCCAGCTGAGCCACCTCCAGCGAATGCGTCAGACGCGTGCGGAACAGATCGCCTTCGTGATTCAGAAACACCTGTGTCTTGTAGACCAGGCGCCGGAAGGCGCTGCTGTGCACGATGCGGTCTCGGTCGCGCTGGTACTCGCTGCGCGTTGGCGCGGCCGGCTCAGGATGGCGGCGGCCGCGGCTCTGGGCGGGATCGGCAGCGCAGGCGGCCCGGGTCATGTCGCGCTCAGCCGCAGTGCGCTTCAAGCACCTGGGCCACCAGCGCATCGTCCACGCTGTGCATGCCGGCGCGGCCGAGGGCCTCGATCAGAACGAAGCGTATCGCCCCGCCCTCAGACTTCTTGTCCACGCGCATCAGCTGGAGATAGCGCTCCAGCCCCAGCTTCGGTGCGACGGTCGGCAACCCGGCGCGCTCAACGATGCGCTGCATGCGCTCAACAAAATCTGCCGGCATCAGCCCGGCTCGCGCCGACAGATCGGCGGCCAGCACCATGCCGCAGCCTACCGCTTCGCCATGCAGCCACTCGCCGTAACCCAGGCCGGTCTCGATCGCATGGCCGAAGGTGTGGCCGAAGTTAAGGATGGCGCGCAAGCCCTGCTCTCGTTCGTCCTGCCCCACCACCCAGGCCTTGATCTCGCAGCTGCGTTTCACGGCGTGGGCCAGTGCTGACTTGTCGCGTGCCATCAGCGCGTCGATATTGAGCTCGATCCAGGTCAGGAACTCGGCATCGGCGATGGGCCCGTACTTGATGACCTCGGCCAGGCCGGCTGACAGCTCGCGCTGCGGCAGCGTGTCCAGCGTGTCGAGATCGGCAATCACACGCACCGGCTGGTAAAAGGCGCCGATCATGTTCTTGCCCAGCGGATGGTTGATGGCGGTCTTGCCGCCCACCGAGGAATCCACCTGCGACAAGAGCGTGGTTGGCACCTGCACGAAGGGCACGCCACGCATATAGATCGCAGCGGCAAAGCCGGTCATATCGCCAATCACGCCGCCACCGAGCGCAAACAACACGGTCTTGCGGTCGCAGGCCTGGGCCAACAGGTGGTCGCAGATCTGGTTCAGCGAGGCCCAGCCCTTGTGCTGCTCGCCGTCCTTCAGGACCACGGCATCGACGCGACCATAGTGTGCTTGCAGCTGGCTGCGCAAGGCTTCCAGATAGAGCGGCGCCACAGCGTCGTTGGTGACGATCACGGCCGCTGCGGCGCGCGGCAGGCCTTGCCAGCTGTTAGGGTCGGCCAGCAGACCGGAACCGATATGGATGTCGTAGCTGCGCTCATCCAGCGCAATGGGGACCGTGATGCGATTCATGCGCCAAGTGTACGGGCGCACCGGATGCACACTCGGGGCGCGTTCAGCCCTTCTTCTCGGCGCCAACCGTCGCGGCCACGCGCTCCGGGCTGACCAAGCCAGCCAGCTCCAGCTGCATCAACACCATATTGACCAAGGCATGGACCGAGGGGCGCCCGGTCTCCATCACGTAATGCGCGGTCTGGCGGTACAGCGGGTCACGCTGGGCATACAGCTCGCGCAGCTTCTTCTGCGGATCACGCACCTGCAACAAGGGGCGCTTGGTGTCGTAGCGCAGACGACGAAACAGCTCATCGGGCGATGAGCGCAGATAGACCACCGTGGCGCCGTCATGCAGGGCACGTCGATTCTCCTCACGAAGAACCGCACCACCACCGGTGGCCAGCACGATTTCATCGTCCCCGCTGACGAGGCCCCGGATGACCGAAGCCTCGACGGCTCGGAACGCCGCTTCGCCTTCACGATCAAAGAAGCTGCGGATGCTCTCGCCCAGCTGCTTCTCTATCTCGGCGTCGGAGTCCAGGCAAGGGACTCCAAGCTGGCGCGCCAGTTGCGCGCCTACGGTTGACTTGCCACTGCCGGGCATGCCGACAAGGGCAATCTTCATCAGTTGCTGCAGGCTGAATAGCCGGCCGGAGCGGCATTGCGGCTCAGGAACTGCGAATAGGTCGACACCAGCCCGCTGGGCGACTTGAAGCTGATCGAGATGGTGCCCGAGCTGGTCACGTCATCGAACTTGTAGCTCACTGCCGCGCCGGTCGGCGTCGAAGTACTCGGCACAGGTGTTCCACCCAGCACGGTCACCGATAGGCCGGAAGTAGCGGCTGCGGTGATCACAGTGCCTGCGGCGACCGGGTTATAGGCGACCGGGTTCGCGTCAGCCACCGTAAAGGTCAGCACGTCAGCCGCGCCGACACCGTACAAACCAGCCACGCCAAAGAGGCGGTAATCCGTCTTTTGCGCGACGTCGTCGACGTAGTGCGTCGTCAGACTCAGTGCGGCCGTACAGCTGCCACCTGTGCCTTGGGCATTGGGGTGCCATGCCGTGCCCCACAGCGGACGCGCCGATGAGGTGGAGAAGATGGTCTGCACCGCACGACGCACGTAGATCGGCTTTGCACTGCGCGCCCAGGTCTGGCTGCAGGTGCCGGGACGCGAGGGAATGCTGACGCCGGTCGCCAGCAAGGCCGACGGCGAAGCCAAGCATTCTTTGGTGCCATCCCCCGTGGTGCCCGAGATGAACTGATCTTCGGCACTGAAGTAGAAGTTGTCGAACTTGCGGTCCAGGAAGATGTCACCCAGGTCCTGGAACAGCTCGCCATCGTCATAGGTGTTGTTGCCATTGAGGTCGAGGAAGGACTTCTCGCCCAAGGCATAGGCCACCACCGTCACACGGCCATCGGTCGGCACCGGATCTGCGGTCACGAAGTTGGCCGTGGTCGAAGCGATGCCCTTGTCAGAGGTGGCTGTCTGCTTGATGGCCTGGATCTGGCCGCCTTCGGTGACGAAGTTGATGGCCGTACCATCCGGCACCGGGTTGCCCAGGCGATCCGACGCGATCACCGTGTAGGTGTTCGGAGTGCCCTGGAGGTTGTAGCCCTCGATATTGATCGTGCCCTGTGCCATCGAGAAATTCAGCTGCGAAGGCAGGCCGACTGCCACGGCCAGCACGCTGGAGACCGTGGAGATGCTGCTGCCCTGCAGCGTTGCCTTGATGCGCACAGGCGTCGGCACCGTGCCCGAGTTGACGCGGACGATGACCTTGCCCTCGCTATCGGTGCTCTTGCTCACCGAAGTGCTGCCGCCATCCAGCGTCAGACCACCGACCAGGACGGTCGGCTCCAGCACCACAGTCTGGCCCGGCAGACCATTGTTGTTGGCGTCCTTGACCTGGAAGATGACGTTGGAGTTCTCGACCAGGCCGGAGCCACGCAGGTAGATGTTCGACGGGCTGGCCGACACGAAGCCGATGCTCGAGGCCAGCGGGGAGCTGACCGGCAGCGTCAGCGACTGCGTCAAGGTCGTCCCGGCCACCGAGATCTGCAGGTTCTCAGAACTCGCCACCGCTCCACAGCCGCCATCGCGGAAGGTGAAGGTAGCGCGCCCCGTCGTGGTGGTTTGGCTGGCCGGCGTGATCGTGCCCTTGCCAGCGGTCGTGCATGAAGACGTGATGGCGATGCTCACCGCGCTGTTCGCGCTGGTGCCAGCCAAAGCCACCGTCAGATTGGCCTGGCCATAGGCCGACAGGTTCGCAACATCCGAGGTGAAGGACGAAATCGTCACGTTCGTTGCTGTCAGCTGGAAGCCGGTCTTGGCCGAGTATTCCTTCTCCAGATAGCTGATAGTCGCCTTGACCGAGTCCGCACCGGCCGTCGTCGACTGCGCAGGAGACAGCACGACCGAAGCCACGCCGTTTGCATCAGTCAATGCAGAGGGAGCGCTGAAGGCACCCAGGCCAGCATCCGTCGTGAACTTCACGACCAGGCCGGGAATGGCCGAACCGGCCTTGTTCTTGACGGTTGCTGTGACGGTTGCCGGCGCGCCGGCTGTCACGGTGGTTGAACTGAGGGCCAGGCTCACAGTGGCCGCATCCGTTACGGTCGATCCCCCCCCCGTGCCACCACCGCTCGAGCCACCGCCGCCGCCACCGACCAGCGGTCACCCGCAGAGCCACCACCGCCGCCGCAGGCGCTCAACAGCGCTACCAGGACGAATCCCGCCACAGCGCGCAGCGAAGCGGACTTCATCGCATACATCTTGTTCATTTCATCTGACTCCTGCTTTGCACACCCGGTATTCCGGTGCGTGCACCTCCCTTGATCAGCGGACCGTCACGCGATCACTGACCACCTTGGGGGTAAGAAAAATCAACAGTTCGGTCTTGGTCGAGATCCGCGCCTTGTTCTTGAAGAGATTGCCCATGATGGGCACATCACCCAGCAAGGGCACCTTGGAGATGTCTTCGCGCTCGTCCTGCGTATAGATGCCACCGATCACGACGGTGCCGCCGTTCTCGACCAGCACCTGCGTCTTGACATGCTTGTTGTTGATCGCATAGCCCTGAGGCGTGAGCGTGCCGCGGCTGTCCTTGTTGACGTCCACGTCCAGAATCACATTGCCCTCCGGCGTGATCTGCGGCGTGACTTCAAGCTTCAGCACCGCCTTCTTGAACTGAATCGAGGTCGCGCCGCTAGAGGTGGCGACCTGGTAAGGCAGTTCCTCACCCTGCTCGATCAAGGCCTTGACCTGATCGGCTGTGATCACGCGCGGGCTGGACACGATCTTGCCCTTGCCATCGGCCTCCAGTGCGGACAGTTCCAGGTTCAGGAAGCGGTTGGCACCGGCGCTGAATAGCGACAGTGCGAACGAGGCCGCATTGGCGCCACCAAAGCTGTCCGACGACACATTGGCCGGCAGGTTGACGAAGTTGCTGTTGGAGAAGCTCTGCGCCGGGCCTTGATTGGTCTGAGCACCGACCGCCGTCTGGTTGCCGCCAATCGTCACATAGCTGTTGCCGCCAACGTTGTAGCCCGGGATGCCGCCTTGCAGACCACGCAGGTCCTGCGAGCCCAGCTTGACACCCAGTGCGCGACCGAACTTGTCATCGGCCTCGACGATGCGGGCCTCGATCAGCACCTGGCGAACCGGGATGTCGATCTTGGCGATCATGGCCTGGATCTCTTCGAGCTTGGACGGAATGTCGGTGACGAAGAGCTGGTTGGTCCGAGTCTCGAAGATGACGCTGCCACGGGTCGACAGGATGCGGGCACTGCCCTGCCCTGCGCCACCGCCGCTCTGGCCACTGGATTGCCCTGTCAGCCCCTTGGCCACTTCCTCGGCCTTGGTGTAGTTCAGCTGGAAGGACTGGGTGCGCACCGGCTCAAGCTGGGCAATCTGGGCCTTGGCCTCCAGATCCATCTTCTCCTTGGCAGCCAATTCGTCCTTGGGCGCAATCCACAGCACATTGCCGTTCTTGCGCAGGCCCAGACCCTTGGCTTGCATGATGATGTCAAGGGCCTGATCCCAGGGCACATCCTTCAAGCGCAGCGTGACACTGCCGGTGACCGTGTCACTGGTGACGACGTTGAAGTTGGTGAAGTCGGCGATGACCTGCAGCAGGGCACGCACTTCGATGTTCTGGAAGTTCAGCGACAGCTTGTCGCCGGCAAAGCCCGGGCCTTGCGTCAGCTTATTCGGATCGACCTTCTGCGGGCGCACCTCCAGCACGAACTGGTTGTCGCTCTGGTAGGCGCTGTGCTCCCAGGCGCCCTTGGGCTCAACGACCATGCGCACGCGGTCGCCATTCTGCGAGGTAGAGATGGTCTGCACCGGGGTGCCGAAGTCCGTCACGTCCAGGCGGCGGCGCAGTTGCTCCGGCACGCTGGAGCGCAGGAACTCGACCACCAGGGCCTGGCCCTGCTGCTGGATGTCCACGCCGACCTGATTGCTGGGCAGATTGACGATCACCCGACCCGTGCCATCCTGGCCGCGACGGAAGTCAATGTCTTGCAACGCTTGCGGCGTGCGGTTCAGGCTCTGTGCAAAGTGCAGTGGCTCGCTGGCCGCCGCTGCTGCCGCCGCGGGCGCCGGTGCAGACTCCAGCACCAAGACCAGCGCCTTGTCCTGCAACTCGGCCCGGTAGCCCGACGCTGCGCGAAGGTTCAGCACGAGGCGAGTGCGCTCACCCGCCTGCGCAACATTGGCCGAGCGCAGATTGCCCTGGTTGATCTCGACCACGCTGCGCCCCATGGCATTGCTGACACCGGGCAGGTCGATCGCGATGCGCGGCGGTGTTTGCACCGTGAAGCCGCGCGGCAATTCGCTCAGCGATTCGCTGAGCTCGATGCGTACGACTTCTGCGCCCGCCTGCTGGACGCTGCTGATGGAGCGAATGCTGTTGTTCTGCGCCAGCGCGGAGGCGGAGCAAACAATCCCGAGGCCAAAGGCCCATGCCAAGGCGCGCCAGTGGCTCATCCGCGAAATCTCCTGGGTATGTTTCATCGTCCCTTCTCCTGCAGCTGGAGGGTACTGGTGCGTTCTATCCATTCGCCCGCAGCGTCCTGGACGACTTCTCGCAAATTGATCTCGGTCTCGCTGATCTGGGTCACCCGGCCGAAGTTCTGTCCGAGGTAGTCACCCGCCTTCACTTGATGCAGCAGGTTGTCCACTTTCAGCAGCGCAAAGCGCTTGCCTTGCCGGGTCAGGCTTCCGACCATCGACATGCTGTCCAGCGGGAAGGCTTCCAGAGGCTCGCGCCGCCGGCTCATCTCAGCGGTGAGCAGGGAGTTGGGCTGGGTGGCCTCCTGCTTGATCGCGACGCTCAACTTCTGGGCGCTAAAGGGATCAACGCCCGTGCCCGCTTCGTAGGCCTGCGGAAGAAACTTCTTGGGCGGTACCAGCGGCTGGGCTGTTGGGCGGGCCTGCTTGCGCTCCTGCTCCATCCATTGCTGGAGCTCGTCAAGATCGGCAGCGCAGCCGCTCAAACCGAGCGTCAGCACCACGAGCAGCAAGGGCGAAGCCCCGCGTTTGAGCAACATCGGCGCGCGCATCACTTCTTCGCTCCGGTCTTGTTGGCGGCCTTGGCTGCGGCCGCCTTCTGCTCAGCGACTTCGTTGGCGTCCAGATAGCGGTAGGTCCTTGCGGTGGCTTCCATACTCAGTGCACCGGTGGCGGCATCCTTGCCCGTGGGGGCAACCACAACGATGTTGTGCAAGGTCACGATACGCGACAGGTTTGACACGTCTGCGGCAAAGGAGCCGACGTCGTGGTACCGGCCCGACACGCGCAGCGCGATCGGCAGCTCGGCGTAGAAGTCCTTCACCACCACCTGACCCGGCCGGAACAGCTCGAACTGAAGTCCTCGGCCCAGGCCGGCCTGGTTGATATCGGACAGCAAGGCGTCCATCTCAGCCTTGCCAGGCAACTGCTTCTCAAGCTGGGTGACGTATTCCTCGACCTGGCTCTTTTGCTTGCGCAACTCAGGCAGGTTGACGGCCTGCGCCAGCTTCAGTCGGTAGTCTTCCTTGAGCCTCGGCTCTTTCTCGCGCTCAGCATCCAACCCGCTTTGCACATCAGAAAGCAGCCCCAGCCAGCCCAGCACCAGCACCAGCAACGCGACTGCGGTGAAGGCGGCCAGCTTGGGCAGCAAAGGCCATTGGCCCGGCTCGTTCGGGTTCAGTCCACGGAACTGATCGGCAACGCCCTCAAACCAGGCATTCAGATCGAACTTGATCGATAGTGACTTGCTAGCCATGGTTGCTTCAGACCTTTCTGCCGGCCGGCGCACTGGCTGGCGCTTCGCGCTGCGGTGTCTTGATCGACACCTTGGCCGAAAACTCGAACAGCCGCTTCTGGTCGCGGCCGCTGGTCGTCAGGTTGGCAAGCTTGATTTCGACCAGATCGGGACGATCCAGCCATTCAGAGTTGCGCGAGGCGTTGCGCAGGAACTCGGAGACGCGCTCTTGCGTCTGCGCGATGCCGGTCACGGTCACCACCTTGTCGGCTTGCCGGATGCTGGTCAGGTAAACGCCTTCGGGCGTGTGGCGCGCCAGTTCGTTCAGCAGTTGGACCGGCGTGTTGCGATCGGTCTGCAGATCCTCGACAGCACGCTGCCGTGACTTCAGGGCCTCGATCTCGGCACGCAGGTTGGCGATGTCCTTGATCTGCGCCTCCAGGCGACCGATCTCGATGCCGAGGTAGTCATTGCGCGAGCGCTGCTCGGTGGTGAGGTGGCCCAAGGTCATGTACGCCGCACCCACCAAGCCGGCACCGACCAGCGCCGAAAACGCGACGCCAACGAAGAAGGCCTGCTTGCGACGCTTACGCTTCTCTTCGCGGTGGGGCAGAAGGTTGATCAGAATCACTGGAAGAACCTCCGCATGGCCAGACCGCAGGCGGTCAGATAGGCCGGAGCCTCACGCCTGAGCTTGGGTTCTCGAACTGCGGAGCCCAGCGTCATGTTCTCGAAGGGGTTCACGACCATGCAGGCAAAACCCGTGAGTTCAGTGACCCGCTCCTTGAGCCCCGGCAGGGTTGCCGTGCCGCCAGCCAGCATCACGTAATGCACCTTGTGGTGCGGCGTGCTGGTGAAGAAATACTGCAGCGCGCGGCCGATCTCCTGTGACAGGCTGTCGACGAAGGGGTTCAGCACCGCCGTCTCGTAGTCCTCAGGCAGGTCGTTGGCCAGCTTCTTCTGCTCGGCTTCTTCGAAGCTGAAGCCGTACTGCCGCGAAATCAGCTGGGTCAGCTGCGAGCCGCCGAACGCCTGGTCGCGGTCATAGAGCATCTCGTCGTCACGCAGCACCTTCAGGCTGGTCGTGTCGGCGCCGATCTCAAACAAGGCCACCAGCGCATCCTTGCCCTCGTTGGGCAGGTTGCCAATCAGACGCCCCATCGCCAGGCGTGAGGCGTGCGACTCGATGTCCAGCACCACGGGGTGCAGGCCGGCCGCTTCAGCCAGGCCCTGGCGGTCCTGCACACGATCTTTGCGGGACGCGGCGATCAAGACTTCGACATCGCCCACCGAGGTCGGGCTGGGCCCGATCACGCAGAAGTCCAGGCTCACCTCGTCGAGCGAGAAGGGGATGTATTGATTGGCCTCGGCTTCAACCTGGATCTCAAGCTCTTCGTCGCGCAGCCCCGCGGGCAGCATGATGCGCTTGGTGATCACGGCGGACTGCGGCATCGCCAGCACCGCATCGCGGGTGCGAGCGCCGCTTCGGGCCACACAACGCCGCACAGCGTCGGCGACCTCGTCGAACTTCTCGATCTGCCCGTCAGTAATCCAGCCCTTCTCGAACGACTCCATCGCGAAGCGCTCGAGCACCATCTCGCCATTCTTGGATTGACTCAGCTCCACCAGCTTGACACTGGATGAACTGATATCCAGGCCAATCATGGGCGGATGCTTGCGACCCAGCAGTACGTCAAGTATTCCCATGACGCGAATCCCCCAACGCGCGTTTCAAGGCGCCGGACTATTAATAAGTTACTTGAATGCTAGCAGCAAAGCCTTTGACAGCCAAAGGAAAACCGGTCACAGCAGGTAACACCACGTTGCGAAACATACACGCAAGCTGACACGCCAAAGGGCGGAAAAACAGGGCCATTCCAGACTTGAGCCCAACTCAGGTGACAGCGCGGCAGCTTCCTATAATCCGCCCACCCCAATCGGAGGCCCATGAGCGACGCCAAGAAGAAGTCCCCGCAGGGATCTGAACGACCCGACGCCAAGCCCGCAACCGGACGATCCATCGCCAGCCATCTTCAGCGCGTGCTGGCCTGGCTGCTGGGCCTGTGTGCGGCCGCCGTACTGAGCGTGGCGCTGCTGCTCGGGCTGGCGCTGGCCATGGCCTACCCGAATCTGCCGGACATCAGCGGGCTCACCGACTACCGGCCCAAGCTGCCGATGCGCATCCTCTCCAGCGAGGGTGTGCTGCTGGGCGAGTTTGGCGAGGAGCGCCGCAACTACCTGACCATCGGGCAGATCCCGCAGGTCATGCAGGATGCGGTGCTCGCCATCGAAGACTCCCGTTTCTATCAGCACGGCGGCGTTGACTACCTCGGGGTGATCCGGGCTGGCCTGGCCAATGTGGCGGAGTCGCGCAGCCAGGGCGCATCGACCATCACCATGCAGGTGGCGCGCAACTTCTATCTCTCCACCGAGAAGACGCTGACGCGCAAGATCTACGAGATCCTGCTGGCCCTGAAGATCGAGAACGCGCTGTCCAAGCGCAAGATTCTCGAGATCTACATGAACCAGATCTTCCTGGGTCACCGCGCCTATGGCTTCGCCGCGGCCAGCGAAATCTATTTCGGCAAGCCGCTCAAGGACATCTCCATCGCTGAGGCGGCCATGCTGGCCGGCCTGCCCAAGGCACCTTCGGCCTACAACCCGATCAACAACCCGCGCCGGGCCAATCTGCGCCAGCAGTACATCATCGACCGCATGCTGGACAACGGCTACATCACCGAAGAGCAGCACGAGGCGGCCAAGGCTGAAGTACTGCGCTACCGGCGCGTCAATGAAAACTCGGCGCATGCCGAGTTCCTGGCCGAAGCGGCGCGGCAGCTGATCTTCACGCAGTACGGCGACGAGGCCTATACGCGCGGCCTGAACGTCTACCTGACCGTGCATGCAGACGAACAGAACGTGGCCTACCGCGCGCTACGCCGCGGCCTGCTCGACTACGAGCAGCGCCAGTTCTACCGCGGCCCGGAAGCCTATGTCGACCTGCCCAAGGATCCCAAGGCCCTGGATGCGCGCATCGCCGAAGCCCTGGCCGACCACCCGGCCAACGACGAGTTGCTGGCGGCCGTGGTGCTGGAAGCCGATGCCAAGAAAGTGGTGGTCGCCCTGCAGAGCGGCGAGACAGCGACCGTCGTTGGCGAAGGCCTGAAGCCGGTCGCCTCAGGCCTGGCCGAGCGTGGCAATCCCAAGATCCAGATCCGCCGCGGTGCGGTCGTGCGCGTGCTCAAGACCACACGCACCGTGCGCGAAGGCGGCAAGGACATCAGCAAGGAGGTCTGGACCCTGACCCAGCTGCCCGAGGTCGAAGGCGCCTTCGTCGCGATCGACCCCCGCAACGGAGACTTGCGTGCCATGGTCGGCGGTTTCGACTTCGCGAAGAACAAGTTCAACCACGTCACCCAGGCCTGGCGCCAGCCGGGCTCCAGCTTCAAGCCCTTCATCTACTCGGCCGCGCTGGAGCGCGGCTTCACGCCGACGACCGTGGTCAACGATGCGCCGCTGTTCTTCAGCGCCGCGACCACCGGCAGCCAGCCCTGGGAGCCCAAGAACTACGACGGCACCTTCGAAGGCGCGATGCCGCTGCGCACCGCCCTGGCCAAGTCGAAGAACATGGTCTCGATCCGGGTGCTGCAGTCGGTCGGCACCGACTTCGCGCAGGAGTGGATCTCGCGTTTCGGCTTCGAGGCGGAGAAGCACCCGCCCTACCTGACGATGGCGCTGGGTGCCGGTTCGGTGACGCCGATGCAGATGGCACAGGCCTACTCGGTATTTGCCAACGGCGGCTATCAGATCGCGCCGCGCCTGATCTCGCGCGTGACCGACAACCAGGGACGCCTGCTCTACCAGGCTGCGCCTGTACAGATCGACGAGAGCCAGCGCGTCATCGAGGCGCGCAACGCCTTCCTGATGAACAGCCTGCTGCAGGAAGTGACACGCAGCGGCACCGCTGCCAAGGCTCAAGGTCAGCTCAAGCGCCCTGACCTCTATGGCAAGACCGGCACCACCAATGACTCGATGGACGCCTGGTTCGCCGGCTATCAGCGCGAGATGGTGGCGGTGGTCTGGATTGGCTACGACCAGCCGCGCAAGCTGGGCAGTCGCGAAACCGGTGGAGGCCTGTCCCTGCCGGTGTGGATCGAGTTCATGCGCCACGCGCTGCGCGATGTCGCAGTCAGCGAGTATGAGCCGCCCGAAGGGATCGTGCGCCGAGGCAACGACTGGTACTACGACGAGTACTCGGGCAATGAAGGCGTGCGCAAGCTGAACGACGATGCCGCACAAGTGCCGCAGAACGCCAGCGAGGACGAGAAGAAGAGCATCCTCGACCTATTCAAGCGCTGAGCGCGAACGGCGCCCGGGCGCCGTTCGTCTGCAACTGCTATCCAGCCGATCAGGCGGCGGAGAAGGCCAAGGGCTTGCCGGCCTGCTCGCTGGCCAGCTTGGACAACAGGGCGAAGAACTCGCGCCCTTCCCGCTCCAGCCAGAGACCGTCGACAAAGCGGAAATGGAAGCCACCCGCGCGGGCGGCCATCCAGAGCTCCTGCAGAGGCGGCTGCGCGTTGAGCACGATCTTGCTGCCGTTCGGCAACGCCAGCTCCAGCAGGCCGCCGGTTCGGTGCGTGTCGATGTCGATCACATCCGTATCCAGCCAGGCATCGACCTGTGCCTCAACTCGAGCCAGCGTCGCGTGGACCCGTGCCAGATAGTCGGCATCACTGAGTGGCGTTGCGGCAGGAGCGGTCATGGCCGATAAACTTCCGGAGATGGAAAACACACAAGCCCGAAGTGTATGCGGCCCCACCAAGGCCGCCCTGCGAACAAGGACAAGCCGCAGCATCGCCCTGGCGCTGATGCTGACGGCAATGCTGAGCGGCTGCGGCCAGAAAGGCCCTCTGACACTGCCCAAGGACGCTGCCGCCAAGCCAGCGGGCAGCGCCAGCAGCCCGGCAACTCAGCGACCCTGACTGGACGCTCGCGGACAGGGGCCCTTTAGAGGCGACCCTCTGCCACTGCGTGGCAGGCCACCTGGATGCCCTGGAACTGCTGCAGCGGCGGCCGCTCCGACTTGCAACGGTCGTTGGCATGCGGGCAGCGCGGGTGAAAGCTGCAGCCGCTGGGCGGGTTGAGCGGATTGGGCACCTCGCCCTGCACCGGCGTGCGTGCGCGCCCCGTCATGTGGATGTCGGGAATCGCATCCAGCAGCATGCGCGTGTAGGGGTGGCGCGGGTTGTTGAAGAGTTCGGCCTTGTCGGCCAACTCGACCAGGCGCCCCAGATACATCACACCGACCTGGTCAGCCACATGCCGCACCACGGCGAGGTTGTGCGAGATGAACAGATAGGTCAGGCCCTGCTTGCGCTGCAGGTCCTTCATGATGTTCAAGACCTGGGCCTGCACCGAAACGTCCAGTGCCGAGGTGGGCTCGTCGCAGACCAGGAACTCGGGCTCGGTCGCCAGGGCGCGTGCAATCGAGATGCGCTGGCGCTGGCCGCCTGAGAACTGGTGCGGGAACTTCTCGCGGTCCGCGGGCGACAGGCCCACCGACTGCAGCAATTCGCCGACACGCGTCTTCAACTCCTCGTCATCTTTGATCAAGCCGTGCTCGCGCAGCGGCTCGCCGATGATGTCCTGCACCTTCCAGCGCGGATTCAGCGAGGCATAGGGATCCTGGAAGATCATCTGCATGCGCCGGCGCAAGGCCTTGGCACCTGCTCCGGCCAGGGTGGTCGCGGTATCCACGCCATCAACGCTGACGTTGCCACGCGTCGGCTTGTACAGCCCCACCAGCAAGCGCGCCACGGTGCTCTTGCCGCAGCCGGATTCGCCCACCAAGGCCAGCGTCTTGCCTTTCTCGATGCCGAAGCTGACGCCATCGACGGCGTGCACATACATCTTGCCCTTGCGCTCCACCACGCGGTTCAACCAGGGCGGCGAGACATCGAAGACCTTCGCGAGGTCCTTGACTTCAACCAGGGGGCGGCTCATAGCGCTTGTTCCTTCTGGGCTTGCGCCTGGCCGGCCAGCAGCCAGCAAGCGGCGCGGGTCGAGCCCGCTTCGATCAATTCAGGGCGCTCCTGGCGGCAGCGCTCGTACACCTTGGGGCAGCGCGGATTGAAGGCGCAGCCTTGCGGAATGGCGTTCAGACGCGGCATGGAGCCGTCGATCTGCAGCAGGCGTTCGCGGTCCTCGTCCATGGCTGGGATCGATCCCATCAGACCCGCGGTGTACGGGTGGCTGGGCTTGTGGATCACGTCATGCACCGGGCCGATCTCGGCCACGCGGCCGGCATACATCACCGCCACGCGGTCGCAGGTCTCGGCGATCACGCCCATATCGTGCGTCACCAGCATGACGGCTGCGCCCTGCTCCTTGCAGATCTTCTTCAGCAAGGAAATGATCTGCGCCTGGATCGACACATCCAGCGCCGTCGTCGGCTCGTCCGCCACGATCAGCTTGGGACTGGCCGCCAAGGCCAGGGCGATCACCACGCGCTGGCGCATGCCGCCGGAGAACTGGTGCGGATACTGGTCGATGCGTTGCTCGGCCGCCGGAATGCCGGTCTGCTCCAGCAGCTCGATCGCGCGCTTGCGGGCCTGGCTTTCGCTCAGATCCAGGTGGGTGGTGATGGTCTCGGTCAGCTGCCGCCCGATGGTGTACAGCGGGTTGAGCGAGGTCAGCGGATCCTGGAAGATCGCGCCGATCTTGCGGCCGCGGATCTTGCGCATCTCGTCGTAAGGCAGGTTGTCGATGCGCCGGCCCTCCAGCAGGATCTCGCCGCTGGCGATGCGTCCCGGCGGGTCGAGCAGGCCGATGATGGATGCGCCAGTGAGGGACTTGCCAGCACCGGATTCGCCCACCACGCCGAGGATCTCGCCAGGCGCGATCTCGAAGTTGATGTCATCCAGGGCCAGCAGCGTGCCTTGGCGGGTCGGAAATTCGACGCGCAGGTGGCGGACTTCAAGCAGGGGTGAGGTCATGAGGCTCAATCTCGATCTTCAGCAGCCGCCTCAGCGCAGCCGCGGGTTCAGGGCATCGCGCAGCCAGTCGCCGAGCAGGTTCACGGACAGCGCAATCAGCACCAGCATCACGCCGGGCCACAGCGTGATCCACCATTCGCCAGAGAACAGGAAGTCGTTTCCGACACGGATCAGCGTGCCCAGCGACGGGCTGGTGGGCGGCACACCGACGCCCAGGAAAGACAGGGTGGCTTCAGTGATGATGGCTGCCGCCACTTGGATGGTGGCCAGCACCAGCACCGGTCCCAGCACATTGGGCAACACATGCTTGCGCATGATGCGGAAGGAGCTGACGCCGATCACCCGCGCCGCCTGCACATACTCTTTATTGCGCTCCACCATGGTCGAGCCGCGCACCGTGCGGGCGTACTGCACCCAGCCCGACATCGCAATGGCCAAAATCAGCACCATGAAGGCCAGCGAGTCGTGCGCGTTGGGAAACATCGCGCGCCCCACGCCATCGATCAGCAAGGCGATCAGGATGGACGGGAAGGACAGCATCACATCGCACACGCGCATGATGAAGGCATCCACCTTGCCGCCGACGAAGCCGGCCAGCAGGCCCAGGCCGACGCCGATCAGCATCGACAGCATCACCGAGGCAAGGCCAACGAACAGCGAAATGCGCGCGCCGTACATCAGGGCCGAGAGAATGTCCCGCCCCTGGTCGTCGGTACCCAGCAGGAACTTGGTCGAGCCGCCCTCCAGCCAGGCTGGCGGAAGGCGCGAATCCATCAATTCCAGCGATGCCAGATCGAAGGGGTTGTGCGGCGCCACCACGTCGGCGAACAGTGCGCAGAATATGCAGATGAAAGCGATCACGGCGGCCACGATGGCCGTGGGCGAGCGCTTGAACGAGTGCCAGACGTCGCCGGCAAAGAAGCGCTTGAAGGCGCCCGGCGCAGGGGCCGGTGCCATGCCCGTCGGGGCTTGGGGTACAGGATTGGGGGAACTCATCGGTGCTCCGGGAAAAACTCTGGATGGGGCTCAGGCGCCTGGCGCCATGGGCAGGCCATGCTCGATCAGCGAGGCAAACAGGGCCGCGCCGAGTGGCAGGATCTCGTCGTTGAAGTCATAGCGCGGGTTGTGCAGTCCGCAGCCGTAGCCCGCGTCGCTGGCCTGGCCGATGCGCAGGTAGGCGCCGGGCTTGGCCTGCAGCATGAAGGAGAAATCTTCGGAACCCATGCTGGGCGGCAGTTCGCTGTCCACATGCTCAGCCCCGACCAAGTCGCGCGCCACCATGGCCGCGAATTCAGCCTCGCGCGGCGTGTTGATGGTGGCCGGGTAGCTGCGGGTGTACTGCACCGTGGCGCTGCCACCCAAGCCCAGGGCAATGGACTCCACCAGCGCGGTCAGCCGCTCCTCGATGAGTTGCTGCACAGCGGGCTTGAAGCTGCGCACCGTGCCGACCAGCTTGGCCGTGCTCGGGATCACGCTGAAGGCGCCGAGTTCGCCGGCACGCAGCGCGCACAGGCTGACCACCGCCTGGTCCAGTGGCGCCACATTGCGCGCCACCAGGCTCTGAACCGCTGTGATCACATGCCCGGCCATCAACACCGGATCCACCGACAGATGGGGATGCGCACCATGACCACCGCGGCCGTGCAAAGTGATCTCGACCTTGTCCGAGGCGGCCATCATCGCGCCCGAGTTCAGGCCGATTCGCCCGGCCGGCAGCTGCGGCCAGTTGTGCATGGCATAGACCGATTCCACCGGGAAGCGCTCGAACAGCCCGTCCTGCATCATCGCTCGGGCACCGGCATAGCCCTCTTCGCCAGGCTGGAAGATCAACACGGCCGTGCCATCGAACTGGCGCGTCTGCGCCAGATAGCGCGCCGCGCCGATCAGCATGGTGGTGTGGCCATCGTGCCCGCAGGCGTGCATCAAGCCCGGGCTGGCCGAACGCCAAGGCATGTCGCTCTCTTCCTGTAGCGGCAAGGCGTCCATGTCGGCGCGCAAGCCGATCTGCCGGCCCGGGCCCTTGCGGCCATGGATCAGCGCGACGATGCCAGTCTGCGCAATGCCGGTGTGGATGGCATCGACACCGCAGAGCTTGAGCGCCTCGCACACCCGCGCCGAGGTGCGCCGCTCCTCGAAGCCCAGCTCCGGCATCGTGTGGAGCTCGCGTCGCAGGGCCTGGAGCTCACCTTGCACCGACCCCAGTCGCTGGTAGGCGCCGAACGCACGCGACGACGGCGCGATCACGGGCGCACCCATCAGTGGCCCCCGACCTTGCCTTCGATACGCAAGCGCGGGTCGACCGCGAAGTAAAGCATGTCGACCAGCAGATTGATGGTCACGAAGATGAAGGAGATCAGGCAGAGATAGGCCGCCATCACCGGAATGTCAGCAAACTGCACCGCCTGAATGAACAGCAGGCCCATGCCCGGCCACTGGAACACGGTCTCAGTAATGATGGCGAACGCAATCAGCGAGCCGAGTTGCAGGCCGGTGATGGTGATCACCGGCACCAGGGTGTTTTTCAGCGCATGGCCAAAATAGACCGCGCGATTCGAGAGCCCGCGGGCACGGGCGAACTTGATGTAGTCGGTGCGCAGCACCTCCAGCATCTCGGCACGTACCAGGCGCATGATCAAGGTCAGCTGGAACACCGACAAGGTGATGGCTGGCAGCAGCAGGTGCTTCAAGCCATCGGCCGTCAGTAGGCCGGTGGTCCACGTCCCTATTGCGATCACGTCGCCACGGCCGAAGCTAGGCAGCCACTTCAGCATCACCGCAAACACCAGGATCAGCAGGATGCCGATCAGGAAGGTGGGCAGCGACACGCCCAGCAGTGACAAGGTCATCAGCAGCTGCGACGAGAACTTGCCGCGCCGCAGCGCTGCGTAAACGCCCAGCGGGATGCCCACGAACAAGGCAATCAGGCCTGCAACCAGGGCCAGTTCCAGCGTGGCGGGAAAGCGTTCGATGATCAGCGTCGAGACCTTGCGGCCCTGCCGCAGGCTCAAGCCGAACTCGCCCTGAACCGCGTTGCCCACAAAGGTGGCGAACTGCACCGGGAAGGGATCATCCAGCCCCAGATCGTGTCGCAATTGCTCACGCTGTTCAGGCGTTGCATCCTGGCCAAGAAGATTGGTGACGGGGTCGCCGACATACTGGAACAGCATGAACGCGATAAAGGCCACCGTCAGCATCACGATGATGGCCTGGGCCAGACGTCTGAGAATGAAAACTAGCATGTCCTGAGGGAGCTTGGGGGTGCCATTCCTGTCTGACCCCGAAAGGGCCAGGTCGGTCGCCATGCCCATCGCATGCAGGATTCAGGCCACGCACCCTTCCAAATCTCTGGAGCGCAGCACTGGAATACCCAGACTGCAAGGGGGGCGGAGCTTCACCGCGCATCTGACGGGTGGCGTTCACCCTTTTGGGGCAATCGTCACGAGCGCGTGATCATGGCGAACTCTGCAGCCCGGGGCAAACGGGAAAGCACCTAGGGGGAGCGCCTCGACGAGGGCTCTCAGAAATCCAGGCTTCCAGGCAAACGGCGTTGCTGCACGTCGAAGAACACCAGCCTGCCGTAGCAGGCCTGATTCTTTCCGCGCGTATTGTCGGCATCTGTCATGAACGCGGCGCCAACCAACTCGCCAGGCATCTCATCGAAGGCACGCCTGAAGTCGGCCTGAACATCGCGCTGAAAGCGTTGCCAGCGCCTGGCGCCTGCCGCGCCAGAGCCGACCACGATCTTGCGAACGCGGTCGCTATGCGCACTGACGACGACCGTTTCCGGCGCTGCCTGCGCGTCCCACACATACATCAGCGTGGCATAAGGCGGCGCTTCGCCCGTCAAGGTCTGCACCAACTCGGACTTCATGCGCTCGCGCATCGACAGCCGCTGAGGATCGCCATCGAAAGCGAGCACGAGGCGCGCCGGCGCGTCATCAGTCTCTGGTGCCGTCACCGTTCCAAGCGGCTCTGGCGCCGCCACCCACCAGTCGAACTCAACCCGTCCCAGGGACTCCGACGGCAGCTGCAGGCGCCGCCGCAAGAGACTGACCGAACGATCAGCCTGCGCCAACAGACAAGGCTGACCATCCTGTTTGGCGAAGCTGTAGCGCGTGGCGCGCTTGCCAGGCAACTCGCGCGCCGACCACTCCGGCAACTGCTCGGCAGTGGGCGTCAAGGGCGTCGCCTGATGAGCGCAACCAGCCAGCCACGCAAGCATGGCAAGCAGCGAGGAAGCGCTGATCAGCTTGAGTCGGGGAAGGCGGTCAAGATGCATGGCAACAGGCTAGGCAAGAGGATCGGGGCCTGTGCGGTAACTCTTCACGCAAGCGCAGCCACGAATTGAAAAGGGGTCGCAGCGCGACCCCTTGGCGTGCGGAACTGCGCAGCATGCGCAGCCCGCCTCAACTGATCGGTTCGATCAGAAGCGGTGACGCAGGCCCACCATCGTGCCATTGCGCTTCTTAGCACCGTTGGCCGCGCCATTGGCACCATTCAGGCTCACGTTACCCGACAGGCTGGTGTTGTCCAGACCGACATAGGCATCGGTGCGCTTCGAGAAGGCATAGTCAGCCATCACCGACAGGAACTTGGCATCAGCCTTGGCGCCGGCGGTCACGCCAGTCTGCTCGGCCTTCCAGTAATGCGCGCCCAGGTTCAGCTGAGGCGTCAGCTGGTAGCCCGCACCAACAGTCCACATCGTGCGCTTGTTGGCCGCCAGGAAGGCTGCTCCACCGAAGCCACCATTGGAGCTGCCCGTCCACATACTGCCCAGCACGGCCATATCCGTCGCGCTCAGACCGTTGTCGGCCTTGTTCACTGCGTAGCCGGCGTTCATGTACCAAGGACCGGTGCGGTAGGAACCGCCGAAGGTCGTTGCCTTGACCTTTTTGCCCGAGCCGAACTCGTAGTTCTGCATACCACCGGCGATGGTCAGGCCGCTTGCTGAGTAGCGCAGATAGCCACCCATGGTCTTGCCACCAGTCGCGCTGCCCTCGCCGGCAGAGACTTGCACGGCGCCACGGATCGGGCCCACCTCGGCCAGGTACTTGACCATATTGCTGGCGCGAGCGCCCAGCGCGAAGCCGATTTCCGGCTTGTACTCTTCAGCGTAAGGCGAATAAGGGAACGAAGCGTAGGAGCTGGTCACCACATCGAACAAGACGTTGTACTGGCGGCCAACCGTCACGCGACCGAAGCCGCCTTCCAGAGCGACCCAGGACTGGCGCCAGAAATCACCCGCAGCCACTGTGCCGTTGTCCGAGGTCAGGCGGTGCTCCATATTGGCCATCGCCTTCAGGCCACCACCCATGTCTTCGGTGATATTGACACCCAGACGGCTCTGCGACATGCCACCACCGACCACACGGACGATGGAATCGCTCGGAGCCCCGGCGGAGTGCTCATTGGTCGTGCGGCGCACGCCCACATCCACGATGCCATACAGGCTGACGCTGGACTGTGCCCATGCGGCCGTCGTGCTTGCCGCCAGTACGCTCAAAACCAGAACTGCTTTTTTCATCGATGTCTCCTACTTGTTGGTTGGTAGCTGTGACTATTCTCCATCCCAAGCAGCCGCAGGCCGCAGACTTGTTGCTCATGCCCAACAAGCGCTAACCCTGTCACCGCCGGGACAATGCCCGCCCAACAAGGCCTCCAGAAAGCAAAAAGCCGCCCGAAGGCGGCTTGTCTCTGCGCGCCAAGACTCGGCGCAAGCCGAGTCTTGAGAGTCATCAGAAGCTGTGGCGAACGCCGACTTCGAAGCCGGAGCTGTCCTTGCCAGCGGCAACAGCGGGGCTGCCAGCAACAGCGAAGCGAGCTGCGCCGTCGTTGGACACGCGCGAGTAGGTGCCGTACAGGGCCGTACGCTTGGACAGGTCGTGCACATAGCCAACAGCGAACTGGTTGGCGTCGGCACCGGTCTGGTCAACGCTGGTGTACGAAGCGCGCAGCGAACCCGAGCCCATGGGCATCGAGGCACCGACGTTCAACACGGTCTGCTTCAGAGCGCGGTACTTGTTCTGGGTGTAGGCGCCGGACAGCTTGACCACGCCCAGGTCGTACGAAGCGCCCAGGGTGTTGCGCTTGAAGTTCGACACCGCAGCCTTGGTAGAGGCAACAGCACCCGACACGTTCAGCGGGCCAGCAGCGTAGCCCAGGCGAACGCCGGTGGACTTGTTGCCGTCATTGCCTTCGCCGGCCGACATTTCGACCGAGCCATACAGACCGCCCATGGCCGGCAGGAAGTAGCCAACCATATTGTCAGCGCGCACGTTGGTGGAAGCGCCGCTACCCAGCACGCTGTGCAGCTTGTTCACATCGCCCTTGCCGTTCGTGCCGAACACGTCGAAATCGCCGTAGGCCGTGAAGTTGTTGGTCAGGAAGCGACCCAGACGCACTTCACCGAAGGAGCCCATCAGGCTCAGCGACGAACGACGGTGCCAGAAACGGCTGGCGTTGCTGGTGCCGCTGTCCGGGTTCACGGCCGACTCCAGCCAGAAACCAGCCTTCAGGCCACCACCCAGATCTTCCGTACCGCGGAAGCCCAGACGGCTGCTGGCGATACCGTCGGTGCCCATGCTCTTCAGAGTCTGGCTGCCGCTCTTGCCGTAGCTCAGGTTGGCATCAAGGATACCGAACAGGGTCACGGAGGACTGGGCCGAAGCGGCACCCACCATGGAACCGAGCACAGCCAGGGCAATCAGGGATTTCTTCATTGGATTCTCCTAAGTTGATCAAGAGGCCCTGATCCTTGAAGCCCTGTTGCCAGAGCCGATCAGGCCAACCTCCGCAGCGGAAGTTGCCGTATTGCACCAGAGCAAAGTCGGGCTGACCAGAAGCCTGGTCAGAAATGCCCAAGCTTCGTTGCCCCAGCACAACGCGCGGCTTGAATCAAAAAACAGTCACAAAAATCAGCGCACGCCAAACAAGCCCCCGCTCGCTCAACAGCCTAGCGAAAGCTACCTAAAATCCACTTAAATTCGTGATCTGTTTACATTCTGCGCATGAACCCCTCGAGCAAGCTCCGCCGCATCTCCAGCACTGACCGCTTGCTATCCAGCTTAGATCACGCCTTGCGCACCTTGTCGGGCAGCCACAGCGCCGGTCGGACCAACCCGGCAAGCTTGGCCGCACAGACCCAATCGCTCTCGGAACAGGACCGTCAGCTTTCAGGCGCGCTGATGCGCGTCAACCATGTCGGCGAGGTCTGCGCCCAAGCGCTGTACCAGAGTCAGGCTCTGGTCTGCAGCGATGAAGGCCTGCGCGCGCACTTCGAGCATGCCGCGCAGGAAGAGGCCGATCACCTGGCCTGGACCCAGCAGCGGCTTGAACAACTCAACACGCACGCCAGCTGGCTGAATCCGGTCTGGTACGGCGGCGCTTTCGCCATCGGTGCGCTGGCCGGCCTGGCCGGCAACCGATTCAGTCTGGGTTTTGTCGTGGAAACCGAAACCCAGGTCGAGCAGCATCTGGCCAGTCACCTGGAACGTCTGCCTGAGGCAGACCTGGCCTCGAGGGCCATCGTCGACCAGATGAAGCTGGATGAGCAACGCCATGCTGAGGAAGCCCAGGCGGCGGGCGCGGCGGATCTACCCGCACCGATCAAGTCACTGATGAGGGTGGCCGCAGCTGTGATGACGCGCACCGCCCACCATATCTGAGGGTTCACACCTCGACCAACTCGACCGAAGTCGTGATCTCGGCGGTTTTGGCCAGCATGATGCTGGCCGAGCAGTACTTTTCATGCGACAGCGCCACCGCGCGCTCAACCGCAGCAAGGCTCAACCCCTTGCCGCTGACGACAAAGTGCATGTGGATCTTGGTGAACACTTTGGGATCGGCATCCGCCCGCTCGGCGCTCAGCTTCAGCTGGCAGCCGCGCACATCGTGACGGCCACGCTTCAGGATCAGCACCACATCGTAGGCGGTGCATCCGCCCGTTCCGGCCAGCACCGTCTCCATCGGGCGCGGCGCCAGGTTGTGGCCGCCTCCTTCGGGCGCGCCGTCCATGGCCAGCATGTGCCCGCTGCCGGTCTGGGCCACGAACGACATGCCCTGAGTGCCCATCCAATCAACCGTGCATTCCATAGCTTCTTTCATCTGCAGGCACTCGCCCGCGCCAATTCGCGAATATGAAGAATCGATGACATTCACAGGCATGCATCGCGAATTCGAGGCAGTTACCTATTTATGCCAATTTGCCAGCAAAAATATTGCAGCGCAGCATTTGCAGGCGATAGAATTCTAGTCAGGCTGTTGAAGGCCTTCGGCGAGTTGGTCTTTCGAGTCCGCCAGCTGGTCTTCAACGCACCGTTTGTCTCCTCCACCGCCTCCATGGTGGATTAAGCCCGAGCCCGCAAGGTCTCGGGCTCTTTTTTGCCCGTCTGGCCGAGCAACGGGCGCGGAGAAGCGCTCGCTTATGATGCAGCGCCGCAAACATCCCGCACTGGAGAGCTCTCAATGGCCGGCCCCGCCTCGAAGAATCCGAAACGCCGCCGCAGCACCGAAACGAGTCTGCCGGCCCTGATTCCAAGCGGGAACAGCTACCTGCAGCGCATCCTGAATGCCAAGGTCTACGAGGTCGCCGTCGAGACCACGCTGGATGTCGCGCGCAATCTGTCAAAGCGGATCGGCAACAAGGTCTTGCTCAAGCGTGAGGACCAGCAGCCCGTCTTCAGCTTCAAGCTGCGCGGCGCCTACAACAAGATGGCGCACCTCACTCCGGCCGCACGTGCCCAGGGCGTGATCTGCGCATCGGCTGGCAACCACGCGCAAGGCGTCGCGCTGTCCGCGAAGAAGCTCGGCTGCCGCGCGGTCATCGTGATGCCGGTGACCACACCCAAGGTCAAGATCGACGCTGTCCAGGCCCTGGGCGGCGAGGTTGTGCTGCACGGCGACAGCTTCACCGACGCCTACGGCCGTGCGCTGGAGCTTGAGCGCGAGCAGGGGCTGACCTTCGTTCACCCCTTTGACGACCCGGACGTGATCGCCGGCCAGGGCACCATCGGCATGGAGTTGCTGCGCCAGCACCCCGGCCCCATTGACGCGGTCTTCGTCGCCATCGGCGGTGGCGGCCTGATTGCCGGAGTCGCAGCCTATATCAAAGCTCTGCGCCCGGAGATCAAGATCATCGGCGTGCAGACCCGCGACTCCGACGCGATGGTGCGCTCGGTCAAGGCCGGCAAGCGCGTGCAGTTGAACGATGTCGGCCTGTTCTCGGATGGCACGGCCGTCAAGCTGGTGGGGGAGGAGACCTTCCGCATCGCCCGCGAACTGGTGGATGACTACATCCTCGTGGACACCGATGCGGTCTGCGCCGCCATCAAGGACATCTTCGAAGACACCCGCTCCATCATGGAGCCGGCCGGTGCGCTGGGCGTGGCGGCCATCAAGCAATACGTGGCAAAGACGGGCGCCAAGGGTCAGACCTTGGTGGCCATCACCTGCGGCGCCAATATGAACTTCGACCGCCTGCGTTTCGTCGCAGAGCGGGCCGAGGTGGGCGAGCAGCGCGAGGCGCTGTTTGCCGTCACCATCCCCGAGGAGCGCGGCAGCTTCAAGCGTTTTTGTGAGTTGCTGGGCCCGCGCAGCGTCACCGAATTCAACTACCGCATCTCGGATGCCAAGGTCGCGCATGTGTTCGTCGGCGTATCGATCGCCAAGCGCGAGGAGGCTGTCAAGCTGGCGCGACAGCTGGTCAAGCACGGCTTCGAGACCCTGGACCTGTCGGACGACGAGCTCGCCAAGCAGCACATCCGCCATATGGTGGGCGGCCGCAGCGAGCTGGCCAAGGACGAGCGCCTGTATCGCTTCATCTTCCCGGAACGGCCGGGTGCGCTGATGCGCTTCCTGTCCAGCATGCATCCAGACTGGAATATCAGCCTGTTCCACTACCGCAACCAGGGTGCTGACTATGGCCGTATCCTCGTCGGCATCCAGGTGCCCCGCGGCGACCGGGGGGCCCTGCGCCAGTTCCTGGACACGCTGAACTACCCCTTCGAAGACGAAACCAACAACCCGGTCTACCGGCTGTTCCTGCGCTGATCGGCCTGCTGCGCCCCTGCACTTGCGCGGCCGCAGAGGCTGCCCTCAGAATCCGCCGACACCTTGCCCTGCCCTGCTGACATCCAGCCCATGCCCATCCACCAGTCGCTGATTTCACCGACCGCCAACCCGCAGCTCGAACGCGCCTTGCGCGAGCGGATCGAGCGGCGCGCGGCCATCAGTGGCGGCCTGGGCGAGCTCGAACCGCTGGCGGTGCGCCTGGGCCTGGTGCAGGAATCACTGACCCCGCGCTTCCGCGAGCCCACGCTAGCGCTCTTCGCGGCCGACCACGGCATAGCCGTCGAAGGCATCGGCCTGCCGCACGGCAACAGCACGCGTGAACTGGCGCTGCTGGCGCTGCAGAACAAGCTGCCCGTCTCCGTCTTTGCACGACTGCAAGGCCTGCATCTCAGCGTGGTCGACTGCGGCATTGCCGAGCAGATGACGCCGCATCCGCTGCTGCTGGCCCGCAAGATCGCGCATGGCACGCGCAACTCGCGGCTGGGTGTCGCGATGAGCATGGAGCAGGCGCATGCCGGCGTGCGCGTCGGCATGGAGATAGCCGACGCCTTCGAAGGCAATGTGCTGGCCTGCGCCGGCCTGGGCCAAGGTTCGGAAGAAAGTGCCGCCCTGGTGCTGGCGCGGCTCAGCGACCGGCCGCTGGGCAACTTCATCGTGTCGCATGCCGACAAACCCAAGGAAGCGGCTGAACATCTGCTCGCCAGACTGCAGAACGCCTTGAACCGCCATCGAGAGGTCCACGAGCCGATGGATGTGTTGGCTGCGCTCGGCGGCTTTGAACTGGCGGTGATGGTGGGCGCCATGCTGGTGGCCGCCAGCAAGCGCAGCCTCATCATCGTGGATGGCGTCACCGCCTGTGCCGCCCTGCGCCTGGCCGCGCTGATCGCGCCGCCGGTCACCGACTACGCCGTGTTCTGCCGCAGCCACGCGCAGCAGGGGCTGGACGAAGCCATGGCCTTGTTCCGCGCTTCAGCGCTGTTGGAGCTGGGCATGCAAAGCAGCGACGGGACCGGTGCGGCGCTGGCCTGGCCGCTGATCCGCAGCGCTGCAGCCTTGCTCAGCGATCTGCATGACGTGGCCGACAAGCTCAGCCCCTCAGGCCACGGCGACCTGCCGGTGCTGACTCAAGCCATCGGCGGGCCGGACTCCAGGCCCTGATCGCGCGCGTTCAGCGATCCGGCGCACCGCCGCGGTCCGCACGCGGCGGCGGCGGGGTGGCTTCCACGGGTGCGGCCGGCACGGCTGGCGGCATCATGATGGGGGCGGCGGCCGGCGCGAGAACCGCGGTTGAAGGCGTTCCGGTGGCAGGGCCGCCGGCTCCTCCAGGCGCAGCGTCATGCGCGTCACGCCCCCCTGACCCAGCGAGGCGGAGCGCGCATCCAGCGCCAGCAACTGCAACTCCCCGTCAACGGCAGCACCCAGGCGCACTGCGCGTGCCGGGGCGCCATCCACCGAGATCAAGGCCACGCCCTCGCCCCGATGGGCTGCAGTGCCCGCCTTGGGCGACACCACGCCGAGCAGGCGAAAACGCGCGTCCGGCGCGGCCAGCGCCGGCTCGGGCGCTGCGTTCGCAGGTGTGCTGCCCAGCAGGCGCGCCAGATCGCCGCGCGGGGCAGCGCCGTCGCCAGCGGCGAGTGCATGGGCGGGAACCGGCAAGGGCCGCGCCAGCATCTGCATGGCCCAGAAAGCGGCACTGCAAGCCAGCAAGGCCCAGACGAAAAAGGTCAGCAGTCGGACAGGCATGGGCCGATTATGATTCACGCCATCACGACCACCGCCCCACCGGAACTCTCGATGCGAACCCTTATGCACCGTCGCCACGGCGCTGGCCGAAACCAAGGCTTCACCCTGATCGAACTGCTGGTCGTGCTGGTCATCATCGGCGTGCTGGCCGCGCTGGTCGTGCCCAATGTGCTGAACCGCGCCGACGATGCACGCGTGACCGCCGCCCGCACCGACGTCAACAACCTGATGCAGGCGCTCAAGCTCTACAAGCTCGACAACCAGCGCTACCCCAGCCGCGAGCAAGGCCTGGAAGCCCTGGTGCGCAAGCCCAGCAGCGGCCCGACGCCGATGAACTGGAAGCCCTATATCGAGAAGCTGCCCAATGATCCCTGGGGCCGGCCCTATCTTTACGAAGTGCCTGGCGTGAAGGGCGAGATTGATGTCTACAGCCTCGGCGCCGATGGTCAGCCCGGTGGCGAAGGCAATGACGCCGACATCGGGTCCTGGCAGTAAGCCGCCCTTGCTGGCCGCCCGCACCCGCGGCTTCACGCTGATCGAACTGCTGGTCGTGGTGGCCTTGCTGGCCATCGCCAGCGCCGCCATCAGTCTGGCGCTGCGCGACCCGGCAGCGGCGCAACTGGAGCGCGAGGCCGAGCGCCTGGCTGCCTTGTTTGAATCAGCCCGCGCCGAAGCCCGCACCGCCGGTGTGACAGTCAGCTGGGCGCCAGTACAAGACAACAGATCGGGTGACCAGTTCCGCTTCACCGGCCTGCCGGCCAAGCTGCAGATGCCGAGCCGCTGGCTGGATGCGCAGGCGCCTGCCGTCGAAATCCTTGGCAATGCGCGCGCCATCCGGCTCGGGCCCGAGCCCGTCATCGGCCCGCAAAGCCTACGCCTGCGCCTGGGCGATCAAGGCCTGACCCTGGCCACCGATGGCTTGGGGCCCTTCGCCGTCGTGCCCCCAGAGGCCGCTGCGCCATGAAGTCCCTGACGCGCCGAGCACGCGGTTTCACCTTGATCGAGGTGCTGGTCGCGCTGGCCATCGTGGCCATCACGCTGGCGGCCGGGCTGAAGGCCGCCGGCGCACTGACCAGCAATGCCGAGCGCCTGCTGCAAACCAGCGCGGCCCAGTGGTGTGCCGAGAACCAACTCACCGAGCTGCGCCTGTCCAGGCAGTTCCCGGGCGCCGGCGAGATCGACTTCAGCTGCAACCAGATGGGACGCGACTACCTGGGCCGCCTGAGCGTGCGCCCGACGCCCAATCCGAACTTCCGCGCCGTCGACGCGCAGATCGCCTCCGCAGAGGGCGTGCCGCTGCTGAGCCTGTCCACCATCGTGAGTCGCTACTGATGCGTGCCGCACATGCTCGCCCGCGCGGCTTCACCCTGGTCGAGGTGCTGGTGGCGCTGGCCCTGATGGCCGCCATGGCGACCATGGCCTGGCGCGGCATCGACGGCATGCTGCGCAGCCGCGACATCAGCCAGGGCAGCCTGGTCCGCACCGAGCGCCTGCAAAGCGTGATCGCCCAATGGGAGCTGGATCTGCAGGCGCTGCAGGACAGCGGCGTGCTGAACCCGATCGCCTTCGACGGTATCCAGCTGCTGCTGACACGGCGCCAGCCTGACGGCATGCAGCTGATCAGCTGGAACCTGCGCGAGGGCCGCCTCTACCGCTGGGCATCGCCGGTGCTGACGACGCAAGCCTCGCTGGCCGAAGCCTATGCCCGCAGCCAACAGGACATCAGCGGCCCCGAGCAGCTGCTGGCGCTGGACGGCGTGAGCCGCTGGCAGATGTTCTTCTACCGCGGCAACAGCTGGAGCAATGCCCAGTCCAGCGATGACATCAGCAACGATGTGGCTGCGCCGCCGCCTGGCCCTGCCGCCAGCGGCGCGGGCGGCACACCGCCACCGGGCCTGCGCCGCCAGCTGCCCAGCGGCGTGCGCATGCTGCTTGAATTCGCGCCGGACAGCGGCCATGAAGGCACGCTGACCCGCCAGGTGCTGCTGGGGCCGCAGTCATGAGCCGCCAGCGCCTGGCCCAGCGCGGCGCCGCCCTGCTGACCGCGATGCTGATCGTCAGCCTGGTGGCCACGCTGGCGGCCGCGATGGTCTGGCGCCAGTACCGCGCGGTGCAGATCGAGGCCGCGGAGCGCACCCGCGCGCAATCCGGCTGGATCCTGCTGGGTGCGCTGGACTGGGCGCGCCTGATCCTGCGCGAGGACGCACGCGCCAACCGTGGCGAGCCGGTCGATTCACTCAGCGAAGCCTGGGCCACACCGCTGGCCGAAGCCCGGCTGTCGACCTTTCTGGCCGCCGACAAGTCCAATGCCGACGACGGCCCCGAGGCCTTTTTGTCCGGCAGCATTGCCGATGCCCAGGCACGCTACAACCTGCGCAATCTGCTGGCCGGCACCGAGATGCCGGCGCAGGAACTGCGCACCTTGCAGCGCCTGTGCGAAAGCGCCGGCCTGCCCACCAGCACCGCCACGCAGCTGGCCACGGCGCTGCGTACGGCCCACGCGGCGCCCACCGAGACAGCCGCACTGCGCCCCCAAAACATCGAGCAACTGGCCTGGCTGGGATTGAGCCGCGAGACCGTTGAGCGTCTGCGCCCCTTCGTGACGCTGCTGCCGCAGCCCACGCCCGTCAATCTGAACACGGCACCGCGCGAGGTCATCGCTGCGCTGGCGGACGGCCTGGACCTGGCCAGTGCCGAGCGCATCGTGCAGCAGCGCCAGAGCCAGCCGCTGAAGAGCCTGGCCTCGGCCCTGGCCCTGATGCCCGGAGGCGTCACGCTGGGCGAGCAGCGCGCGGCGGTCAACTCCGCCTTCTTCATCGTCGGCGGCCGGCTGCGCCTGGACGAGCGCGTCGTCGAGGAGCGCTGGCTGGTGCAGCGGCGCGAACTGGAAGTGCTGGTGCTGCAGCGCGAACGCGTCAACCTCAGCCTCGCGACGCGCTGAGCCTGCCTTTACATGAGCCGCCACGCGCCGTCATCCGCTGCTCCTAGAATGCCGCCGACATGACTACCCTGATCCTGCTCCTGCCCCAGCGCCAGCACCTGCATGCGCAGGGCCGCGAAAGCACCGTCCCGGACGGCGCCGCGCGCAGCGATGCCGGCCCCGAATACGACTATCTGTTGAGCCCAGACGGCCGCCAGATCAGCGCCCAGGGCCGCAGCCCGGTGGCCCTGCTGCCCAAGGCGCAGGCTGTGGTCGTGCTGCCCGCCGATGCCGACATCGCCTGGCACCGGATCAGCCTGCCGCGCGCCGGACGCCAGATGCGCGAGGCGCTGGCCGGCCAGATGGAAGAACAGCTGCTGGACGACCCCGAGCACCTGGCCTTCGCGCTCGAAGCCGGCGCCGCTGGCGGCGCCGAAGCCTGGGTGGCGGTGATGAACAAGTCCTGGCTGCAGCAGCATCTGGGCGTGCTGGATCAGGCGCAGATCTTCGTAGACCGGGTGCTGCCGCAGGCCTGGCCGCAAGCACAGGCGCAGGGCCACTTCTTCGCCCAGGCCGATGAGGCGCAGCACCTTGGCCTGTGTCTGGGCCACGCCCAGGGCCTGGCGACACTGAGCCTGGACGGCAGCCTGACGCGTGAACTGCTGGGCCGGGCCGAACTGGGCCCGGTGCAATGGACCGCCGAGCCCGGCGTGGTGGCGCCGGCCGAACAATGGCTGGGCAGCACGGTCGAGCCGCTGGGCAGAGCCGAGCGCGCACTGGCCGCGCTGGCCAGCCCCTGGGAGCTGCGCCAGTTCGAACTCGCGCCCAAGGCCCGCGGCCTGCGTGCGCTGCGCCAGAGCTGGCGCTCGGTGATGGGTCCGGCCTGGCGGCCGGTGCGCTGGGGGCTGGCAGGCCTGTTGCTGGTGCAACTGCTGGGCCTGAACCTGCTGGCCTGGCAACAGCAGCGCACGCTGGACACCCGTCGCGCTGCCATCACCCAGACCCTGCGCGACACCTTCCCACAGGTGCGCGCCATCCTGGATGCGCCGCTGCAGATGCGCCGCGAAGCCGATCTGCTGCGAGCCAATGCCGGCCGTGCTGGCGAGCAAGACCTTGAAGTGCTGCTGGCTGCCGCCGCCACCGCCTGGCCGGCTGATCGCGGCCCGGCGGATGCGCTGAGTTTTGAGCCCGGGCGCCTGACGTTCCCGGCCGCCGGCTGGAGTGAGCCGCAGATCGAGCAGTTCCGCCAGCAGCTGAGCAGCGAAGGCTGGCAGCTTGAAATCGCTGACGGCCGACTGGCCCTGAGCCGCGCCCGTCAACCCTGAGCACAAGGCCTTCCCGATGAGCAGCCCCGAGACAACGAGTGCCGCGCGCCTGAACAGCCTGGCTGGCCAGGCCCGCAGCCACTGGCAGAGCCTGGCCGAACGCGAGCGCCTGGCCGTGCTGATCGGCGGCGCGGCACTGGCCCTGCTGCTGCTGTGGATGCTGGCCGTGCAGCCGGCCCTGCGCACGCTGCAGCGCGCGCCGCAGCAGCTGGCTCAGCTGGATACACAGCTGCAGCAGATGCAGGCCCTGGCGCGGGAAGCCGGCGAGTTGCGGGCCCTGCCGGTGGTGCCGACCGCCCAGGCCCAGCAGGCCCTTCAGTCCGCCAGCAGCCAGCTTGGCAATGCAGCCCGCCTGGTGGTGACCGGCGACCGTGCGGTGCTGACGCTCAATGGCGTCGCGCCCGAAGCGCTGCAAGCCTGGCTGCTGGAAGTGCGCGGCGCCGCCCGCGCCCGGCCAGTGGAAGCCAAGCTGCAGCGTGGCCCGAATGGTTTTACCGGCAGCATCGTGCTGGCGGTGGGAGCGGCAGGCGCATGAAGCTCAGGCGCGCCTCATCCGCGCTGGCCGCCGCGCCGCCGAGCGCCCCGCGCGCCCGACGCTGGGCCGTCGGTGGCGCACTGATCGGCGGCCTCATGGCCCTGCTCGCCTTCGCACCTGCCAGCTGGATGGCCCGGGCGCTGGCCGACGCCAGCCAGGGCCGCCTGATGCTGGCCGAGACTCACGGCAGCGTCTGGAACGGCAGCGGCGTGCTGGTGCTCACCGGCGGCACCGACAGCCGCGACGCCAGCCGCCTGCCGGGCCGGCTCGAATGGACGCTGGGCCTGCAAGGGCTGGCACTGCAGATCCAGGCCCGTCAGGCCTGCTGCATCAACGGCAGCCTTAACCTGCGCATCGAGCCCGGCCTGGGCCGCTGGCGCCTGGCCCTGCTCGACAACGCCGGCGGCTGGACCGCACGCTGGCCGGCCGCCTGGATGAGTGGCCTGGGCACGCCCTGGAACACGCTGCAACTGGGCGGCGGCGTGCGCATGAGCAGCCAAGGGCTGCAGCTTGAATGGGCCCAAGGGCGCTGGATCCAGACCGGTCAGCTGGCGCTCGACTTCGTCAACCTGGCCTCGCGCGTCAGCCCGGTGGCGCCGCTGGGCAGCTATCGCCTGACCTTGGCGGCTGACCCCGCAACCCCAGGCGTGTCGACGCTGCAGATGCAGACGTTGGACGGCTCCTTGCAGCTCAGCGGCCAAGGCAGCTTGAGTGGCGGCAAGGCCCGCTTCACTGGCAGCGCGCAGGCCGCACCCGGCCGTGAAGCCGGGCTGGACAATCTTCTGAACATCATTGGCCGTCGCGAAGGCGGCCGCTCTCTCATTTCGATTGGATGAGCATGCGCTACAGCACCACCCGACTCTGGACGGCCCTGGCCTGCACCATCCCCTGCGCGCTCGCTCTGTCCGCGCTGCCGGCCCAAGGCCAGCCCAGTGCACGCAAGCCGGCGCTGAAGGCCCAGACCCCGGTGACACTGAATTTCGTCAACGCCGACATCGAGGCGGTCAGCCGCGCCATCGGCGCGATGCTGGGGCGGCAGATCCTGGTCGACCCGCGCGTCAAGGGCGTGATCACGCTTTACAGCGAACAGGCGCTGCCGGTGAACGAGGCCTATCTCAGCTATCTGGCGGCGCTGCGCGGGCTGAGCTTCACCGTGGTCGACAGCGCCGGCCTGCTGAAGGTGGTGCCGGAATCCGATGCCAAGCTGCAGAGCAGCACGGTCGAGGTGGGGGCCGGCGGCAAACAGCGCGGCGACCAGATCCTGACGCAGATCTACAAGCTCAACCACGAGAACGCCAACAACCTGGTGGCGATCCTGCGCCCGCTGATCAGCCCCAACAACACCATCAATGCCAACCCGGGCAACAACAGCCTGGTGATCACCGACTACGCCGACAACCTGCAGCGTATCTCGCGCATCGTCGCGGCCATGGACACACCGGCCGCCACCGACATCGAGGTGGTGCCACTCAAGCATGCGCTGGCTTCCGACATTGCCGCGCTGGTGCAGCGCCTGGGTGATGGCGGCTCCGCCGCCGCGGCCGTTCCGGGGCAGACCGGCGGCGGCCTGAGCGTGCTGGCTGATCCGCGCAGCAACGCCTTAATCCTGCGCGCCGCCAACGCGGCCCGGCTGGCCTCGATGCGGGCCATGATCGAGAAGCTCGACCAGCCACTGGGCAGCAGCGCCAGTGCCAGCAATATCCGTGTGGTGCACCTGAAGAACGCCGACGCGACCAAGCTCGCCACCGTCTTGCGGGCGGCCTTCGGCAGCGGCAGTGGCGGCAGTGCTTCCACCAGCAGCAGTTCCAGCAGCAGCCTGGGCGGCAGCTCGGGCGCGGCCACCGGCATCGGCAGCGTCGGCAACAGCGCTGCGGCAGGCGGCGCCGCCTCAGCCGCATCGACCACACCGGTAGCGGCATCGGCCAGCCCGTCGACCGGCGGCTTCGTGCAAGCCGACCCGTCGACCAACTCGCTGATCATCACCGCCGCCGAGCCGCTCTACCGCCAGGTGCGCAGCGTGATTGACCAGCTCGACGGGCGCCGCGCGCAGGTCTATGTCGAATCGATGATCGTCAAGGTCGATGCCAGCAAGGCCGCGCAGTTCGGCGTGCAGTGGCAGAACGTGTTCGGCAACAAGGGCGACAAGACCATCTCCGGCCTGGGCACCAACTTCGGCTCAGGCACCGCCAATATCGTCAACCTCTCGGCCGCCACGGCCACTGGCATGGACGGCATCTCGAAAGCGGTCAGCGCCGGTGTCAGCCAGGGCCTCAATATCGGCCTGCTGAAGAAGGTCGGCGATTTCTACACGCTGGGCGCCATCGCCAATTTCCTGGAAGCCCAGACTGGCGCCAACATCCTCTCGACACCGAATCTGGTGGCCCTGGACAACGAGGAAGCCAAGATCGTGATCGGCCAGAACGTGCCCTTCATCACCGGCAGCTTCACCAACACCGGCAGCACTGGTGGCAGCACGGTGAATCCCTTCCAGACCATCGAGCGCAAGGACGTGGGCCTGACGCTGCGCATCAAGAGCCAGATCGGCGAGGGCGGCACGGTGCGCATGGTGATCTACCAGGAGAACTCCGCGGTGGTGCCAGGTGCCAGCAACAGTGCTGGCCCGACCACCGACAAGAGCTCGATCGAAACCACCGTGGTGGCCGACGACGGCCAGATCATCGTGCTGGGCGGCCTGCTGAAGGACGAATACACCGATGGCGAAGACCGCGTGCCAGGCCTGGCCAGCATCCCGCTGCTGGGCAATCTGTTCAAGGCCGAGAACCGCAAACGCGTGAAGACCAACCTGATGGTCTTCCTCAGGCCCATGGTGCTGCGCGACCAGCCCAGCGCCGATCAACTGACCCTGGACCGCTACGACCTGATCCGGGCCGCCCAGCAGGGTGCACAGCCGGGCAAGAACCCGCTGCTGCCTGACACTGGCGCGCCCCTGCTGCCGGCCACGCCGCCAGCCTCGGCCACGAGCCAGCCCGCCAAGGCGAACTGAGATCATGGCCATCCGCCACCCTTTGCCCTACGCCTTCGCGCGGGCTCAAACCCTGCTGCTGGAAGACGACGGCAGTGCGCTGGTTCTTTGGGCGCCGGCCGATGTCGCACCCTCGGCGCTGTCCGAGGTGCAGCGCCTCTACGCCGTCGACCGCATGGAGCACGAGGCCCGCGCCACGCTGGTCGAACGCATCAGCCGTGCCTATGCCGGCAGCGAATCGAGTGCGGCCGTGGTGGTGGGCGAGGTCGAGAGCGCGGTCGATCTGTCGCGCATGATGCAGGACCTGCCGGCGGTCGAGGACCTGCTGGAAGCCGCCAACGACGCACCCATCATCCGCATGCTCAATGCGCTGCTGACGCAGGCCGCCAAGGACGGCGCCAGCGACATCCATATCGAGCCCTATGAGCGCGCCAGCTCGGTGCGCTTTCGCGTCGATGGCACGCTGCGCGAAGTGGTGCAGCCCAACCGCGGCCTGCATGCCGCGCTGATCTCGCGCCTGAAGATCATGGCCGAGCTGGACATCGCCGAAAAGCGCCTGCCGCAGGACGGTCGCATCTCGCTGCGCATCGGCGGCCGCGCGATCGACGTGCGCGTCTCCACCCTGCCATCGGCGCATGGCGAGCGCGCGGTGCTGCGCCTGCTGGACAAGAGCGAATCCAAGTTCACGCTGGAAGGGCTGGGCATGGACGGCCAGGTGCTGTCGGCCTTCAAGCGCCTGGTGCAGCAACCGCATGGCATCGTGCTGGTGACCGGCCCGACCGGCTCGGGCAAGACCACCTCGCTATACGCCTCGCTGCAGACGGTGGACACCAGCACCACCAATGTGCTGACGGTGGAAGACCCGATCGAGTACGAGCTGCCCGGCATCGGCCAGACCCAGGTCAACACCAAGATCGACCTGACGTTTGCGAAGGCGCTGCGCGCCATCCTGCGCCAGGACCCGGACGTGATCATGATCGGCGAGATCCGCGACTACGAGACCGCGCAGATCGCGATCCAGGCCTCGCTGACCGGCCACCTGGTGCTGGCCACGCTGCACACCAATGACGCGCCCAGCGCGGTGACGCGCCTGACCGATATGGGTGTCGAGCCCTTCCTGCTGAGCTCCAGCCTGCTGGGCGTGCTGGCCCAGCGCCTGGTGCGCAAGCTCTGCCCGAGCTGCAAACGCCAGGATGCACAGGGCCTGTGGCATGCGGTCGGCTGCGCCGAGTGCGGCCACACCGGCTACAAGGGCCGCACCGGCGTCTACGAATTGATGGTGGCTGACGACGCGCTGCGCGCGCTGGTGCACAACCGCGCCTCTGAAGCCGAGCTGCATGCGGCGGCCACCGCCGCCGGCCTGCGTTCGATGCGCGAGGACGGCGAGCGCCTGGTGCGCGAGGGCATCACCTCGGCCGAAGAAGTGCTGCGCGTGACACGCGACTGAACGGCCCCGCGACGCCATGCCCGCCTTCAAATACCAGGCCCTGAGCGCCGATGGCCGCAACACCAGCGGACTGCTGGAAGCGGATAACGCGCGTGCTGCGCGTGCCCAGCTGCGCGCCGCCAGCCTGGTGCCGCTGCAGGTCACTCCGGTAGCCCAGCAAGCCCAGGACAACGCCGCCGGCCGCTGGTCGCGGCGCGTCTTCAGCAGCACCACACTTTCTGTATGGACGCGCCAGCTGGCCGGCCTGGTCGGCTCCGGCCTGCCGATCGAACGTGCCCTGAGCGCGCTGGCCGACGAGAGCGAGGACCAGCGCGTGGCCGAGCTGCTGGCCCAGCTCAAGGCCGAGGTCAATGCCGGCTCGCCCTTCGCGCGGCACTGGCCACCGCACCGCGCGAGTTCGACGAGGTCTACCGAGCCGTGGTCGCCGCCGGCGAGCAAAGCGGCGCTTTGGGCGTGGTGCTGGAAAACTGGCCGACGATCTGGAAGAGCGCCAGGAGCTGCGCGCCAAGCTGATCGGTGCGATGGCCTACCCGGGCATCGTCTCGCTGATCGCCGTCGTGATCGTGATCTTCCTGGTCACCTATGTGGTGCCGCAGATCGCCACCGTCTTCACCGGCAGCAAGCGGGCCCTGCCCTTCCTGACCGTGGCGATGCTGGCCCTCAGCGACTTCGTGCGCAGCTGGGGCTGGGTGCTGCTGGGTGGCCTGGTAGCCGGCGGCTTCAGCTTCGGCTGGGCGATGCGGCGCGAGGCCTTCCGGCTGCGCTTCGATGCGGCCTTTCTGACGCTGCCGCTGCTGGGCCGGCTGGCGCGCGGCTACAACGCGGCCCGCTTTGCCGCCACGCTGGCCATGCTGGCGGGCGCCGGCGTGCCCATCCTGAAGGCCTTGCAGGCCGCGGCGGAGACCTTGTCCAACCGCGCGATGCGTGCCGACGCGCTGGATGCGCTGGTGCAGGTGCGCGAAGGCGCGCCGCTGGGCTCGGCGCTGGCCGGCAAGAAGCGCTTTCCCGGCATCCTGGCCATGTTCGCCCGCCTGGGCGAGCAGACCGGCGCCCTGCCCGAGATGCTGGCGCGCGCCGCACGCCAGCTCGGCACCGAGGTGCAGCGTCGCTCGATGGCGGTGGCCACGCTGCTGGAGCCGCTGTTGATCGTCGCGATGGGCGCCGTGGTGATGCTGATCGTGCTGGCGGTGCTGATGCCCATCATTCAGCTCAATACCTGGGTGAAGTAATGCCCCCGGTCCATGGGTACTTGGACCACCCCCCGAGCGGGCGCGATGGCAGCGGGCCAGGGGCCGGCTGCCATCGCTCAAGACGCTCTTGGCGCGGCCCGTCGAGCGTCTTGACTTCAAAGAGGACAGCGCATGCCTGCGAGTCTTGAAGGTCAGTTGGTGGTCGCGATTTCCTCGCGGGCGCTGTTCGACTTCGAGGAGGAGAACACGCTCTTCGAGGCCAGCGACGACCATGCCTATATGGCGCTGCAGCAGCAGCGTCTGGACGTGCCGGCCAAGCCGGGTGTGGCCTTCTCGCTGGTCAACAAGCTGCTCGGCTTCAACAGCGCTGCCAGGCAACGCGTCGAGGTGGTCGTGCTGTCGCGCAATGACCCGATTTCGGGCATGCGTGTGTTTCGCTCGGCCCAGCATTACGGCCTGGACATCCAGCGCGGCGTGTTCACGCGCGGCCAGAGCCCCTGGCGCTATCTGCGGCCGCTGAAGGCGCAGCTCTTCTTGTCCGTCAACGAGGACGATGTGCGCTCGGCGCTGGCGGCCGGCGTGGCGGCAGCACGGGTGTTTCCGCTGTCGGCGCGCGCCTCCAGCGCCCATCCCTTCGAGCTGCGCATTGCCTTCGACGGCGATGCGGTGCTATTCTCCGACGAGGCCGAGCAGGTCTTCCAGCGCGAAGGGCTGGACGCCTTTCAGGCCCACGAGACGGCACGCGCCAACACGCCGCTGCCGCCCGGCCCGTTCAAGCCGGTGCTCGAAGCCCTGCATGGCTTGCAGCGCGAGCCCAGCGAGGCGATGCGGGTGCGCACCGCGCTCGTCACCGCCCGCAGCGCACCCGCGCATGAGCGCGCCATCCGCACGCTGATGGATTGGCGGATCGAGGTCGACGAAGCGATGTTTCTCGGCGGCCTGGCCAAGGGCGAGTTTCTGCGCGAGTTCGAGCCGGACTTCTTCTTCGACGACCAGGTCGGCCATATCCACAGCGCGGCGGCCCATGTGCCCTCGGGCCATGTCAGCACCGGCGTGACGAACGGACCTCCATCCCGCTAACGGGCAGAATGCGCCCCGGGCCACGAGCCTGCCGCGCGGCAACCTTTCGCCGTGCGACTCGACCGGAGACGCTTTGATGATCAGCCCCCCGTTCGCCCAGGCCGTCTGGGCGCTTGCGCTTTGTGCGCTGCCCGCACTCGCGGCGGCAAGTCAGGCCGGTTTCTACCGCCAGCCCGCGATCAACGGCCAGCACGCCGTCTTTGTGGCCGAGGGCGACCTCTGGCGCGTTGGCTTGGCCGGCGGCGAGGCCACGCGCCTGACCACCCATCCCGGCGCCGAAGCCTGGCCGGCGATATCGGCCGATGGCCAGTGGCTGGCCTTCACCGCGCAGTACGAGGGCGGCACCGAGCTCTACCTGATGCCCATGGCCGGCGGCGTGCCCAAGCGCCTGAGCTGGGAAGGCGGCGGCATGCGCGTCTGGGGCTTCAGCAGCGCCGGCGAGGTGATCTTCAGCAGCCTGGAGGCGCTGCCCGGCGGCCAGCTGTTCGCCATCGATCCCAAGACCATGACCCGGCGCGCGCTGCCGGTGGCCCAGGCCAGCGACGGCGCGCTCAGCGCCGACGGCAAAACGCTGTACTTCACCCGCAACGGGCTGAGCAGCGACAACGCGCGGCAGTACCGCGGCGGCGCCATCTCGCGCCTCTGGGCGCTCGATCTCAGCAGCCAGGCCGAGGCCCGACCGCTGCTGGCTGAAGGCAATAACGATCGCCGGCCCATGCCGTATCGCAGCGCCAGCGGCGAGCGCGTCGCGTTCCTTTCGGACCGCGACGGCAGCGTCAACGTCTGGTCGGTCGACAGCCGGGGTCAGGACTTGCGCCAGCACAGCCGGCACAAGGGCTGGGACATCCGCCATGCCTCCCTGGATGGCCAGCGTGTGATCTACGCGCTGGGCGCCGATCTCTACACGCTCGATCTCGCCAGCGACAGCGCCCGCAAGCTCGACATCCGACTGGGGGGCGATTTCGACCAGCAGCGTGAGCGCTGGATCAAGAAGCCGCAGGACTTTCTGACTGATACCGCCTTCGCGCCGAATGGCGAGCGCGTGCTGCTGGGCAGCCGCGGCCGCCTGGCGACTCAAGGCGTTGGCACCCTGCGCCGCGCTGAGTTGCCGCAGCCTGCCGATGGTCGCTGCAAGCAGGCCGACTTCAGCGCCGACAGCAAGCAGGTGTTTGCGATCTGCGATTTCAGCGGCGAGCAGGAGATCTGGCGCTTCCCGGCCAACGGCTTGAGCCAGCCGGAACAGATCACCCAAGGCGGGCAATCGCAGCGCGTATCGCTGCTGCCCTCGCCCGACGGCCGCTGGCTGGCCCACGGTGACAAGGAAGGTCGGTTGTTCCTGACCGACCTGCGCGCCAGCCCCAAGCCCAGCACGCGCCAGATTGCGCACGACAAGCTGGCCGCTGACATCGGCAGCCTGAGCTGGGCCCCCGACAGCCGGCATCTGGCCTGGGCCCAGCCGATGCGCAACAGCAACCGCAGCCAGATCCTGATCTACAGCTTGGCCGAGGACAAGGTGCTGCCAGCGCTGACCAGCGACCGCTACGACAGCGACTCGCCCGCCTTCAGCCCCGACGGCCGCTGGCTCTATTTCATCTCGAACCGGAACTTCGTCGTTTCAGGCCGCAGCGGCCCCTGGGGTGACCGCAATATGGGGCCCTACTTCGACCGCCGCGGCCAGCTGTTTGCTTTGGCGCTGCAGCCTGGTCAACGTTTCCCCTTCGCTGCCAAGAGCGAACTGGACGTGGCCGATGCCAAGCCGGACAGCAAGCCCGAAGCCAAGGCAGAGCCCAAGGCGGAAGCCAAGCCTGATGCGGCGAAAGGCGCGGCGAAACCCGAGCCCAAGGGTGAAACCAAGCCCGCCCTGGTTCAGGCTGGCCTGGCCGGACGCCTGTATCAGGTGCCGCTTGCCGCCGGCAACTACAGCGCACTGCGCACCGACGGCAAACGCCTGTGGTGGCTGGAGCTTGACCAGGACCGCAAGACCAGCCTCAAGACCCTGGCCATCGACAACCAGGGCGGCAACGCCGAGACCGTATCCAGCGATGTGCGCAGCTACGAGCTCAGCGCCGACGGCAAGAAGCTGATGCTGGTGCGCGGCGGCAATGCCGGCGCGGCGCCGGAGATCCTGATCGTCGATGCTGCGCCCAAGCTGCCGGCCGAGCTGCCGAAGTTCCAGGTGCGCTGGAGCGACTGGCAGATCGCCACCCAGCCGCGTGCCGAGTGGCGCCAGATGTTCATCGATGCCTGGCGCATGCAGCGGGATCATTTCTACGACAAGGCCATGCATGGCGTGGACTGGCAGGCGGTGCGAGCCAAGTACGAGCCACTGGTGGAGCGAGTCAGCAGCCGTGGCGACTTGGCCGAGCTGATGGCGCAGATGGTCAGCGAGCTGGGCGCGCTGCACAGCCAGATCGGCGCTGGCGATGTGCGCACCGGTCCCGAGGAGCCCGGTCTGGCCGGACTGGGCGCGCGCTTCAGCCGCGTGGCCGAGGGTTGGCGCATCGAACAGATCTATGCCAGCGATCCGGAACTTCCGTCTGAAGCTTCGCCGCTGGCGGCGGCCGGCCTGGAGCTGAAGGCGGGCGACGTGATCAGCGCAGTGAACGGCCGCCGCGCGGCCGAAGCGCCGCACCTGGCCGAACTGCTGCGCGGCCAGGCCGGCAAGCAGGTGCTGCTGGAGCTGCGCAGCGCCGAGGGCAAGACGCTGCAGCGCATCGTCACGCCCGTGCCCCAGCGACGCGACGCACAGCTGCGCTACAACGACTGGCGCCAGTCGCGTGCCCGCGCCGTGCAGGAAGCCAGCGGCGGACGTATCGGCTATCTGCATCTGCGTGCGATGGGCCCGGACGATATCGCCGACTTCGCGCGCGAGTTCTATGCGCAGATCGACCGCGAGGGCCTGATCATCGATGTGCGCTTCAACGGCGGCGGCAATATCGACAGCTGGGTGCTGGAAAAGCTGCTGCGCCGCGCCTGGGCTTTCTGGCAGCGCCGCTCGCCCGAAGGCACACCCCCCTTCGCCAATATGCAGCAGGTCTTCCGCGGTCATCTGGCGGTGCTGATCAACGAGGAGACCTACTCCGACGGCGAGACCTTTGCCGAGGGCTTCAAGCGCCTGGGGCTGGGGCCGACCATCGGTCGCCAGACTTCGGGTGCCGGTGTCTGGCTGTCGGACCGCAATCGGCTGATGGACAACGGCATCATGCGTGCCGCCGAGACCGGGCAGATGGATCCGGAAGGCCGCTTTCTGATCGAAGGCGTGGGCGTCAAGCCGGACATCGAGGTTGACAACCCGCCGCGTGCCAGCTTCATGGGTGCCGACGCGCAGCTGGATGCCGCGATCGCGCATCTGCGCCGCGCCATGGCTGAGCGGCCGCTGCAGACGCCGCAGCCCGGCGCCTATCCGCGGCCGGTCAAGCCCTGAACCTGCCCAGATCCTGGGCCACAAGGAAAAACGGGAGGCTGCTGCCTCCCGTTTGTCTTGCCGTGCCTGCGTCGTGTCAGCTCAGGCTCACACGCGCAAACTTGCGCTTGCCCACCTGCAGCACGAACTGGCCGGCGTCAACCTTCAGGCCCTTGTCGCTGATGACGGCGCCGTCGATCTTCACGCCGCCCTGTTCGATCATGCGCATGGCCTCACTGCTGGACGGCACCAGCCCGGCGGACTTCAGCAAGGCCGCAATGCCCAGCGGCGCGCCGGCCAGCGTCACTTCCGGGATGTCATCCGGAATGCCGCCCTTGGCACGGTTGTTGAAGTCGCCCTCGGCGCTGTCGGCCGCTGCCGCGCCATGGAAGCGCGCGGTGATCTCCTTGGCCAGCATCACCTTGGCGTCCTTGGGGTTGCGGCCGCCCTCGACCTCGGTCTTCAAGGCCGCGATCTCGGTCATGGGACGGAAGCTCAGCAACTCGAACCACTTCCACATCTGCACATCGCTGATCGACAGGATCTTGGCGAACATGCTGTTGGCCGGCTCGGTAACGCCGACGTAGTTGTTCTTGGACTTGGACATCTTGTCCACGCCATCCAGACCTTCCAGCAGCGGCATGGTCAGAATGCACTGCGGCTCCTGGCCAAACTCCTGCTGCAGATGGCGGCCCATCAGCAGGTTGAACTTCTGGTCGGTGCCGCCCAGTTCCAGATCGCTCTTCAAGGCCACCGAGTCGTAGCCCTGCATCAGCGGGTAGAGGAACTCGTGCACCGAGATCGGCGTGTGGCTCTGGAAGCGCTTGGTGAAGTCGTCACGCTCCAGCATGCGCGCCACCGTGTACTTGGCGGCCAACTGAATCATGCCGCGCGCGCCCAGTGGGTCGCTCCACTCGCTGTTGTAGCGGATCTCGGTCTTGGCCGGGTCCAGCACCAGGCTGGCCTGCCGGTAGTAGGTCTCGGCATTGGCCTTGATCTGCTCATGCGTCAGCGGCGGGCGGGTTGCGTTGCGGCCCGAGGGGTCGCCGATCATCGAAGTGAAGTCGCCAATCAGGAAGATCACCTGATGGCCCAGCTCCTGCAGCTGGCGCATCTTGTTGAGCACCACCGTGTGGCCCAGATGAATGTCCGGGGCCGTCGGGTCCAGGCCCAGCTTGATGCGCAGCGGCTGGCCGGTGGCCTCGGAGCGGGCCAGCTTGGCCAGCCATTCCGCCTCGGGCAGCAGCTCTTCGCAGCCGCGCAGCGAGATGGCCATGGCTTCGCGCACCCGGTCGGTGATCGGGTGTGTCGGCGCCGGGGCTGCAGAAACGGAGGGAGTTCGCGATTCGGACATGGATGTGTCGAAAGCGGCCTGACGCCTTGCGTAAAGCCTTGATTTGTCGGGTTTTCTAGGCGTTGACTGGGCGTTTGCCTCGGTATACTCGCCGCTGCTTTGCAGTCGCCCAGCCCCTTCAGGGCCGGACGACGCAAGTGCTTGATTCTAGTGGACGCCCCATGGCGTTCGTGATCCAGCTGCCAGGCCCGGTGCCCAGCGGCAAGAACAAATGGCCCCGGGCATTCTTGAGCGTGACTGACTGGAAATTCGAACTGAAGCAGGGTTTTGCCAAGGCTGAGGCCTTCGCTGCACGACACCCACGCGCACTGACTGGCACGGTCGTCGGCCTGCTCAGCGGTTTTGCCGTCACTGCTTTCGGTATCGCCCCTTTGGCGCCGAATGCCGAGGACCTGCCGCGTTACACGATCAGCGAGCCCCTCGCGCTGCCGGGCTTGGATGAACAGCTCAGCGACCTGGCCGTCCACAAGCTCTCGCTGGTTCGCAATGATCAGACCCGCAGCAGCGACACGGCGGACACCCTGTTGCAGCGCATGGGCGCCTTCGATCCGGCTGCTGCACTGTTCCTGCGCAACGATCCGGTCGCCCGCCGCGTGCTGCAAGGGCGCGCCGGCAAGCTGGTGCAACTCAGCGCCGACCCCTCAGGCAAGGTGCAGGGCTTGGTGGTGCGCTTCCCTGCCGAGCTGAGCGATCAGCAGGCCACACATTTCAGCCGCCTCAGCATCAGCCGCAACGGCAACAGCTTCAGCGCCAAGCTTGAGGCCGCACCGCTGACACCGCAGGTGCTGCTGGGCAGCGGGCAGATCAAGACCTCGCTGTTCGCCGCCACCGACGAAGCTGGCATCCCCGACGCCATTGCGTCTCAGATGGCCGACATGTTCTCGGGAGACATCGACTTCCACCGCGAGTTGCGCAAGGGTGATCGCTTCTCGGTTGTCTTCGAATCGATGACGGCGGATGGCGAACCGATCAACTGGGGCCAGGCCGCGGGTCGCGTTGTCGCGGCAGAGTTCGTCAACAACGGCCGCAGCCATGCCGCCGTTTGGTACAAGGACGCCAGCACCAAGGGTGGCTACTACGGCTTCGACGGCCAGAGCAAGCGCCGCGCCTTCCTCGCCAGCCCGATGGAGTTCTCGCGCGTGACCTCGGGCTTCGCGATGCGCTTCCATCCGATCCTGCAGAAGTGGCGGGCTCACCTGGGTGTGGATTACGGCGCGCCTACCGGCACGCCGGTGCGCAGCGTCGGCGACGGCTTGGTGGAGTTTGCCGGCTGGCAGAACGGCTTCGGCAACGTCGTCTACATCCGCCATGCGGGCGAGCGCCAGACGGTGTACGCCCACCTCAGCCGCATCGATGTCAAGAAGGGCCAGCGCATCGATCAAGGACAGCGAGTCGGTGCCGTCGGCGCGACAGGGTGGGCCACCGGCCCCCATCTGCACTTCGAATTCCGCGTCAAGGGCCAGCACCAGGACCCACGTGTGATTGCCCGCGCCTCTGAGGCCGTCGTGCTGCCGGCCTCGGCCAAAGCCCAGTTCAAGCAGACCGTGGCCAGCATCAAGAGCCAGCTGGCGGTGGCTGAGTCGATCGGCGTGGGTGTCAGCGGCGCTGATTGACCGATGCCGCTCGCATGAGCGCTGAGCTCTATATCGGCCTGATGTCAGGCACGTCGCTGGACGGCATCGACGCCGTGCTGGCCAGTTTCCCCGGACCGAAGGGTCAGGCCATGGAGGTGCTGGCTCACCAGTTCCAGCCATTTCCTGCGCCGCTGCGCGCTGAACTGCTGGCCTTGAACAGCCCCGGCCCCGATGAAGCCCACCGCTGCGCGCTGGCTGCCAATGCAATGGCACGCAGCTACGCGGATACCGTGGCGAGTCTGCTCGCCAGCAGCGGATATGCCGCAGCCCAGATCCGCGCTCTTGGCGCCCATGGCCAGACCATCCGCCATCGGCCGGGCGAGTTCGATGGCGTCGGCTATACCCTGCAATTGCTCAATGGCGCCCTGCTGGCAGAGCTTGCGGGGATGGCCGTTGTCTGCGACCTGCGCAGCCGCGATGTCGCAGCAGGCGGCCAGGGTGCTCCCTTGGTGCCAGCCTTTCACGCTGCGCTGTTCGCTCGCGCCGAGCAGGATGTCGCGGTACTGAATGTCGGCGGCATCAGCAACATCAGCCTGCTCGGGCCGGAAGGAACGATCAAAGGATTTGATTGCGGTCCAGGCAATTGCCTGATGGACGCATGGATTCATCAGCACCAAGGGCGTGACTACGATGCCAATGGCGACTGGGCCGCCAGCGGCCAGGTCTTGCCCGATCTGCTGGCAGCCATGCTGGATGAACCCTACTTCCGCCAGCCGCCACCGCGCAGCACCGGCCGGGATCTGTTCAACCCGGAGTGGCTGAGCAGCAAGCTCCGCACGCACGCGTCAGATGCGGCCGCTTGCGATGTTCAGGCCACACTGCTTGAGCTGACGGCACGTTGCATCAGTAGCAGCATCCACGACCACGGCCCGGCTAAAGGCGACTTGCTCGTCTGTGGCGGGGGGGCCTTGAACCTGCAGCTGATGCGTCGGCTGAAGGTGCTTCTTCCGAGCTTCTCGGTGGCACGCACAGACTCACAAGGCTTGCCGGCCATGCAAGTGGAGGCCGCAGCCTTTGCCTGGCTGGCCGCGCGACACTGCTCGCATCTAAGCGGCAATCTGCCGGCGGTCACTGGCGCGGCAGGGCCGAGGATTTTGGGCGCCTACCATCCCGCCTGAAGACCTCACGCCTGAATCGAATACTGGCGCAAGCAGATCAGCAAAAAGCCGCCCGAGGGCGGCTTTTTGATCACACGACGCGGAGGCGACTGGCGTTCAGACCGAGAAGCTCGATCCACAACCGCAGGTGGTCGAGGCGTTCGGATTCTTGATCACGAACTGCGCGCCCTGCAGGTCTTCCTTGTAGTCGATCTCGGCGCCCATCAGATACTGCAGGCTCATGGCGTCGATCAGCAGCGTCACGCCGTTCTTGTTCATCTGCGTGTCGTCTTCGTTGACGGCCTCATCGAAGGTGAAGCCATACTGGAAGCCGGAACAGCCGCCGCCCTGCACAAAGACGCGCAGCTTCAACTCTGGGTTGCCTTCCTCAGCAACCAAGTCCCGCACCTTGTCGGCGGCACTGTCGGTGAAGACCAGAGGTGCCGGCATGTCAGAGACTCCAGCCAAGGTCGATTCGAGAACTGCGCTCATACGGATTCCTAATGTGTTGACGCTGGCGAATTATCTCCCAGCCCTACGCTCAAGTATTGGGACGAATCATGCCATCCCGAGACTTGCCCCTGTGCGAAACCAGGGCTTTGACGCACGCCACAAATGAACAAGGCCGCTTTGCAGCGGCCTTGTTGTCTGCATCCACCGAACAAGTCCGGTGGAACAGCAAGTCGATCAGCGCTTGCTGAACTGCTTCCGGCGGCGAGCGCCGTGCAGACCGACCTTCTTACGCTCGACTTCACGCGC
>JACDQM010000181.1 GCA_015657635.1 Roseateles sp.
AAAACTTCTGGCAACTGCTTGTTGGGCTTCCATTGTAGCCAAAAGGCCTGGAGGCGGGACCGCGGCACAAGCACCTTCGAGCTCGTTGCGAGTCGCCAACATCAATTTATCCACAGCTTATCAACAAACTCCTGTGAATGTCCTGGGGACAGTCTGAGTTCACCAAGCTTTACGCCTGCAAAGACCCCAAAACCCAGCTTGCGAGCCATGATTCTATCTGACCCGTGCTCGAATGCCTCGGGAAGCACTCAAGTAAGCAGGCGCAAACTTCAAGCTCCTGACCTCAAAGCAGGGACAAAACCGCCCAAAAATGTCGCCTGATGAAAAGACCCGCCAACGCAGTCGGATGTGCAGACTGCGCCGACGGGCCCGGGAGCAGCCTGTTCGCTTCAGCGAACAGGCTTGACCAGAACGAAGCTGACTGCGTTGTCGCGACGCACCAGCAGCGTGACAACCTTGCTCTTGTCCACCGCAGCCAGCAGCGTCTGGAACTGCTTGGCGTTGCTGACCTCCTGGTTGTTCACAGAGAGGATGACATCTCCCTCCCGCACACCGGAGCGCAGGGCGGCTCCCTCAGAAGCAGTCACGCGCACGCCCTGGCGCAACTTCAAGTCGCGCTTCTGGGCATCACTCAGATCAACGACCGTCAACCCGAGCGCACCGGCCTGGACCGGGGCCGCCGGGGAGCTGGAATCTGCCGATGCGCGCGGGCGCTCTTCGGTGAGCTCAGCGATGGTGACCGATAGCGCCTTGCTCTCGCCGCGGCGGAAGACCTGGACCGACACCTTGCTGCCCGGCTTGGTCGACGCGACAAGGCGGCGCAGATCGTTGGCCTTCTCGACCTGCTTGCCATCGAACCGGGTGATCACATCACCGGCCTCGATGCCCGCCTTCTCGGCCGGACTGCCCTCGACGACACTGCGCACGATCGCGCCGACCGGTTTGCCCAGGCCGATGGCCTCGGCCACTTCTTTGCTGACATCATCCGGCAGCACGCCGATGCGCCCGCGGATCACGCGGCCGCCGCCACGCAGTTGATCAGACACGCGCATGGCTTCATCGATCGGAATCGCAAACGAGATGCCCATGAAGCCACCCGAGCGGCTGTAGATCTGCGAGTTGATGCCGACGACCTCACCCCTCATATTGAGCAACGGCCCGCCGGAGTTACCGGGGTTGATGGCCACATCAGTCTGGATGAAGGGCAGCAACTCGCCCGTGTCACGAGCCTTCGCGCTGACGATGCCGGCCGTCACCGTGTTGTCGAAACCAAAGGGCGAGCCGATCGCGAGCACCCACTCGCCCACCTTGAGTCGTCCGACATCACCGATCTTCACCGCCGGCAGCCCGCTGGCCTCGATCTTCAGCACCGCCACGTCAGTGCGGGCATCGGTTCCGATCAGCTTGGCCTTGAATTCACGCTTGTCCGTCAGCGTGACCAGGACCTCATCCGCGCCATCGACGACATGGGCGTTCGTCATCACAAAGCCATCGGCGCTGATGATGAAACCTGAGCCGACACCGCGGCGCTGAGGCGCATCTTCGTCACGCGGGGCACCACGACGCTGATTCGGAATCGGCACGCCGAACCGGCGCAGGAACTCCTGCATCTGCTCGTCCATTTCCGGCACGCCTTGCTGCACACGCATGCGCTCGGCTGTACGGATATTGACCACGGCCGGACCGGTGCGTTCCACCAGTTCGGTGAAGTCAGGGAGTTCACGAGCCTGCGCCTGTGCGCCCATCGGGGCCAGGCCGAGGCTCGCAGCGAGTGCGGCAGCGGACAAGAAAACGCCGGTCCAGCGCACCAGAGTTTGGTGGGGATGAACAAGATTCTTCATGTGGTTTTCGCAGATTGCAGTTCAGGTGATGTGACACATCTCGCGCCACAAAGACGGATGCCGTGCTGCCCGACTCGGCGAGGGGCAGCGTCGTGCGCCGCTTAGTTTGGGCGAGTCCGTCCAAGTTCAAGGCTTCAAGCGTCCCGCATGGTGCCGCGTTTCAAGAAACCCTGCCGGAGGTCACGGTGTCGCGCCTATGCGTGCTGAGCGCCGCTCGAAGCAGCCCCCAAGCCCAAGCATTGCGGGCACGCACGAGGATGACGTAACGCGGCCAAGGCTGGCGCCAAGAACTGCGCTCGATGTCAACAACCCGGAGCCGCAGCAGGACGGCGCGGTCGAAATCCATCGTCAGCTGCACACCGACGGCTCGCGGTTCGGCGGCTTCAGCCAGCCACCAGCGCTGCCCGTCCCAACGTAGCGAGCCTGCCGATCTGCCCGCGACCCGCCAGCCCAGCACGGCCGCCAAGACACACAGGCAGAAGCCAGCCAGCAGCAGCCCAGCAAGCGCCAGAGGCGAACCGGTCCACTGCAGAGTGATCATCAGATGCTCGAGCATCCAAGCGAGCAGCGCTGCAGCCGTCGTCGCAAAGGCCGCACCCGCAAGGACCTGCCAGCCACGGCCGCCGCCGACGCTCACTTCAAACGCGGGAGGCGAACGCAGCGCGGGCTGCACCGGGAGTCTGGCGCGTCAGCAGCGCTTGAAGACGAGGGTGCCGTTGGTGCCGCCGAAACCGAAGTTGTTCTTCGCGGCGTACTCGATCTTCATCTCACGCGCCGTGTTGGCGCAGTAATCCAGGTCGCACTCGGGATCCTGGTTGAAGATGTTGATGGTGGGCGGTGCCACCTGGTTATGCACGGCAAGCACGGTGAAGACCGACTCGATGCCTCCAGCGCCACCCAGCAGGTGACCGGTCATCGACTTGGTCGAGCTCACCACCATGTTCTTGGCGTGATCGCCGAAGGCCAGCTTGATGGCATTCGTCTCGTTCACATCGCCCAGCGGCGTCGAAGTGCCGTGAGCATTCATGTAGTGGATCTGGTCCGGATTGAGTCCGGCGTTGCGCAGCGCCGCGCGCATCGAGCGCTTGGGGCCATCCACATTGGGTGCGGTCATGTGGTACGCATCGGCACCCATGCCGAAACCGGCCAACTCGCAATAGATTTTGGCGCCACGCTTCTTGGCGTGCTCATACTCTTCGAGCACCATCACGCCGCCGCCCTCGCCCAGCACGAAGCCGTCGCGATCCTTGTCCCAGGGGCGGGACGCAGTCTTGGGGTCGTCGTTACGAGTGGAGAGAGCGCGCGCAGCAGCAAAGCCGCCGATGCCAAGCGGCGAGACGGTCGACTCGGCACCGCCGGCGATCATCACGTCCGCATCGCCATACTCGATCAAGCGACCCGCCTGACCGATCGCGTGCAGGCCGCTGGTGCAGGCCGTCACGATCGCCAGGTTCGGGCCTTGGAAGCCGTACTTGATGGAGACGTGGCCTGAGATCATGTTGATGATCGAGGCCGGCACGAAGAACGGCGAAATGCGGCGCGGGCCGCGGTTCGTCAACTCAGCGTGGGTTTCCTCGATCATCGGCAGGCCGCCGATGCCCGAGCCCACCAGCACGCCGATTCGCTCGGCCTGCTCTGCACTCAACTGATCCCCGGTCGGCAAGCCGGCATCCTGCACCGCCTGAATGGACGCCGCCAATCCGTAGTGGATGAAGGTGTCCATCGTCCGCGCCTCTTTGCTGGAGATGTAGTCTCCAACGTTGAAGCCCTTCACCTCGCCAGCGAACTGGCAGGCGAAGTTGCTTGCATCGAAGCGGGTGATGCGGTCAATGCCGGACTGACCGGCCAGGATGTTCGCCCAGCCTTCGGCCACCGTGTTGCCCACGGGGCTGATCAGACCAAGACCGGTGACAACGACGCGACGACGGCTCATGCGGTACGGGAATCAGTTGAAGGAAAAACCAAAGCGCTGTGCGCTCAGGCCTTCTGGTGCTTGACGGCGTAGTCGATCGCCAGCTGCACGGTGGTGATCTTCTCGGCTTCTTCGTCCGGGATCTCGATGCCGAACTCGTCTTCCAGGGCCATCACCAGTTCCACGGTGTCCAGCGAGTCTGCGCCCAGATCAGCCACGAAGGCCTTTTCGTTGGTCACATCGGACTCAGGCACGCCGAGTTGCTCGGCGATGATTTTCTTGACACGTGCTTCGATATCGCTCATGACTCCTCCAGGAGGGGTTTGCTAGGAACAGCCCGGGATTCTAAGGCCTCTAGAGTGACACGCCTAAGGTAGGCATACGTCACAGCAAAGAAGCCTTCACCGGCCGGGCAAATCCGGTGGGTGGGCGCGGGATGCGCTCACCTCAATTCATGAACATGCCTCCGTTGACATGCAATTCGCTGCCCGTAATGTACGCAGCTTGCGCAGACGCCAGGAAAGCCACTGCAGCGGCGATTTCCTCAGGCGCGCCCAGACGTCCCACCGGGATCTGCGCGAGCAGTGCCGCCTTCTGCGCTTCCGGCAGCACCTCGGTCATGTCGGTGGCGATGAAGCCGGGGGCGACGCAGTTGACGGTGATGCCGCGGCTGCCCAGTTCGCGAGCCAGCGAGCGCGTCATGCCTGCCACGCCGGCCTTAGCAGCCGCATAGTTGGCCTGGCCCGGATTGCCCGAGGCGCCGACCACCGAGGTGATGTTGATGATGCGGCCGTAGCGTTGCTTCATCATCGTGCGCATCACGGCACGGCTCATGCGGAACACGGCCTTCAGATTGGTGTCCAGCACCGCATCCCAGTCCTCGTCCTTCATGCGCATCGCCAGGGTGTCGCGCGTGATGCCTGCATTGTTGACCAGCACCTGCAAACCGCCCTGGGACTTGACGATCTCGTCCACCGCGGCATCGCAAGCCGCAGCCTCATTGACGTTCAACACCAGGCCGCGGCCGCCCAGCGGGGCCAGCGCTTCAGTGATGGCAGCAGCGCCAGACTCGGTGGTCGCCGTGCCGACCACCGCAAACCCTTGCTGCGCCAGATGCAGCGCAATGGCCCGGCCGATGCCCCGGCTGGCACCAGTCACCAGCGCAACTTGTTTGGTATCACTCATGTTTGATTCTTTCCTCAGGCCAGCAGCGCACGCGCTTCGGCCAGGGAGGCCGGGTCCAGCACCGTCGTGCTGATGATCTCGCCATCGATGCGCTTGGCCATGCCCGCCAGCACCTTGCCAGGCCCGCACTCAATGATGTGATGAATGCCGCGCGCCTTCAGCGCCTGCACCACCTCAACCCAGCGCACCGGGCCAAAGGCCTGGCGATAGAGCGCATCACGCAGCGCGTCGGCGCTGTCGACGACGGCCACATCGATGTTGTTCACCACCGGGAACTGCAAGGCGGCAAATGCCGTCGTCGCGAGCTTGCCCTTGAGCTTGTCCGCAGCCGGCTTCATCAGGCTGGAATGGAAAGGCGCCGACACCGGCAGCGGCAGCGCACGCTTGGCGCCCGCCGCCTTCAAGGCCTCAGCCGCCTTCTCCGCACCGGCCTTGCTGCCGGCAATCACGGTCTGCTTGGGGTCGTTGAAGTTGACAGCTTCGATCACCTCGCCGCTGGCTGCGGCCACCTGCTTGCAAGTTTCGCGCACGAGCTCTCCATCCAGGCCCAGGATGGCGTACATCGCGCCAGCACCCACGGGCACCGCCTCCTGCATCGCCTTCGCGCGGAAGCGCACCAGAGGCAGCGCGTCGGCCAAGCTCAGCGCGCCAGCGGCGACCAGGGCGGTGTACTCGCCCAGCGAGTGGCCGGCAGCCGCCGCGGGCACCAGGCCCGTTTCAGCGATCCACGCGCGGTAGCAGGCAATGCCCGCCGTCAGCATGACCGGCTGCGTATTGGTGGTCAGGTCGAGCTGTTCCTTGGGGCCACTCTTGATCAGGGCCCCGATGTCTTCGCCCAGCGCTGCCGAGGCTTCGGCCAAGGTGCGCTGCACCTCGGGATGATCGCCCCAGGCATCGAGCATGCCCACGGCCTGCGAGCCCTGGCCCGGAAATACGAATGCGAACGTCGCGCTCATTTTGCTCGTCTCTTCTTTGTCGTGGCGGGTTGTCTTACAGGTCCAGCAGCACTGCGCCCCAGGTGAAGCCTCCGCCCACGCCTTCCAGCATGACGGTTTCACCGGGTTTGATCTGGCCACTGCGCACGGCCGAGTCCAGAGCCAGCGGAATAGAAGCCGCCGAGGTGTTGCCATGCTGATCAACAGTGACGACCACCTTGTCCAGCGACAGCTTCAGCTTCTTGGCCGTGCCTTGCATGATGCGGATATTGGCCTGATGAGGGATCAGCCAGTCGATATCGGACTCGCTACGCCCAGCCTTCTCCAGCACCGAGCGCGCGACCTTGTCGAGCACGCCGACCGCCAGCTTGAACACGGCCTGGCCGTCCATCTTCAGCAGCGGATCGCCCAGAATCTGGCCGCCGGAAACCGTACCGGGCACGCACAGAATGCCGGCATGACGGCCGTCTGCATGCAACTCGGTGGCCAGAATTCCAGGCGTATCACTGGCGCCCAGCACCACGGCGCCGGCCCCATCGCCGAACAGCACGCAGGTGGTGCGGTCCTTGAAATCCAGGATGCGCGAGAACACCTCGGCGCCGACCACCAGTGCCTTGCTTGCAGCACCGCTCTTGATCATCGAATCGGCCACCGTCAGCGCATAGACGAAGCCCGAGCACACCGCCTGCACATCGAACGCTGCGCAGCCGGCAATGCCCAGCTTCTGCTGCAGCAGGCAGGCGTCGACGGGAAGACCATGTCCGGAGTGGACGTCGCCACGATGATCAGATCGATCTCGGCCGCGTCAACGCCGGCCGCTTCAAGCGCGGCACGCGCGGCAGGCAGCGACAGGTCGCTGGCGTTGACGCCTGCCTCGGCAAAGTGGCGGGCGCGGATGCCGGTGCGCTCGACGATCCACTCATCCGAGGTTTCGATGCCGTCGAGCGCCAGCTGCGCTGCGAGGTCGGCATTGGTCAGTCGCTTGGGCGGCAGAAAGCTGCCTGTCCCCAGGATGCGCGAGTAGCGCAGAGTCGTATGCGGCTTGGTCATGCAAGTTGCGCGGCGATGGCCGCCTTGTCTCCAGCATCGCTGAGCTCCGAGTCCGCCGCCGAAGTCGGCATGGACTGCAAAGTCGCGACGATTTGATCGTGGACCCGGTCGAGTAGCCGGTTGCGGGCGGCATCATAAGCCCTGTTCAAGGCCTGCTCGAAAGCGAAGGCGTCGGCCGAGCCATGGCTCTTGAACACCAGCCCGCGCAGGCCCAGCAAGGCGGCGCCATTCAGACGGCGATGATCCACGCGGCCCTTGAAGCGCTTGAGCACAGGCATGGCCAGCAGCGCCGCAAACTTTGTCAGCGGATTGCGGCTGAACTCCTGGCGGATGATGGTTGAGATCATCGTCGCCAGACCTTCAGCCGTCTTCAGCGCGACGTTGCCCACAAATCCATCGCAGACGACGAGATCCGTCGTCCCTTTGAAAATGTCGTTGCCCTCGACGTTGCCGTGGAAGTTGATCTGTCCTGCTGCCGCCGCCGCACGCAACAGCTCACCGGCGCGCTTGATGGTCTCGCTGCCCTTGATCACCTCTTCGCCGATGTTCAGCAGTCCCACACTGGGGTTGGCCTTGCCCTCGACAGCGGCGACCAAGGCGCTGCCCATCACGGCGAATTGCAGCAAGTGATCAGCGCTGCAATCCACATTGGCGCCCAAATCCAGCACGGTCGTAAAGCCGCCCGATTCATTGGGCATCACCGACGCGATGGCCGGCCGGTCAATCCCCTCAAGCGTCTTCAGCACATATCGCGCCACTGCCATCAGTGCACCCGTGTTGCCTGCAGACACACACGCCTGGGCCGCCGCGCGCCCGCCGGCATCCGCCTTCAACTGATTGATGGCGACCCGCATCGACGAGTCCTTCTTGCGGCGCAGCGCCACCTCGACCGGGTCATCCATGCTGACCACCTCGCTGGCCGGCACAAGCTGGCAACGCGGCCAAGCCGCGGCCGGCGCCAGCGCATCAGGCAGACCCACCAGCAGCAACTCTGCATCCGGGTGCTTCGCCAAGAAGGCCTGGCAAGCCGGCAAGGTGATCGAAGGGCCGTGGTCGCCGCCCATGCAGTCGACCGCAAGACGCACCACGGTGGGCGCTCGGGAATCAGATGAAGTCATCGAGGCAATCAACGGTGTGGCATGCGGAGTCGGCCCGCCAACAAGCAGGCGCCGACCTTACGCGAGCACGGAGTCGCAAACAAGCGGGCGCACCCGCAACAAAGGGCTGCGCACAAACACAGAAACCCGGCACCGCATCAGCTGCAGGCCGGGCCTCGTGTACATCATTCGCTCGCATTGATGTCGCGCCGCCGCCATGAACCGGCCAGCGCGCAACTCAAAGACTTCAGGCGTCGGCCTTGGTCTTCAGCACCTTGCGGCCACGGTAGAAACCGTTGGGGCTGATGTGGTGGCGCAGATGCACCTCGCCGGTGGTCGGCTCAATCGCGGTGCCCGGATTCACCAGGGCATTGTGCGAACGGTGCATGCCACGCTTGGAAGGCGACTTCTTGTTTTGCTGAACGGCCATGATTTCTCCTAGGGTCCGGTGTCGGTTCCGGTGGTTGAGGCTAGCGGGCAGATCAGGCAGGCTGCGCATGCCGACGAACTAGCCCCGACCCCGGCGACCAAGATCATGCGCACCACGCGCTGAGCACAGGCTTCTGCAACGAGCCGCCATGCGCAATGACCCTCAAACCGGGGAAAGCCCGATATTCTAGCACGGCTCACTCAGGCGTCCAAACCAGAGCGGCCTAAATGCTCAGGACTTGGTCTTGCCCTTGAGCGCCGCGAGCGCCGCAAAGGGCTTGGGCTTCTCGACTTCTTCAGCAATATCCTCTTCGCCGACAGCCAGCGGCAAGGGCTGCGGGCACTGCTCATGGCGCGGCACCAAGGGCAAGGCCAGCAAGAGTTCGTCTTCGACCAACTGTTGCAGGTCAAGCCGCCCACTCAAAGCCAGCACATCGTCGTCGCCCTCGGCATCGAGCTCAGCGGCCATCTCCTCGTCGCGCACAAATCGGATCCAGCGGTCGATCGACAAGTCCTCTTGGACCGGCTGCAGGCAGCGCTGACAGGTCAGTCTGACTTGCGCTTGCGCCTTCAGGTGCAGCCAGATCTGTGGCTCGACGCCACGCTGCTCGCGCAATTCGGCCCGAGCCGCCCAGTCGATCACCGGCCATTCAGTGGCCGGAGCTTCCGGCGCTGCCGACTCTGCCAGGCGCAGCAACTCTGACGCCGCCCATTCGCCGCTCAGGCTTTGGGCGTCGCGAGCCATCGCTTCCAGGTCAAGCTTGCGAGGATCGAGGGGGCGGGAAGGTTTACGGCTGCTGCTCATGATCCGCGAAGTGTAAGAGACCCCAGCCAATGCCCGCAGCGCCCGATGGGACAATCACCCCATGTTGCTCCCAGCAAAAGCGCCGCAGCCGCTCATCCTTGCCTCGACCTCCCCCTATCGCCGCGAACTCCTGTCTCGGCTGCAGATCCCCTTCGAGATCTGCGCGCCTGAGGTTGACGAGACCGCCTGGCAGAACGAATGCCCGAAGGACACAGCCATCCGGCTTGCCCTGGCCAAGGCGCAGGCCGTTGCAGCCACGTTTCCACATGCAATCGTCATCGGCTCGGACCAGGTGGCCGACCTGGCCGGACTCGCCATGGGCAAGCCCGGCAATCGGGAACGCGCCCGGGAGCAGCTTGCTGCGATGAGCGGCCGCGAAGTCACTTTCCAGACCGCATTGGCCGTGGTTTGCATGGATCGCGGCTTTGTCGCGCAAGACCTGGCCCCGGTGCGCGTCCGGTTCAGAGAACTTTCCCGCGAAGAGATCGAGGCCTATCTCGATGCCGAGCCAGCGTACGACTGTGCCGGCAGCGCCAAGGCAGAAGGCCTGGGCATTGCACTGCTCGATTCGATCGAATCCGACGACCCGACCGCCCTGATCGGGCTGCCGCTGATCCGCACCTGCCGCCTGCTCAGAAGCGCAGGCCTGCAGCTTCCCGCCCTGGAGAAAAGACAATGAGCGGCACCCTCTTCCTGATGCCCAACACGCTGGATTTCGGCATTGCTGACGCCGAGGTGAGCTTGCACGCCGTGCTGCCGCTAGAGGTGATCCACACGGCAGCGCGGATCACGCATTGGGCCGCCGAGAACGCCAAGACG
>JACDQM010000021.1 GCA_015657635.1 Roseateles sp.
CGTCGGCATCAGCCGGCACAACCTGCTGTACTACTTCCCGAGCAAGGAGGCGCTGTATCGGCGGGTGCTCGACGAGGTGCTGACCGAATGGCTGCAGCGCATGGGCGGCATCGTGGCCGGCGCTGACCCTGAGGCGGCCATGCGCGACTACATCGCCGCCAAGCTGCGCTTCTCGCGCGAGCGGCCGGCCGGCTCACAGGTGTTCGCGCGCGAGGTGATGGCCGGCGCGCCGCGCTTTCGCGATGCGATCGAGCAGCTGGTGCTGCCGGCGCTGAAGGCCGATGTGAAGACCTTCGAGCGCTGGGCACGCGAGAAGCGCGTCGCCCGGCTGGACTACCGCCACCTGATGTTCACGATCTGGGCCAGCACGCAAGCCTATGCCGACCTGGCGCCGCAGTTCGCGATCCTGCTGGGCAAGCCGGTGCTGGAGGAGGGCGACTATGCAGCGGCAGAGCGCCTGATCACACGCCTGGTGCTGGCGGGTCTGGCGGTCGACGCGGGCGACTGAGTTCAGCGGCGCGCTTACGGAATGCAAGGATGGGAATGAACGACATCGATGTGCTGATCAGCGAGGTCGGCCCGCGCGACGGATTGCAGAACGTCGCACGCCGCATGGCCACGCCGGCCAAGCTGGCCTGGATAGACGCGCTGCATGCGGCCGGACTGCGCGAGATCGAGCTGGCCTCCTTCGTGCCGGCCCGCCTGCTGCCGCAGATGGCCGATGCCGCCGAGCTTGTAAGCCATGCCTGCACGCTGCCCGGCCTCACCGCGATGGCGCTGGTGCCCAATCTGCGCGGGGCTGAGGCCGCGCTGGCGGCGGGCGCGCACAAGCTCACCGTGCCGGTGTCGGCCAGCCCGGCGCATTCGCTGGCCAATGTGCGCAAGAGCCCGGCGCAGATGGTGGATGAGCTGCGCAGCATCGCAGCACTGCGCCGCGAGCGCGCGCCGCAGACGCGGCTGGAGGTGGGCTTGTCGACGGCCTTTGGCTGCAGCCTGCAGGGCGCGGTGCCGGAGGACGAGGTGTTGGTACTGGCTGAGGCGCTGGCCGAGGCGGGTGCTGACGAGGTCGGCCTGTCCGACACCACCGGCATGGCCAATCCGGCCCAGGTGCGGCGCCTGTTCACCCGCTTGCGCGCAGCCCTGGGCGAGCGCGCGGGTGCTGCGCATATGCACAACACGCGTGGCCTGGGCCTGGCCAACTGCCTGGCGGCCTTCGAGGCCGGCGTGCGCAGCTTCGATGCCTCGCAGGGCGGGCTGGGCGGCTGCCCGTTCGCGCCGGGGGCATCGGGCAATGTGGCCACCGAAGACCTGATCTTCATGTTCGAGGCGATGGGCCAGCGCACCGGCGTTGATCTGGAGGCCTTGCAAGCCGCGCGCGCCGCGCTGCAGGCCGGCCTGCCGGGCGAGCCGCTGTACGGCATGCTGCCGGCCGCCGGCCTGCCGCGCGATTTCGTCTATGCGAACGGGCGTCGCCCGGCTGTCGCAGCGGGAGCTGCCCATGGTTGAGGCCGTCAACAACAAGCTGCCGCTGGCGGGCGTGCGCGTGGTCGAGTTCACGCATATGGTGATGGGGCCGAGCTGCGGCATGATCCTCGCGGACCTGGGGGCCGAGGTCATCAAGGTCGAGCCGTTGGCGGGCGACAGCACGCGCCGCCTGCTGGGCTCGGGCGCTGGCTTCTTCGCAATGTTCAACCGCAACAAGAAGAGCCTGGCGCTGGACGCCAAGGATCCGCGCGGGCTGGAGATCGTGCTCAAGCTGGTGGCGACGGCCGATGTCTTCAGTGAGAACTTCAAGAGCGGCACGATGGAGCGCCTGGGCCTGGGGCCCGAGACGCTGCAGCGTCTGAACCCACGCCTGGTCCATGTCTCGCACAAAGGCTTCCTGCCCGGCCCCTACGAAGAACGCACCGCGCTGGACGAGGTGGTGCAGATGATGGGCGGCCTGGCCTATATGACCGGGCCGGAAGGCCGGCCGCTGCGCGCCGGAGCCAGCGTCAACGACATCATGGGTGGCATGTTCGGCGCCATCGGCGCGCTGGCTGCGCTGCTGCAGCGCGACCGTGCCGACAGCGGCACGGGGCAGGGCCAGCAGGTGCAGAGCGCGCTGTTTGAAAACAATGTGCTGCTGGTGGCGCAGCACATGATGCAGTTCGCGGTGACCGGCCGCCGGCCGCGCCCATGCCCAGCCGCATCAGCGCCTGGGCGCTGTACGACGTGTTCACGGTGCTGGGCGGCGAGCAGGTCTTTCTGGCCGCGGTCAGCGACACGCAGTGGACGGCGCTGTGCCGCGAGTTCGGCTTTGCCGACCTGGCAGCCGATGCGCGGCTGGCCACGAACAACAGCCGTGTGCAGTCGCGCGACTGGCTGCTGCCGCTGCTGCGGGATCGCTTTGCGGCCTTCAGTGCGGCCGAACTGGGCCTGCGCTTCGAGCGCAATGGCCTGCCTTATGCACCGATCACGCGGCCCGAAGCCCTGTTCGACGACCCGCATCTGTGCGCCACCGGCGGCCTGGCACCGGCCACGGTGCCGGCGGACGCCAGCGGTGCCGGCCGCGCGATCGAGACCCGCATGCCGCTGCTGCCGCTGAGCCTGGATGGCGCGCGCCTGCCCTTGCGCCAAGGCCCACCCGCGCTGGGCGCGCAGACGGCGGAGCTGCTGGCCGCGCTGGGCTACGGCGAGGCCGAGCAGCGGGCGCTGCGCGCGGCGGGTGTGGTCGGCGGCTGAACGAAGTTCGGGCCTGGGCGAGAATGAGGCCCATGCAGAGTGAAGACACAAGCCGGAGCCTGCCGCAGTCCGGCGCTCGCCCCGAAGGCTTTCAGCGCGTGGTGGCCGCCTTGGCCGCCAAGGCGCACCCGCAGGCGCCGCTGTGGCTTGACGTGGCAGCGCGGACCTCCCAGGAGGCGGCCGATGCGCTGGGCGTCAGCCTGGGCCAGATCGCCAAGTCGGTGGTGTTCCGTCGCAAGGCCGATGAACACGCAGTGCTGGTGATCGCCTCGGGCGACAAGCGTGTGGATGAGAAGAAGCTGAAGGCGCTCACCGGGCCGCTCGGCCGGGCCGATGCCGACTATGTGAAGGCGCGCACCGGCTTCTCGATTGGCGGCGTCTCGCCGCTGGGCTTTGCGCCGGCCGATGGTGCCGGTCCGCCGCTGCTCTTCATCGACCGCGAGTTGTTCCGCTTCGATGTGATCTGGGCAGCCTCGGGGCATCCGAATGGCGTATTCAAGATGACGCCCGAACAATTGCAGAGCCTGACTGGCGCATCGGTGATCGATGTGGTGCAGGCATGAACCAGCAGAACGGCATGAACGTGAAATCCCCTTGCACCAATGTGTGCCGAATGAACCCCGCCACCGGCTGGTGCGAAGGCTGCGCGCGCAGCATTGATGAAATCTCGGCCTGGTCGCGCGCGGATGACGCGGCGCGGCTTGCCATCCTGACGCGCCTGCCTGAGCGGCGCGCCCGCTTGCTGGCGCTGGGCGTCACCACTGTTGCCGTCAATGAGGCCTGAGCCATGAAACTGTTGCAGTTCTATTTCGACCCCATCTCGCCCTATGCGGCACTGGCTTTCGAGCGCTTGCCCGAGGCGCTGGCGGGCCTCAGCTATGAAGTCGAATACCGACCGGTGCTGTTTGCCGGTCTGCTGCACGCGTTCGGCCAGAAAGGTCCGGCCGAGATAGCGCCCAAGCGCGATTGGACCTACCGCCAGGTGGCCTGGCTGGCCTATCAGCTGCAAGTGCCGCTGGACATGCCCGCCCGCCATCCGTTCAACCCCTTGCCGCTGCTGCGCCTGGCCCTGGCCTGCCAGGCTGCGGACCGCACGCCCAATCGCCTGGTGGTGGAGAAGCTGTTCCATCACGTGTGGCGCAGTGCCGGTGCCGATGCCAACGATGCGGCGCGGCTGGAGGCGCTGCAGCAGGACCTGGCGCCGCTGCGCGATCCCGCCAGCGAGGAGGTCAAGCAGCAATTGCGCGAGGCCACTGAGCAGGCGCTGGAGCAGGGTGTGTTCGGGGTGCCCACGATTGCTGTCGATGGCAAGCTGTTCTGGGGTCTGGATGCGCTGCCGATGCTGGCGGCCTATCTGAAGGGCGACCCCTGGTTTGCCAGCGGGGCCTGGGAGTCCGCTGGCGCGCCGCGGCCGCAGGTGCTGCGCCGCCATTGAGGCCCTGGTGATTACCCGCGGTCCCGGTGCAATTTCGCATTGAGGAAGAAAACCCCAGGGTTTCTTCCGTGTTTGTCAGTTTGGCCTAAGTCCCGCGTCAGAAGCAGGTCAGAGCCGCCCTTGATAGTCGCGCTCAGAAGGACGCACCGGTCGGTGTGTCCAAAGCCTGTTCAGACGGAGACAAGCACATGGCGACGACAACTGCGGTGGCGAAGAACGCACCGATGACCGCGGAGGAGAAGAAGGTCATCTTCGCCTCCTCGCTCGGTACGGTGTTCGAGTGGTACGACTTCTACCTTTACGGTTCCTTGGCGGCCATCATCGCCAAGCAATTCTTCTCGGGCCTTGATCCGCAAGCCGCGTTCATCTTCGCGCTGCTGGCCTTCGCTGCGGGCTTCATCGTGCGCCCCTTCGGCGCACTGGTGTTCGGTCGCCTGGGCGACATGATCGGCCGCAAGTACACCTTCCTGGTGACCATCCTGCTGATGGGCCTGTCGACCTTCGTCGTCGGCATCCTGCCCAACTACGCCACCATCGGCGTGGCAGCGCCGGTGATCCTGATCGTGCTGCGCATGCTGCAGGGCCTGGCCCTGGGCGGCGAGTACGGCGGTGCCGCCACCTACGTGGCCGAGCACGCGCCGCATGGCCGTCGCGGGGCCTACACGGCCTGGATCCAGACCACCGCCACGCTGGGCTTGTTCCTGTCGCTGATGGTGATCCTGGGCACCCGCACACTGATCGGCGAAGAAGCCTTCGGTGACTGGGGCTGGCGTGTTCCCTTCATCGTGTCGATCCTGCTGCTGGCCATCAGCGTGTGGATTCGTCTGTCGATGAATGAGTCGCCTGCCTTCCAGAAGATGAAGGCCGAGGGCAAGACCTCCAAGGCACCGCTGTCCGAGTCTTTCGGCCAGTGGAAGAACCTGAAGATCGTCATCCTGGCGCTGTTCGGCCTCGTCGCCGGTCAGGCCGTGGTCTGGTACTCGGGCCAGTTCTATGCGCTGTTCTTCCTGGCCAATGTGCTGAAGGTCGACGGCCCGACGGCCAACATCCTGGTGGCGGTCTCGCTGATCATCGGCACGCCGTTCTTCGTGATCTTCGGCACCCTGTCCGACAAGATCGGCCGCAAGCCCATCATCATGGCGGGCCTGCTGCTGGCCATCGTCACCTACTTCCCGCTGTTCAAGGCACTCACTGAAGCCGCCAACCCCAAGCTGGCTGCTGCGCAGGTGAACGCCAAGATCACGGTGTCGGTGGACCCGGCCCAGTGCTCGTTCCAGGGCAGCCCGATTGCGCGTGACGTGAGCTTCACCTCGAGCTGCGACATCGCCAAGCGCTCGCTGGCCCAGCAGTCGGCCAGCTATGAAACCGTGGCAACGCCTGGCGCCAACGCCAAGGTGCAGATCGGCGACAAGGTCATCGAGGCGCCCACTGGCTCCCTGACCGCTGGCGGCCACAAGTTCGACGATGCATCGGCCAAGGCGATTGCGGCCTTCAAGAAGGACATCGCGGATTCGATGAAGGCAGCGGGCTATCCGGCCAAGGCTGATCCGATCAAGCCGCTGTCGTCCAGCTGGTGGAAGATCGTCGGCATCCTGTCGATCCTGGTCATCTACGTGACCATGGTCTACGGCCCGATTGCCGCGATGCTGGTTGAAATGTTCCCGACCCGCATCCGCTACACCTCGATGAGCCTGCCGTATCACATCGGCAACGGCTGGTTCGGCGGCCTGATGCCCACGATCGCTTTCGCGATGGTGGCCCAGAACGGCAACATCTACTACGGCCTGTGGTACCCGATCACCATTGCCGCCATCACCTTCGTGATCGGCATGCTGTTCGTCCGCGAAACCAAAGACCGCGACATCTACGCGGGTGACTGAAGCCGGGCCGAGCACAGTGCCTGCGCACTGTGCGACGCCGGCTGAAGGCCCGGCCGCCTGCAAGCGGACGGGCTGAGGCAGGGCCGAAAGCAAGACACGACGGCCCCTCGGGGCCGTCATTCATTGGTGCCTGCGCACTGTGCGACGCTGGCTGAGGCAGGGCCGAAAGCAAGACACGACGGCCCCTCGGGACCGTCATTCATTGGTGCCTGCGCACGGTGCGACGCCGGCTGAGGCAGGACCGCAAGCAAAACACAACGGCCCGTCGGGGCCGTTTTCATGGCTCAGTGACAGATCGCCGGCCTGCTGCAAGCGTTGCCAGCGTGGCGTCAGTTCGGTCTGCAAGACTGTCACCAAATCCCTCAACCAAGGACTCTTTGATATGTGGAAAATTGCCCTGGGCTTTCTGGTCTTCGCTGCACTCGCCCTGTTCATCCTGAGCAAAGGCGGCGACATCGACATGAGCGGCGAGAAGCATGGTGTGGAGTCGCATAGCGAACCGGCCGCGTCCGCAGCAGCCGCCTCGGCACCCGCAGCACCCGCGTCCGCTCTGCCCGCGGCGTCGGCTGCCTCGCAGTAATCAGGTTGCTCAGGCGGGCCTCCCGATCACGGGCGGAGCCGCCGGGGGAGTTCTGGTTCAGTCCAGCATCGACTGTTCAGGCGCGCTGCTCTGCGGTGCTTCCAAGGGCAGCCGGATCAACATCAGCGTGCCTTCGCCGGGGCGGCTGATGACTTCGATCTGGCCGCCCAGCACATTGCACACGATGTTGTGCACGATGTGCATGCCCAGCCCGGAGCCACCGGTGCCCAAGCGGGTGGTGAAGAAGGGGTCGAAGATGCGGCGCGCACCGACTCGTCCATGCCCTTGCCGTCATCGGAGACGCGCAACTCGGCCTGCCCGTCGCTCAGGTGGCGGCAACTCACCTGCACGTTCCCATGATCGCGCTGCTCGAAGCCATGCACCAGCGCGTTGATCAGCAGATTGGTCAAGACCTGCCCCAACGCGCCAGGGTAGGAATTCATCGTGATGCCGGCTTCCAGCTCGGTCTTGATCGAGAAGGGGGTGTGCTTGAAGCTGGGCTCGACCATCACCAGCACATCCTCGATCACCTGGGCCAGTTCGAAGTCGCGCCGCGTGTCGCTGGTCTGGTCGATGGCCACCTGCTTGAAATCGCGCACCAGATCGGCCGCCTTGCGGACATTGCGCTGCAGGATGTCCTGGCCGCGGCGCGTGTCCTTGACCAGTTCCTCGAGCACGCTGCGACGCATCGGTGTGGCGTTGGACAGCATCTCGTCGAGGGCGCCCCAGCGGTCTTCAAGGGCTGAGACCACGGTCAGCGCATTGCCCAGCGGCGTGTTGAGTTCATGCGCGACGCCGGCCACCAGGCGGCCCAGCGAGGCCAGCTTCTCTGATTCGACCAGTTCGCGCTGCGCGGTCTTCAGATTGGCCAGCGCCTGCGTGAGTTCGGCGTTGGCCGAGGTCAGCTCGGCAGTCCGGTCGGCCACCTGGGACTCCAGCGTGCTGGCATGCTGGCGCAACTCCTCGAAGGCTTTCAGCAGCGCGATGCGCATCCGCTCCATCGCTTCGCCCACCCGCGCGATCTCGTCGTCGCCTTGCGTGACCAGGGGTTCGTCCAGCTTGCCGACCGCCAGCCGCGCCGCCGCCTGACTGAGGCGGGCCATCGGCTGCAGCACACGGCGCTGCAGCACGATCAGGATCAGTGCCAGCGACAGCGTCAGCGTCAGCCCACTGCGCCACAAGGTGCGGATCAGATCGGCCCGGCGACGCTCCAGCAGCGGGGCAGCCGTCACCTCGACGGTGAGGGTGGCGATCTCGCGGCCATCGCGCAGCACCGGGCGCGACAGGCTCAGGATCAGCGCCGGATCAACCGCACCCTCGCTGCGCTTTTCGAGAAAGGGCTTGGAGGCCGCACTTTCGGTGATCAGCACGGACACAAAGCGCGGATCGTCGAACTGCGCATTGATCATCGGCTCGGCCAGCTCGGGCGAGACCTGCCAGATCGGCTCGGACAGCGACAGCGACAGCACCTCGACCACGCGGTTCAGGTCGCGCTGGAGATCGTCCATCGCGACGCGCCGGGTCAGGTTGCTTTCGTAGATCAGCAGACTGCCGGTTGGCACGATCAGGCCGAGGCCCAGCGCCAGCGCCACAGCGGCGCGCAGGGATGTCTGGGGCAGCTTCAGCATGGTGCCTTTCCCTTGGGCAGGTTGAGGCCACAGCCCGCGCAATCAACAGGAAGCATGTCAGCCATGCGCCGCATTATGAGACGGAAATCGGCCCCGGCCGGAGAGCTGCACCGCAATCCATGGGACAGCGATGGCAAGCAAGGTCAGGTCGGAGCGGGCCTGAGCTTCATGCGGCCATACGGGCGCCGGGGCCGGGCTGCTGGGGAGCCGCCAGCACGGAGACACGATTGCGGCCCTCATGCTTGGCGGAATAGAGCGCGCGGTCGGCGCGGGCGACGAAATCCTGCGCGCTCTCGGTCGCAGCGAGCTGTGTGACGCCGAGCGAGATGGTGATACGCCCGACGCTGACGCCTGAGCCGGCCATGTCCTGGGCGGCAATCTGTTCGCGCATCTGCTCGGCCAGCATCATGGCTTCGTGCAGGCCGGCACTGGGCATCAGCACGGCAAACTCCTCGCCGCCGACGCGCGCGGCCAAGTGATGGCTGTGCGCCACGTTCTTGAGTGCCTGCGCGACCTGGCGCAGGACCTCGTCGCCCAGCGTATGGCCATGCGTGTCGTTGATGCGCTTGAAATGATCGATGTCGCTGAGGATCAGGCAGGGGCCGGTCGGCGTGCCGACCTCGTCGCTGCTGAGGCATTGCTGCAGGCTTCGATCGAAGGCGCGCCGGTTGGCCAAGCCGGTCAAGGCGTCGATCAAGGCTTCGCCGCGCGCCTGCTGAACCTCCTTGCGCAGTGACTCGATCTCGTGCTGGCTGCGGTCCAGGCGTTGGCGCAGGCGGCTCATGTGCTCACGCATCTCGCGGGTGCCGGCCAACAGTTCGCGCAGCGGCAGCGATACGGCTGCAGCATCCAGCTGCTTGACCCAGCCGTCCAGCGAATCGCCGAAACGCTCACTGGCACTGCCGGCTTCGGAGGCCGAGTTCGACATATCCATCAGCACTTGGGCCAGGCCCTCGCTGAGCCGCTTGGCCACCGCCTCGTCGAGGGCTGGCTTGTTGTCAATGTGTCGGGCGTAGATGGCGCGGGTGTCGAACTCGTCCAGCGTCTGACCCCGCTCGGTCAGGACCTGGATCTCGCGGCTCAGTTCGGCGTTGTGGCCGCTGACATGCTCATACCAGACGGCGTAGCTCAGCGGATGCAGGGCGGCCCGCTGTCGAGTCATCAGGGGCAGGGCCTGTTTCAGGTATTCCGCGCTTTTCGCCACGCTGTCTTGGTAACGCATTCGGACTCCAACGACGTTCTTCATCAGGGACTGGTATCGGCGCAGCTTAGGCGGGATTCAGTCAAATTGATGAAACTGATTTAAATACCCGACGGGCTCGTCAAAACTTCACACTTCGTTGCAAGCCTTGTGGGCTGGATGCGCTGAGATGTCGTGTCTGCCACAGTGCTGGGCAGCTGCTTTGCCACAATGCACGCCAGTGTGGGCGGCACCGGTCGCCTGATGAGGTTTCAATCATGCGCATGCGTTCTGTTTGGGTGGCCGCGGTCTGCAGCCTGGGTCTGATGCTGCCGGCCTGGGCCCAGATCAAGATCGGCCAGACGGCGGGCTTTAGCGGACCGGTGGCGGCCGGCGTGAAGGAGATCACCGACGGCGCCAAGCTCTACTTCGACGCCGTCAATGCGCGCGGCGGTATCGGCGGGCAGAAGATCGAGCTGATCTCGCTGGACGACAAGTTCGATCCCAAGCTGGCCGCTGTCAACGCCGAGAAGCTGATCGAGCAGGGGGTGCTTGCCTTGTTCCTGACCCGCGGCACACCCCACACCGAGGCGGTGCTGCCGCTGCTGGCCCAGCACCGGCTGGCCCTGGTGGCGCCGTCCACCGGTGCGATGCTTCTGCACGAGCCGGTGAACCGGCAGGTCTTCAATGTGCGTGCGACCTACCAGCGTGAGGCCGAGCGCGCGATCCAGCATCTGGTGGCCACCGGGGTCACCCGCATCGCCTTGCTGCATGTGGATGACAGTTTCGGTACCGATTCGGCGGCCGGGGCGCTCAAAGGATTGCAGCAGGCCAAGCTGCAGGCCGTGGCGCAGCTGAAGTTTCCGCGCGTCAAGCCTGAACTCGGTCCCCTGATCGCGCAGGTGGTCAAGGCTGACACCCAGGCCGTGCTCTTCATTGGCACCGGCGATGCTGTCAGTTCGGGGCTGAAGCTGCTGCGGGCGGCAGGCTCGAGCGCGCAGCTGCTGACCCTGTCAAACAACGCCTCGTCGGGCTTCATCAAGCAGCTTGGCGAGCAGGCGCGCGGTGTGGTGATCAGCCAGGTCTTCCCCTCGGAGCGTTCGATGGGAACGCCGATGGTGCGCGAAGCCCGCGAGCTGGCCACTGCGGCGGGACGCGCCGAGCTGACGCCTGCCAATCTGGAAGGCTTTGCCGCTGCCAAGGTGCTGGTGGCGGCACTCGGCAAAGCCGGCAAGGAACCCAGCCGGGCCAGCCTTCTGAAGGCGCTGGATGGGCTGGGCAAGCTCGACCTCGGCGGACTTGAGCTGAGTTTCAGTCCCACGGATCACACCGGCCTCGACTACGCCGACCTCTCCATCGTCGGCCCCGACGGCAAGTTCTGGCGCTGAGGCGGGACAGAAGACAGGCCCTGCGGCCTGTCTGACGCCCGCCGAAGAACCCGGCGCGTCCCGCGCGCCGGGTGCGGCCTGCAAGGCTGAGGATGGACCGAGGACAGTGCCTGCGCACTGTCCGACGCCTGGCGAAGGGCTGCCCATGTTCCGCATGGGCAGCGCGGCCTGCAAGGCTGAGGCGGGACCAAGGACAAGCGACGCCCAGTGCGACCTGCGGTCACCGCGTAGCTCCACGCCGGCATGCCCTCCCTAGAATGGCCAGCCCATGAACGCCGCCCGTGCCTCCGCTGACTCGACACCGCTCTGGCCCGGCTTGCTGCTCGCCGGCGGCGGTGCGATCGCGTTTTCCGGCAAGGCCATCATCGTCAAGCTGGCCTACCGCCACGGCGTCGACGCCGTCACCTTGATCATGCTGCGCATGCTGTTTGCGCTGCCTTTGTTTCTGCTGCTGTCCTGGTGGGCGGGGCGGGGCAAGCCGCCGCTGACGCGGCGTGACTGGCTGGTGCTGCTGGGCCTGGGCTTCTCGGGCTATTACCTGGCCAGCTTTCTGGATTTCGCCGGCCTGGCCTATATCAGCGCCAGCTTCGAGCGGCTGATCCTCTATCTGAACCCGACCCTGGTGCTGGGCCTGGGCTGGCTGCTGTTCAAGCGCCGGGTCACCGGGCGGCAGCTGCTGGCCTTGGCGATCAGCTATGCCGGCGTGCTGCTGGTGTTCGGGCAGGAGTTGACGCTGCAGGGTTCCGATGTGGTGCTGGGGGCTGCGCTGGTGTTCGGCAGCGCGGTCAGCTATGCGGTCTATCTCGTCTACAGCGGCGAGGAGGTCAAGCGCCTGGGCGCCTTGCGCCTGACCGGTCTGGCCACCAGCATCGCCTGCGTGCTGTGCATCGGGCAGTTCCTGCTGCTGCGGCCGCTGGACTCGCTGGCGACGGTGGCGCCCGAGGTGCTGTGGCTGTCGCTGCTGAACGCGACCGCCTGCACCTTTGCCCCGGTGCTGATGGTGATGATGGCGATCGAGCGGCTGGGTGCCACGCTGGCAGCCCAGACCGGCATGATCGGCCCGATGTCGACGATTCTGATGGGAGTGTGGCTGCTCGGCGAGCCCTTCACTCCCTGGGTTGCCGCCGGTACCGCGCTGGTGCTGGCTGGCGTGTGGCTGCTGACGCGATGGAGATGAGGTAAACACGATGGACATGGGACTTCAAGGGCGCTGGGCCCTGGTGTGCGCGGCCAGCAAAGGCCTGGGGCGCGGCTGTGCCGAGGCGCTGGCCGCCGAGGGCGTCAATGTGGTGATCACCGCGCGCGGCGACGAGGCGCTGCAGGCGACGGCAGCGGCCATCCGCGCGGCCTATCCCGGTGTCGAGGTGCGCAGCGTGGCGGGCGACATCACCACGGCCGAGGGCCGTGCTGCCGCGCTGGCTGCTTGCCCGCAGGTGGACATCCTGGTCAACAACGCCGGCGGCCCGCCGCCCGGCGACTTCCGCCAATGGGGCCGCGATGAGTGGATCGCCGCGCTGGATGCGAACATGCTGACGCCGATCGAGCTGATCAAGGCCACGGTGGATGGCATGTCGGCGCGCGGCTTCGGCCGCATCGTCAACATCACCTCGGGCGCGGTGAAGGCGCCGATCGATGTGCTGGGCCTGTCCAACGGCGCACGCTCCGGCCTGACCGGCTTTGTGGCCGGTATCGCGCGCCAGAGCGCCATTGCCAGCCGCAATGTGACGATCAATAACCTGCTGCCCGGTGCTTTCGATACCGAACGCCTGCAGAAGACCATGGCGGCCGGCGCCGCCAAGACCGGTGCTTCGGCGGATGAAATGGCCGCCAAGCGCCGGGCGGGCATTCCGGCCCAGCGCTTTGGCACGGCCGCCGAGTTCGGCGCGATCTGCGCGATGCTGTGCAGCGCGCAGGCCGGCTATCTGACCGGCCAGAACATTCTGCTGGACGGTGGCGCCTACCCCGGCACTTTCTGACGCGGCTTCAGCGGCTGCGGGATGACGAAACCGCGATGCCGCCCGCGATCAGGGCGAAGGCCGCGCCGTGGTACCAGGCCGGCCATTCGCCCAGCAGCGCCGCCGACATCAGCGCAGCGAACACCGGCGTGAGGTTGCCGAAGAAGGCCGCCACGGTCGGGCCGGCTTGCGCCACGCCCAGGCCCCAGCAACGGTAGGCGATCAACGAGGGGCCCAGCGCCACGAACAGCAGCGTGGCGGCAAGAGCTGGCCCCCAGTGCACGGCCTGCGGGGTGTAGAGCTGCTCCAGTCCCGCCATGCTGCCCGCAAAGGCCAGGCCGAACAGGGTCTGGGCCAACAGCATCTCGGCCCAGCCCCAGTCAGGCCTTTGCGCTCCCTGCATATGGGCCGGCGGCCGGGCCAGCAGCCAGCTGTAGAGGGCCCAGGTGAAGACCGCCAGCAACATCAGCAGGTCGCCGGGCACGAACTGCACGCGCGCCAGTGTGCTCAAGTCGCCGCGCGCGATCACCAGCAGCACGCCTGATAGCGAGAGCAGGGCGCCGATGATCTGCTGGCGAGTCGGACGCACGCCGTACACCAGCGCGCCGATGGCCAGCATCCAGACCGGCAGGCTGGCGGCGATCAGCGTCACGTTGAGCGCGCTGGAACTGCGCAGCGCCTGGTACTGCAGCGCGTTGTAGCAGCCCATGCCGAGAAAGCCGATCACGGCGAAATAGCGCCAGCGCGACAGCAGCGGGCGCAGATCGCCCAGCAGGCGGCGCCCCAGCGGCAGCAGGATCAGCAGGGCAATGCTCCAGCGCAGCGCGTTCAGCAGCAGCGGCGGCACGCTGCCCGCCATCAGGCGGCCGACCACCGCATTGCCGGCCCACATCAGCGGAGGAAGAGTCAGCAGCAGGGCAAGGCGCGGAGTCAGCATGGGGGACAGGTGTGCGAGGGCAATAGCAAGGGCAAGGCCGGCGCCGACAAAGATCGGCAAAGGCTGGCACGATAGCGGAAAAGCCCTTTTTGCATTCAAGGAGACACGATGACGCGTCGCGAGCAAGCCATACAGATCGCACAGCCCGGAGCTGCCGAGGCCATGCAGGTGCTTGAGGTCGAGGTCGGTGAGCCGGGGCCAGGAGAGATACGCATCCGCCACAAGGCGCTGGGCCTGAACTACATCGACGTCTATCACCGCAGCGGCGCCTACCCGCTGCCCTTGCCGGCGTCGCTGGGCATGGAGGCTTCGGGCGTGATCGAGGCGGTGGGCGAGGGCGTCACGCATCTGCAGGTCGGCGACCGTGCGGCCTACGCCAGCCAGCCACCCGGCGCCTACTGCACGGCACGGGTGATGCCGGCCCGTTGCGTGGTGCGATTGCCGGACGCGATCGACTTCGACACTGGCACCGCGATGATGCTGAAGGGCCTGACGGCGCAGTACCTGCTGCGCCGCACCTTGCCGCAAGGCGGGCTGGCGGCGGGTGACTTCGTGCTGTTCCATGCGGCCGCGGGTGGCGTGGGGCTGATCGCCTGCCAATGGGCCAAGGCGCTGGGGCTGCGGCTGATTGCCACGGCCGGCTCGGACGAGAAATGCGCGCTGGCGCTGGCCCATGGCGCCGCGCATGCGATCAATTACCGGCGCGAGGACTTTGCTGCCCGCGTGCGCGAGATCACCGGCGGCGCTGGCGTGAAGGTGGTCTACGACTCGGTGGGCCTGGACACCTGGGACGGTTCGCTGAACTGCCTGTCGCCCTTCGGCCTGATGGTCAGCTACGGCAATGCCTCAGGCTTTGTGCCGCCGCTGTCGCTGGGCACGCTGGCGGCCAAGGGATCGCTCTATGTGACGCGGCCGACGCTGTTCACACACCTGGCCACGCGCGAGTCCACGCAGGCGATGGCGGATGAGTTGTTCGGGGTGGTCACGAGCGGGCAGGTGAAGATCGTCATCGAGCAGCGCTACCAGGGCCTGGGCGCCGTGGTGCAGGCGCATCGCGACCTGGAGGGCCGCACCACGACCGGATCAGGCGTGGTGCTGCTCTGAAGCCCTGAGCGCCCCGGTGAGGGCGGCCGTCACTCGGTGGTTTCGGCGTCAGCCGGCGTGGGGGCTTCCGATGTGGGGGCCCGCTCCAGCACCAGCTCGAAGCTGAAGCAGCTGCCGGTGCCGGGCTGGCTTTCCACCGCCACCTCGCCGCCCATCAGCGAGACCAGGCGCTGCACGATGGTCAGGCCCAGGCCGGTGCCGCCGTAGCGGCGCGTGATGCTGCCATCGGCCTGCGTGAAGGGCGCAAAGACCTGGGCGATCTGCTCCTTGGTCATGCCGATGCCGGTGTCATGCACCGAGAAGCGCAGCCGCGCAGGCCCGGGCGCATGCGGGGCGGCCTCGTCCAGGCGCTGCACCTCCAGCCGCACCTCGCCTTTCTCGGTGAACTTCAAGGCATTGCCGACCAGATTGACCAGCACCTGGCGCAGGCGCAGCGCGTCGCCCAGCACATGCTGCGGCACGCCGGGCTGCACCCGGGCATGCAGCGCGATATTTTTCTCATGCGCGTGCAGCAGCAGCGGCTGCAGCGCTTCGCGCAGGCAGTCATGCAGCGCGAACGGTGCCTGCTCGATGATCACGCGGCCGGCTTCGATCTTGGCCACGTCCAGCAGGTCGTTGATGATCACCATCAGGCCCTTGGCCGACTTGTGCGCCAGCTCGATGAACTTGCGCTGGCGCTCGGTCAGCTCGGTCTGCAGCACCAGCTCGGTCAGGCCCAGCACGCCATTCATCGGTGTGCGGATCTCATGGCTCATATTCGCCAGGAAGCTGCTCTTGGCCTGGCTGGCTGCCTCGGCGGCTTCGCGGGCGGCTTCCAGCGCCGCCTGCGTGGCCTTCAGCTCGCCGATGTCGCGGGCGTTGAACTGCATCACCATATCGCCGGTCACCGGGTCGCGCATCGGCCGCGCATCGACGCCGTGCCAGCGCAGGCCGCTGACGGTCTTGAGTTCCAGATCGGCGCGGAAGGTCTGGCCGCGCTGCACCTGGTTGAAGATGCGCTGGCCCATTTCCGGCGGCTCGAACATGGACAGAAAGTCCTGCCCGCTGCGCTTGCCACTGATGACGCCGAAGGTCGCCGAGGCGGCCGCATTGCGCATCAGCACCGAGCCATCCTTCAGGCTGACCATCGCGATGCGCACCGAGGTGTGCTGCAGCGCTTCGACGCCGCGCAGCATGGACTTGTCCACGCCCTCGGGCAGCGCATCGGCGGCGAACAGCATCACCTGGCGCCGGTCCGGCGTGCGGATGCCGCGCGAGACCAGCAGCACCGTGGTGGGCTGGCCCTTGGGGTAGAGCGTCCACTGCTCGCGCACGATCTTGCCCTGGGCGTGATCGGCAGCTGTCACCGCCAGGCGCTCGCGCACCATTTCGGTCATGTCGGAGTGGTCGCGCGCCAGAAACTCCTCGGCCCGCTCGGCTTTCCAAAAGCTGAGTGCCGCGGCATTGGCCCACAGATTGCGCCGGCGCTCCGGATCGAAGACCCACATGGGCACATCGAGCCAGTCGTAATGCGTCAAACTGGAGAAATCGAGCATGGAAGGGCGGCAGGCTGGGGGCGGCGCGATGGCCGCGAACTCACAGCCTCGGATTGTCGCGTGGCTGGCTCCCATTCCAGCGCAGCGGGCGAAGTTTTTGCGCCGTTTGGGTAGTAGTTGGGGACAACAGCGGGTGCAGCGCCCTGCCGCAGGGCTCAGTCGGCAACCGCCGCCCGGTAGGCATGCCAGCTGGCGTGGCCCAGTACCGGGCCAACCACCAGCAAACCGGCAAACCAGGGCAGCAGGGCCAGCACCACCAGCAGCGTGATCAGGAAGCCCCAGAACAGCATCACGCCGGTCTGGGTCAGCACCAGCCGCATGCTGGTCAGGCCAGCGGTGATCGCGTCCACCGGCCGGTCCAGCAACATCGGAATCGACACCACGCTGATCGAGTAGATCAGGCCGGCAAACACCGCGCCGACGCACAGGTAGGTGACGATGAAGCCGATGTTTTCGGGCTCCAGCAGCTTGGTCAGCGAGCCCGAAAAGTCCGGCATGCCGTCGAAGCTGACCGCAAACACCACCAGTGAGGCGCGGCCCCAGATCATCTCCAGGATCAGCAGCACTGCACCGAAGATGGCCAGCTGGCCCATGCGGGTGTCCCAGGCCGTCAGCGAATCACCCAGATCGGGCTTCTCGCCGCGCTCCAGCCGCATGCTGACCTGGTACAGGCCCAGGCACATGAAGGGCCCCATCAGCAGGAAGCCGGCTGAGAGCGCCAGCGTGTAGGCCGGTGCGTTCTGGTAGACCTTCAGCAGCCCCCAGCCCATCGCCATGAAGCACAGCCCGTAGAACAGGCCGATGCCGGGCGCGCGCAGGAAATCTCGCCAGCCGGCCGCCAGCCAGCGCAGCGGATCGGCAAAGCCCAGCGGCCGCAGCGTGATGGCAAAGCCGCTGGCCGGATCCGTCGCGGCCGCTGTGCTGTCATGCGGCTCGGTGCTGGCCGACGGCGTCTCCATGCCGGGTTCTTCGTCCCGGTCGGTGTGGGTGGCATTCATGCCGCCAGACTAGGGCAGTCTGGCGCTTGGCAACAGCGGACTTTCCTTAGCTCCGGCGCACACGCCGGATTTCGTCCCAGATCAGCAGCACCGCGCCGACGCTGATGGCGCTGTCGGCCACATTGAACGAAGGGAAGTACCAGCCGCGCCAGTGCAGCTGGATGAAGTCCACCACATAGCCGTGCAGCAGGCGGTCAACCACATTGCCGATGGCGCCGCCCAGGATCAGCGACAGCGCAGTGGCGAACAGCAGCTGGTGGCCGTGGCGGCGCAGCATCCAGAGGATGAAGACCGTGGCCGCTGCGCCGATGCCGACGAAGAACCAGCGCTGCCAGCCCGAGGCGCCGGCCAGGAAGCTGAAGGCCGCGCCGGTGTTGTGCACGCGCACGACATTGAAGAAGCTGGTGACGTAGCGGCTGTCGCCGTACTGGAAGCTACCGAGGATCAGCACCTTGGTGAACTGGTCGGCAATGATGATCAACGTGGCGATCAGCAGCCACTGGATCAGGCGCGGAGAAGAGGACTTGGCCATGCTTGCGGTCTTCAGGCCACGTGGCGGGTTTCGCCGCTGCCGTGCAGATTGCTGTCGCAGCGGCCGCAGATCGTCGGATGCGCAGGGTTGGCGCCCACGTCCTCGCGGTAGTGCCAGCAGCGCTCGCATTTCTGATGCGCTGAGGCGCTGACCTTGATCGTCAGCTCATCGGCCGCGACCAGCGTGGCTGCCGACGTGATCAGCACAAAGCGCAGGTCATCGCCCAGGCTTTGCAGCAGGGCCATATCCGCCGCGTTGACCCCCAGCACCACCTCGGCCTGCAGCGAGGCGCCGACGGCGCCGGTGCTGCGCACATCCTCGATGGCCTTGTTGACGGCCTCGCGGATATCGCGCACGCGGCTCCACTTGGCCAGCAGCGCGGCATCCGGCGTCTCGAAGGCCCAGAAGGTCTCGGTGAAGATGCTGTCTCCGGCCTTGGCACCGGCAAACACCTTCCAGGCTTCCTCGGCGGTGAAGCTCAGGAAGGGCGCCATCCAGCGCAGCATCGCGTTCGTGATCTGCCACAGCGCAGTCTGTGCCGAGCGGCGCGCCAGGCTCTTGGGCGCGGTGGTGTAGAGGCGGTCCTTCAGCACGTCCAGATAGAAGGCGCCCAGGTCTTCCGAGCAATAGACCTGCAGCTTGGCCACCACCGGATGGAACTCATAGCGCTGGAAGTGCGCCAGGATCTCGGCCTGCAGCTCGGAGGCGCGGGCCAGCGCGTAGCGGTCCACCTCCAGCAGCTGATCAAACGGCACAGCGTCGGTCTTGGCGTCGAAATCCGAGACATTGGCCAGCAGGAAGCGCAGCGTGTTGCGGATGCGGCGGTAGGCGTCCACCACGCGGGCCAGGATCTTGTCGTCGATACCCAGATCGCCCGAGTAGTCGGTGGCGGCGGTCCACAGGCGCAGGATCTCGGCGCCCATCTTGTCGCTGACCGATTGCGGCGCCACCACATTGCCGACCGACTTGCTCATCTTGCGGCCCTGGCCGTCGACGACGAAGCCATGGGTCAGCAGGCCGCGGTAGGGCGCGCGGTCGTTGATCGCGCAGGAAATCAGCAGCGAGCTGTGGAACCAGCCGCGGTGCTGGTCATGGCCTTCCAGATAGAGGTCGGCCTCGGGGCCGCTTTCATGCGCGGCGCCGGCATGGCTGCCCTTCAGCACATGCTGGAAGGTGGAACCGGAATCGAACCACACGTCCAGGATGTCCTGGCCCTTGCTGTAGTTCACGGCCTCGGCACCCAGCCAATCGGCCGGGTCCAGCTTGGACCAAGCCTCGATGCCACCGGCCTCGACCAGCTGCGCGGCACGCTCGATGAAGGCCAGCGTGTCGGGATGCGCTTCGCCCGTGTCCTTGTGCAGGAAGATCGGCAGCGGCACACCCCAGCTGCGCTGGCGCGAGATGCACCAGTCGGGCCGGTTGGCGATCATGTCGCGCAGGCGGGCGCGGCCGTTCTCGGGATAGAAGCCGGTCGCGTCGATCGCGTCCAGCGCGGTCTGGCGCAGGGTCTTGGCGGGCTTCTCCTGCGCGAACAGGCCTTCGCCCTCGTCCATGCGCACGAACCACTGTGCCGCGCACGGTAGATCACCGGCGTCTTGTGGCGCCAGCAGTGCGGGTAGCTGTGCGTGATCTTGGTGTGCGAGAGCAGGCGGCCGGCGTCTTCCAGCGCCTGCGCGATAACGGGATTGGCCTTCCAGATGTGTTGGCCGCCAAACAGCGGCAGCTCGGCCGCATAAGTGCCGTTGCCCTGCACCGGATTCAGGATGTCGTCGAAGGCCAGGCCGTGGGCGACGCAGCTCTGGAAGTCGTCCAGGCCATAGGCCGGCGCCGAGTGCACGACGCCGGTGCCGTCCTCTGCGGTGGCGTAGTCGGCCAGATAGACGGGGCTCTCGCGGTCATAGCCGGCGTCGACATGGGCCAAGGGATGCTTGAACTTCAGCATCGACAGCTGCTTGCCCGGCGTGGTGGCCAGCACCTGGCCTTCGAGCTTCCAGCGCGCCAGGCATTTCTCGACCAAAGCCTCGGCGACCAGGTAGATGCCCTTGTCGGTGTCCAGCAGCGCGTAGCTGAGCTCGGGGTTGAGATTCAGCGCCTGGTTGGCGGGGATGGTCCAGGGTGTGGTGGTCCAGATCACCGCGAAGGCGTCCTTGGCCAGCGAGGCCAGACCGAAGGCGGCGGCCAGTTTGGCGGGCTCGGCAGCCAGGAAGGCCACGTCGACGGCCGGGCTCTGCTTGTCGGCATATTCGATCTCGAACTCGGCCAGCGAGGAGCCGCAGTCGAAGCACCAGTACACCGGCTTGAGGCCGCGGTAGACATGGCCACGCTCGAACAGGCGCTTCAAGACGCGGATCTCGCCGGCCTCGTTGCTGAAGTCCATGGTGCGGTAGGGCCGGTCCCACTCGCCCAGCACGCCCAGGCGCTTGAAGTCCAGGCGCTGCGCATCAATCTGCTCGGCAGCGTAGGCGCGGCTCTTGGCCTGCACCTCGTCGCGCGGCAGGCCGCGGCCGAAGGTCTTCTCGATCTGGTTCTCGATCGGCAGGCCGTGGCAGTCCCAGCCCGGGATGTAGGCGGCGTCAAAACCTTCCAGCTGGCGCGCCTTGACGATCATGTCCTTGAGGATCTTGTTCGCCGCATGGCCGATGTGGATCTGGCCGTTGGCATAGGGCGGGCCGTCGTGCAGCACGAATTTCGGGCGGCCGATGCGCGCGTCGCGCAGCTTCTTGTAGACACCCTGGTCTTCCCACTCCTTGACCCAGCCCGGCTCGCGCTTGGGCAGGTCGCCGCGCATCGGGAAGGGGGTGTCGGGCAGGTTCAGCGTGGCGCGGTAATCAGCGGCGGCTTCGTTGGGCTTGGTGGCGTCGGTCATGGCGGGCAGCGTTTCAGGCAGACAGGCGTCAGCCTGCAATAGAGGAGCGGCGCGCACCGAGCGCGCCGGGCCGAGAGCGGAGCTCAGCGCTTCAAATTCGGTCGCGCGTGGTCTGGCGACTGACCTTCACATACGGCGCCGGGTGGGCGGCCAGGAACTCGCGCGCCTGCACCACGTCCAGACGGATCGCGGCCGTCAATGCGTCCAGCCCGTCGTAGCGGGCTTCGTCGCGAAGTTTGTGCAGCAGTTCCACGCGCACGAGTTTACCGTAGGCCCCTTCGCGCTCCAGCGCGGCAGGCCAGTCGAGGCAGTGCACCTCGAGCAGCACGCGGCCGCTGTCGTCCACCGTGGGGCGACGACCCAGCGAGGCCACGCCGTCCAGTGCGCTGTCAGCCAGCCCATGCACGCGCACGGCGAAGATGCCCAGCGCGGCGGGTTTGTCGTGCGGGAAGCGCAGGTTCAGCGTGCGGAAGCCGTCGGCCTTGCCGGCGCCGGTCTCGCCCAGGCTGCGACCCAGCTTGGCGCCATGCACCACATGGCCGGAGATCGAATAGGGTCGGCCCAGCAAGCGCGCCGCGTTCTTCATGTCGCCCGCAGCCAGCGCCTCGCGCACCGCCGAGCTGCTGACGCGCAGGCCATGCACCTCGTAGCTCATCATGCGGGCCACATCGAAGCCGTGGCGCGCGCCGGCCGCATCCAGCGTCGCGTAGTCGCCCTGGCGCTTGGCGCCGAAACGGAAGTCGTCGCCGACCAGGACATAGCGCGCGCCCAGCCCCTGGCGCAGCACTTGGTCGATGAAATCCTGGGCTGGCAGGGAGGCGAGGCGCTCGTCAAAGCGCAGCACGATGACCTGGTCGATGCCGCAGCGCTCCAGCTCGCTGAGCTTGTCGCGCAGCGTGGCAATGCGCGCGGGTGCCAGCTCGGGCTTGCCGGCTTTGGCGGCGAAGTAGTCGCGCGGATGCGGCTCGAAGCTCAGCACGCAGGACGGCAGCCCGCGGTGCTGGGCTTCCGATTGCAACAGGGCCAGCATGGCCTGGTGGCCGCGATGCACGCCGTCGAAGTTGCCTATCGTCAGCGCACAGGCGCTGGCGATGCCGGGATGATGAAAGCCGCGAAATACCTGCATGGGCAGCGATTATCCCTGCCAGGGCGGTGCGGCCTGCCAGCGGCTTCAGGCGGGTGCTGCGAGTGCAGGCTGGTGCAGCCGCGCTTGCACCACGGCCAGCAGCTGCTCGATCTCGAAGGGCTTGGACAGGTGGTCGTTCATGCCGCTGTCCAGGCAGCGCTGGCGGTCGGCGCTGCCAGCGTTGGCGGTCAGCGCCACGATGGGCACGGGAGCGCGCTGCCGCTGCTGTTCATGACTGCGCCAGCGGCGTGTGGCCTCGAAGCCGTCCAGGCCAGGCATCTGGCAATCCATCAGCACGATGTCGAACTGCTGATCCGGCTGCAGCTGCTCCAGCCTTGCCAAGGCCTGGCTGCCGTTCTCGGCTTGCTCCACTTGCAGGCCGCAGCGTTCCAGCATGCTGGAGGCCACCAGCATGTTCACCGGGTCGTCCTCGACCAGCAGCACGCGGCCGTGCAGCAAGGGCAATGCGGGCACCGTCCGCGGGCCAGCGGGCTCGGGCAGTGCGCCTTCGCAGGGCCGGAAGGGCAGATCGAAGCTGAAGCGCGAGCCCTGGCCGGGGCTGGATTGGCACAGCAGCTCGCCGCCCATGGCACGGACCAGTTCGCGCGAAATCGCCAGGCCCAGGCCCGTGCCTTCGCGTTCTTGAAGGCGATCGCTGCCTATTTGCTCGAAGGGGGCAAAGATGCGCTCCAGCTCGCTGGCCGGTATGCCTTCGCCGCTGTCACTGACACTGACACGCAGGCGGCCGCCTTGCAGGCCGGCTTCGACGCTGACGCGGCCTGTTTCCGTGAACTTGATCGCATTGCCGATCAGGTTGTGCAGCACCTGACGCAGCCGGGCCGCGTCGCCCAGGCAGCGCTGCGGCAAGTCCTCGTTGAGTTGCAGCTCGAAGTGCAGGCCTTTCGCCACGGCCTGGCCAGCCAGCAGGCGGCAGACCTCGTCCAGCGTCGCGCGCAAGGCCAGCGGCTGCTGCGCGATGAGCAGCTTGCCCGACTCGATGCGGGCCAGGTCCAACATGTCGTTGACCAGCTCCAGCAGGTGGCGGCCCGAGCGCTGCATCAGGCCGATCTGCGCGCTCTGTTGCGGCGTCAGCGCCGAGCGCTCCAGCAGCTGCGCCATGCCGAGAATGCCGTTGAGCGGCGTGCGGATCTCATGGCTGAGCATCGCCACCAGGCGGGATTTGCTGTCACTCTGGCGCTGCGCTTCCAGCAGGGCCTGCTGGCGCAGCTCGGCGTTGTGCGCATGGGTGAAACGCAGTCGCATCAGCTCGATGCCGCGGGCCTCCATGCGGCGCGATTCCATCAGCGAGACCGCCAGGAAGATGGCCAGGCCGGCTGCGCTGAAACTGCCGGCTGGCGTGGCTTGCCAGAGCAGCTGGATCAGCAGCGGACTGAGGCTCAGCGTCGCGAAGAGCATGTAGGTGCGCACGCTGCTGAGCGTCAGCAGGCCGATGGCGCAGATGCCCACCAGGCTCGCCAGCAGCGCGCCATCCAGGCCTGGCACGGTCGGTGTGGCCAGCAGGCCCATCGCGCCCCAGCTCAAGCCGTCCAGTGCCAGCAAGACGTTGAAACGTCGGTGCCAGTACGGGCTTTCTGACGGGCCGGGTTGGCGGCTGCGGTAGCGCTGGACATCGAGCCAGCGCAGCGCGGACATGAGCGTGCGTGCGCCCAGCCAGACCAGCAAGACGCTGTTCGGCAGCTTGCCCCACAGAAAGCCGAAGGGCAGCAGGCAGAACAGCAGGCCGAGCAGCACGGGCGTCGTCGTAGCGGCATACAGCGCGGCCAGACGCTCTGCGGCGACCAGGGCGGCGATGTCCGCTGGCTTGGGCGCTGTTCCTGTCATCGGTGCCGCCGGTCCGACGGACCAGGCTGGGCTCTGTGTGCTCATGCCTTGGCTGTTGGCCCCGGTCGCTGCCGCGGCTCGTGTTGCTGCATCAAGGGCCCCCTCGGCCCGCAGCGCTGGAGTGTCCACTGGCGCAGAGTGCCCTCCGGCCTAGGAACAACCCTGGGCGTCGCGCGCAGGCCTCAGCACCGCGCCGTTGCGCCGCCTTGTCAGCTGCTGATAAGACTCTGGCTGGCCACCCAGGTCCAGGCGCCCGGCGCGAGATCGGCCGGCAGGCGCAGCGCGCCGAACTGCGGCCGGTGCAGCGCTTCGCAGCGGTTGCCGACCGCCGCGATCATGCGCTTGACCTGGTGGTACTTCCCCTCGGTCAGGGTCAGGCGCAGGCCATGGCCATCGCCAAAGGCTTCGGCGGCTTCGGCCATGGCGAGTTCCGGCGGGCGCGGCTTGGGCGCCGGCCGGCCGGGCCGGGCCTCGGCCGGCGGTTCGCGCAACTCCACGCCGGCCAGCAGCTGCGCCACCTGCTCGGGCGTCACCGGGTGCTTGCAGCGCGCCTCATAGACCTTGGGCACATGGTGCTTGGGGCTGGTGAGCTTGTGGATCAGGGCGCCATCGTCGGTCAGCAAGAGCAGGCCGGTGGTGTCTTCATCGAGACGTCCGACCGGCTGCACATCGCGTTCGCGCAGCGGCGCCGGCAGCAGGCTCATCACGCTGGGGTGGTGCTTGGGCTTTTGCGAGCATTCGTAGCCGGC
>JACDQM010000182.1 GCA_015657635.1 Roseateles sp.
CGACGTTGCGGCCTGCCACACCACCTCGGCCACATCCTCGGCACTCAGCTGCACGCCCAGGCGCTCGATCAGGCGCTGGCTGTCGCGGCCATCCAGCATCGCGGTGCGCACGAAGTTGGGCATCACGTCGCAGACATGGATGCCGTGGCGCTCCCACTCCAGGTTCAGCGCTTCGGTGAAACCGCGCAGCCAGAACTTGCTGGCCGAATAGACCGCCAGACTGGGCACGCCGTAGCTGGCCGAGGCCGAGCTGAGGTTGACGAGGCGCGCGCCCGGCGTGGCGGCCAGCAGCGCAAAGGCACGCTGGCTGCACAGCAGCGGGCCGTCGTTGTTGATGCGGTTGATGCGCAGCTGGCGGCTGAGCGGCAGGGTTTCGAACGGCCCCATTTCCAGCACGCCGGCATTGTTGAGCAGCAGGTCGAGCCGGCCGCCGGTGGCCTCGGCCAGGCGCGCGAAGACGCGGTCCACGGCGGCCGGGTCGGCCACATCCAGCCGCAAGTCAAACACGCAGGCCGCGCCCAGCTCGGTGCGCAGCGCCGCCAGGGCCGCCTCGTCCACATCGCTGATCGCCAGCGACCAGCCGCCGCGCGCCAGGCGCAGTGCGCAGGCCCGGCCGATGCCGGCCGCCGCGCCGGTGATGAAGGCGATCTTCTTTTGCGTTGCGGTGTTCATGGTCTTGGTGCTCCCTTGCTGGTGTGTGTCAGCAGCCAGTCGGCCACCTCGTCGGCGCGCTGCTGCCAGCCGGGTTCGGCCGCCAGCGGCCAGTGGCCGTGCTGCGCATATTCCCGATAGTCCAGTCTTTCGCCATACAGCCGCGCCAGCGCGCGGCTGACGCCGGGCGGCACGATGCGGTCCTGCAGGCCGGCCAGCGCCAGCATCGGGCAGCGGATGGCCGATGTGTCGACCCGGTTGCTGCCGCTCCAGTTGAGCGTCCCAAATGAGGCCTGCCAGGCCAGCGGCCGGACTCGACCTGCATGCCGCCAAACAGCGCGCGCGCGCCGACTCGGGCACGGCATTCAGCAGCAGCGCATCGGCTTCGCGGCGCGACAGCCGGAACTGGCCGCGCCACGAGTCCCAGCGCATGAAGTGGTGCAGCAGCGCCGGCCACATCGCCGGCCGCTGCGGAAAACCGGCGCCGGCGCGGCGCTGCACACCAGCACCAGCGCCGCCAGCGGCCGGCGCGCCGCCACCTGCTGGCACAGCAGTCCGCCCATCGAGTGGCCGATCAGCGCCACCGGGCCGGGCGCGCGCTCTATCGCCTGTTCGACCGCGAGCGCGCAATCCTCAAGCCCCAGGCCATCGAGCCGATCACTGTCGCCGCCATGGCCGGGCAGGCTCGGCGCCTCGGTGGCAAAGCCGCGCGCCTCGAAGCGCGGCCGCCAGGCCTCCCACACGGCGGCGCTGCTCCACATGCCGTGCACGAAGAGCAGGCGCGGCAGCGGCGCGGCGGGCGCCATGCGCTCAGGCCGTCTGCTGTCGCAGCGCCGCTGTCTTCGCGGGCGTCTTGTAGTGCCCGGGCCGGCCGGCGGGCGCCTCGCCGATGTCGATGCCGGCCTTCCTGAGCTCGGCCTTCAGCTGCTTGCGGAAGCGGTGGTAGTCCACCTCCACCGCATGGCGCTGGCCGCCCTCGAAGGCGAAGTGCGGGTTCTCCACCTCATGGCGGATCGCGGCCTGCATATCGGCCGGGCGGCGGTAGCGGCCCTGGATTTCGGCGCAGGCCAGGCGCGCCTGGTAGTCGGCCAGCGGCCAGATGCAGCCCAGCGGCTGGAACAGGCCGATGAAGTACAGCGTGTCGTGCTCCGCATGCATCATCTTGCGGAACAGCGGAATCTTCGGCACATGCTGGAAGTCGATGAACTGCTTGTCGAAGAAGGGAAAGGTGGTCCAGAAGCCGGTGCAGGCGCAGATGATGTCGAAGCGCTCGCGCCGGCCGTCGGTGAACTGCACATGATCGCCATCCAGGCGCTCGACGGCCGGCCGCGGCTTGACCTTGCCATGGCGGATGAAGTCGAGCAGGTCAGAGTTCAGCGTGGGGTGCATGCTGAAGGCCGAGCCTTTGGGCACAGGCAGGCCGTAGTCGGCATAGCTGCCCTGCATCACGCGCAGCAGCCGGGTGGTGAACCAGCTGCGCAGCCAGGCCGGTAGCCAGGCGCTGCCCGAGGCCACCACATCGGAGGGCTTGCCGAACATGAACTTGGGCATGAACCACTGTGGCTTTCGCATCGACAGGCCCACGTTGGACGCCAGCCGCGCCGACTCCACCGCCACATCGCAGGCCGAGTTGCCGGCGCCGATCACCAGCACCGACTTGCCGCGCCAGTTGTCGTCCACGCCCTTGAAGTCGTGCGAGTGCATGAAGCGGCCTCTGAATTCGCCAGGGTACTCGGGGTATTTGGGATTCCAGTGGTGGCCGTTGCAGACCATCAGGTGGCTGAAGTGCTCGACCTGCGGCCGGCCTTCGGCGTCATGGAACTCGACGCGCCAGGCGCCGTCGGCCTCGCGCGTGATGTGGTCCACCTGGTGCTTGAAGCGCGTCGCGTCCAGCACAGCGAAGTGGCGCGCGTAGCTGTCGAAGTAGGCCTGCAGCTGGCGGTGGTTGGGATAGTCCGGATAGTCCGCCGGCATCGGGAAGTCTTCGTACTCCGACCACACCTTGGAGCTGATGATGTGGGTGTTGTCATAGACGCTGGAATGGCCGGTGGCGGCGTTGAACACCCAGTTGCCGCCGACCTCGTCGTTCTTCTCGAACACCACCACCGGCAGGCCGGCTGCGATGCAGTTCTTGGCGGCAGCGATGCCGCTGGGGCCGGCGCCGATCACCGCCACGCGTGTCTTGCCGCCGGCTGGGCTTGCTTGGGTCATCGTCGGTCTCCTCCTGGCCTGGACGGCCATGTGCTTGATCGGGAACCCGGCTGCTGCGGATAAGATCCGACACATGTCAGGTTTGATGGAAATCTAACTTTTGTCGGATTCAGCTTCAACGCGGGTTTCTCCCAGGCGCGCTGCCGGCGCCGATGCCGGCCTGGCGCCTGCTCGTGCGCGCCAGCCGGCGCAGGCGCGCTCGCAGGAGCGCGTCGAGGCAGCGCTGCTCGCGGCCGAAGCCATGGTGGCCGCGCTGGGGCCGGAGCAGACCTCGATCCCCGAGATCGCCAAGGCCGCCGGCATCCCGCGCGCCAGCCTGTATCAGTTCTTCCCGGACAAGTACGTGCTGCTGGCCTGCCTGGCCGAGCGGCATCTGTCGGCCGTGGCCGAGCTGGTGGAGGCGCTGTGCCTGCGCCATGCTGACGCTTCGGTCGAGCGTCTGTCCAAGGCCTTGGTCGACGCGGCGTCTGACTACTACGACCACCATCCGGTGGCGGCCCAGCTGGTGCTGGGCGGGCCGCACAGCCCTTCAGCCTATGGTGCCCTGGCCGCTGCGATGGCGCGCATCAGCGCCGCGGTGCGTGGTGCATTGACGGCGCGCCAGCCGGCAGCCAAGCTGCCGGCCCGGCCCGATGTGGCCGCGCTGATGGTGGAGATGGCTTTTGCCTGCATGCGCCACGGCTATCTGATCGAGGGCCGCATCACGCCGGCCGTGCGGCGCGAGGCGGTGCGGGCGCAGGTGGCCTACTTCGAGGCACTGCTGGCTGCAGCCTCGGCCGCTGGTCGCTGAAACCTCGCAGCTGCCAGCGCTGGCTCGGTGTTGAAGCGCAGCGTCGCGCCATCCGCCGGCGCAAACAGCCGGTCGGCCAGCCCCTGCTCCCTTGCGGCCGCCAGCAGATCGGCGCGACGGGTGGGGCAGTGGTCCAGCGCTTCCATGTGGTTGGCGAAGAACTGGCCCGATCCCAGCGCGGCCAGCTCCAGCACCTGTTCCTGATCCATGATGAGTTCGGAGCCCAGATCGAAGGCGGCGCCGCCGGCCGGCACCACGCTGACATCGGGCCGGCGCTGCGTCACGCAACGCCGCACATCGTCGTCAGCACGGTGTCGCCAGCAATGTAGAGGCTGGGTTCGCCGGCCTGCTCGATGTAGTAGCCATGGCCATGCACCATCAGCCGGCCGATCCAGCCTTCGCCGTGCAGGCAGGGGATGGGAGTGATGCTGCCCTGCCGGAAAGCGGTCGGCCCCTGCGCATTCAGCGGCTGGATCTGCAGGCCCAGGCGGGTCAGGTAATCGGCATCGTCCGGCATGCACAGCACCGGGATGCGGCGCTCGCGCAGCCAGCGCTCGCCGGCGCGGTCGAGGTGGTCCACATGGCCTTTGCGGCAGTGCGTGATCAGCGCGTGGGTCACGGTTTCCAGCACCGCCGGGGCTTCGTCAGGCAGCTCGACGATGGGGTTGCGCCGGCGCTGGCCGCTCAGATAGCGGAAGGGCGGGATCGCGCCCTGGCGCGACAGCATGGGGTCGACCAGGATGCGGCAGTCGTCGTAGGCCACGACAACGGTGGCATTGCGGAGTTGGGTGATGTCCATGGCCTGCATTGTTGAAAGCCGGGCGCTCGCCTACCATGGCAGCTTCTGCCTAGTTCCGTGCAAATCATGCCGCCACTGAAAATCGGTCTGCTGCTCTACCCCGGCTGCATGCCGACCGGGCTGTTCGCCACGGCCGATCTGCTGGGCGCGGCCAATCTGCGCGGCGCCGGCCGGCCGGTGTTTGCCTGGCAATGGGTCGGGCTACAGGCCGGTCCTGTGGCCTGTGCGCATGGCACCACGCTGCAGGCCGAGGCAGCGCTGGCCGACGCGGGCTGCGATGCGCTGCTGGTGCCTGGCATGTGGACCGACTCTTCCGGCGATGTGCAGGCCTGGCTGGAGCGCCACGCGCCCCTGGTGCGCGCCTTGCGGGCGCTGCCCGCCCGCACCCAGACCTGGAGCTATTGCACCGGCGTGGCCCTGGTGGCCGAGGCCGGCCGCCTGCGCCGCCAAAGCGCCACCGCCACCTGGTGGCTGGCGCCCTGGCTGCAGGCGCGGCATGCCGATGTGCAGTGGCGCTGGGAGAGCAACTGCATCGTCAACCGCAGCCAGTCCACGGCCACCGGTGTGCATGGCTATCTGCCCATCGTCTGCGAACAGGTGGAGCGCCGCCTGAGCGCCGAACTGTGGCGCGATGTGGCACGTCTGATGGTGCTGCCGCGGCCGCAGCACGCGGGCTCGGTGTTCCAGTCGCTGGCACTGACGCAGACACCCGATCCCTGGCTGCGGCGCCTGCGCCAGGCCATCGAGGCCTGCCCGGCGGCCGAGCTGACGGTGGACAGGCTGGCCGAGGCGATGGCCGTCTCGCCTCGCACGCTGGCGCGCAAGGTGGCCAAGCTGGCGCAGACCCCTGTTGCCAGCTACGCGCGGCTGCTGAAGTTCAATCAGGTGGCTGAACAGCTGACGCATACGCAGCTGCCGCTGTCGGCGATCGGCGACGCGCTGGGCTTCGCCGATGAATCCAGCCTGCGCCGCAGCTTCAAGCAACTCACCGGGCTGACACCCGCGGCCTACCGTCAGGCCTACGGGCGCTGATCGCCTCGTGCAGGGCCGCCTCCGAGGCCCGCAGCTGCTGTCCGTGAAGGCTTGCACGCCTTCCGCATCTTCCTCGGCTTGCCATCTTTTTGTCACAGAGCTTGCACAGGCGAAACCTACGCTCTGCGGCTTGACTGATTGATTGCACCGCTTCAGGAGCAGGACCGTGACACCCAGCGACATCCTGGCCGCGCCACCGCGACGGCCGCAGCCCAGATTTGCCCAGCCGGTGGCAGGCGATCTGGCGGTGGCCTGCGTGGCGGTTTCGCCCGAGCACAACAACGCCCAGGTGTATGAGATCTTCAGCCGCCACCGCGAGCTGGGCAGCCTGCCGGTGCTGGAGGACCAGCGGCCGATCGGCCTGATCAATCGCGGCCTGTTTCTGGCCCAGATCTCCAAGCCCTTCCACCGCGAGCTGTTCGAGAAGAAGAGCTGCATCGCCTTCATGGACAAGGACCCGCTGGTGGTGGATGCCGGCGTCACCGTGGACCAGCTGGCACTGCTGACGGTCGAGTCTGGCGAGAAGGCATTGGCCGACGGCTTTCTGGTGGTGGACCAGGGCCGCTTCAAGGGCCTGGGCTATGGCCTGGACCTGATGCGCGTGATTGCCGAGCAGCAGGCCGAGCGCAACCGCCACATCATGCAGAGCATCGACTACGCCAGCGTGATCCAGCGCTCGATGCTGAGCGTCTCGGCCGCCGCGCTGACGCAGCAGCTGAAGGACGCCTGCCTGGTCTGGGAGCCGCGCGACACCGTGGGCGGCGACTTCTACCAATTCAATGCCTACCCCGACGGCTGGTTCGCCGTGGTGGCCGACTGCACCGGCCATGGCGTGCCGGGCGCCTTTCTGACGCTGATCGCCTACTCGGCGCTGGGCCAGGCGCTGGACCGGCATGGCCCGCGCGAGCCGGCGCTGCTGATGGCCGAGGTGAACCGTGGCATCAAGGCCTCGCTGGGCCAGTCACTCGACCAGGGCGGCAGCTCGAATGACGGCATGGACGCGGCCTTCCTCTGGTTCGACAGCGCGACGAATCGCCTCAGCTATGCCGGCGCGCGCACCCCGCTGATGCTGCTGCGCCCCGATCAGGCCAGCGTCGAGCTGATCGATGCCGACCGCCTGGGCCTGGGCTATGTGGACACGCCGGCCGATGCCCGCTGGCATTGCCGGCAGATCGAGCTGCAGCCCGGCACGCTGCTGCTGGCCTGCACCGACGGCCTGCTGGACCAGGTCGGCGGCGCCAAGACCATCGCCTTCGGCAAGCGCCGCCTGCGCGAAGCGCTGCTGCGCCACCGTGCGCTGCCGATGCCCGCTCTGGCTGATGCGCTGATGCAGGAGTTCAGCGCCTACCAGGGCGAGCAGCGCCGCCGCGACGACCTCACCCTTTTCGGATTCCGTCTCTAGACCCCACCATGGACCCACGCTTTGCCTACGACCAGTACCGCGAGTTCAGCGAGCTCGCGCGCCAGAAGAAGGTGATCTTCTTCTACGTCGGCTACTTCTCGCAAAACATCATCACCGCGATGGCCGAGGCGGTGCGCCTGCGGCTGGAGCAATCGGGCGCTGCCGGGCCGATACGGCGGCGCCTGTTCTCGTCCTTCGTCGAGATGGCGCAGAACATCATCCATTACTCAGCCGATGCGCTGACGCCCAAGGAACAGAGCCAGGACGAGATGCGCCATGGCTCGGTCTGCATCGGTGTGGACGACGCGGGGCACTATTTCCTGCTGTGCGCCAACCCGATTGCGCTCGACCTGGCCGAGACGCTGCGCGAACGCCTGGAGGCGCTGCGCGTGATGACGCTGGACGAAATCAAGGCGCATTACCGCGAGTCGCTGCGCGCCGAGACGCCCGAGGACAGCAAGGGCGCCGGGCTGGGCTTCCTGACCATGGCGCGCGATGCCAGCGAGCCGCTCGAATTCGAGTTCAGGACCACGGAGGAATCTGGCATGACGATGTTCTTTCTGAAGACCACCATCTAAGCCGACCCTCGAAAGCGCTCAAGCCATGAATCCCCTGCACATTCCTGCCACGGCCAGCTCGCCCGAGATCGAGTTCCGTTTTGATGCCCATGAACTCAGCCTGCGTGGCGAGTCCTACCCCGAGAACGCCGCCGCCTTCTACGGCCCGGTGATCGCCGCGCTGCGCGAGTTTCTGGCCCTGCCGGCACAAGACCGCACGCTGCACGTCAAGGTGGCGCTGACCTACTTCAACAGTTCCAGCACCAAGATGCTGTTCACCGTGTTCGACCTGCTCGACAAGGCCGCTGCCGCCGGTCGGCGCATCGAGCTGCACTGGGAGCACGATGCCGAGGACGAGATGATCCGCGAGTTCGGCGAAGAGCTGATCGCTGATTTCGACAATCTGGAGATCGAACTCCGTGCCGTTGAAGCCTGAGCCGCCGGCTGCGCCCGCGCCTGATCTCTTCGAGCTGGAGGCCTGCGCCCTCGAGCGTGCGCTGCTGGTGCGCGACCAGCACGGTCTGCCGGCGGCGCAATACCGCGATGCGCTGGCCGAGCTGGCGGTGCATTTCGAACGCCTGATGCGCGACAGCCGCCGGCTGATCCGCCGCAGCGACCGCGAAGAGCGCGAGCTCAACATCCTCAACACCGAGCTGCACCGCCTGGCGGCGCAGCTGGAATACAAGGCCAAGCATGACTCGCTGACCGGTGCGCTGAATCGCGGCGCCATCTTCGAGCGTGCTGGCCTGCACCTGGAACGCGCGCCGCTGGCGCTGGTGGTGCTGGACATCGACTTCTTCAAGAGCATCAACGACAACCACGGCCATCCGGCCGGCGACGCGGTGATCTGCGAGGTGGTGAACCGCCTGCGCGGCGCAGCGCCGGCGCTGGCGGAGATCGGCCGCGTGGGTGGCGAGGAGTTTTCCATCCTGCTGCCCGATACCGATTTCGACACCGCGCTGCAGCTGGCCGAAGGCATGCGCCAGGCGATTGCCGGGCGCTGCTTCGACTGCCTGCCCGGCCGCACCGTCACCGCCAGCTTCGGCGTCAGCCGCACCGCGCAGCATGGCGACTTTGGCGATGCCTATGCGCGTGCCGACGAGGCGCTGTTCGAAGCCAAGCGCGGCGGCCGCAACCAGGTGCGCGCAGGGGTGGCCGCCAGCGCCTGTAGCAGCAGCTGAGCTGCTGCTTGCCGGCGTCAGCGCCGGGTCTTCAGGCCCAGCGCGCGCCAGCCTTCCAGTCCGAGCTTTTCCAGCGTCTCGATATTGGTCTCGAAGATGCTGTCGGTATCGGCCATGGTCTCGGTGGCGCGCTCGATGCTGGTCTCGCGCAGCAGGTGCAGCGTGGGGTAGGGCGAGCGGTTGCTGAAATTGCTGATGTCGTCCAGCGCGGTGCCGGCGAACTGGTAGTCGGGGTGGAAAGACGCGATCTGCAGATCGCCGTCCAGCTTCAGCTCTTCCACCAGCGCATCGGCAGCGCCCAGGAAGTCGTTGAAATCCAGGAAATCATCCAGCACCAGCGGGTGGATCAGCAGCGTGGTCTCGATCTCGTCGGGGTCGGCGCGCATCAGCGCCAGCAGCTCATGCGCCAGTTCCTTCAGCAGCGCCTCGGGCGTGTCGGCCGTGCTGACCACATAACGCAGCCGCTGGTTGACATGCACGCTCTTGGCAAAGGGGCAGAGGTTCAGGCCGATCACGGCCTTCTCCAGCCAGAACTGCGTCTCGGCCTGGACCTGGGCCGCATCGATGGGGGAGGTGGGGGAAAGGTTGTTGGACTCGCTCATGGGCAGGAATCTAGCAGCTGCGCCGGCCAGCGCCTCGCCAGACTCAGCAGCGGCCGGCAGCGATACAGGCTGGCAATGCGAGCCATTGAAAACCTCAACTGGCAAGCAAAGTTTGTTTGGCCAACACTATGGACCTCAACGTCATCAAGCCCAGGAGACCTCTATGAGCAGCAATGAAGCCAAGTGCCCCTTCCACGCCGCCGGCGCCCGCAGCACCCAGGGTGCGCAATCCAATGCGGACTGGTGGCCGCAGCAGCTGAACCTGTCCATCCTGCACCAGCACCAGCCGGTGTCGAACCCGATGGACCCGGATTTCGACTATGCCGAGGCCTTCAAGAAGCTCGACTATGCGGCGCTGAAGAAGGACATGGCTGCGCTGATGACGCAAAGCCAGGACTGGTGGCCGGCTGACTATGGACACTACGGCGGCCTGTTCATCCGCATGGCCTGGCACAGCGCCGGCACCTACCGCACGGCGGACGGCCGCGGCGGCGCAGGCACCGGCAACCAGCGCTTCGCGCCTGTCAACAGCTGGCCCGACAACGGCAACCTCGACAAGGCGCGCCGTCTGCTGTGGCCGCTGAAGGAGAAGTACGGCAACGCCATCTCCTGGGCTGACCTCTTCATCCTGGCCGGCAATGTGGCCATGGAGACCATGGGCTTCAAGACCTTCGGCTTCGGCGGCGGCCGCGTCGACATCTGGGCGCCGGAAGAAGACATCTACTGGGGCGCCGAGAAGGAATGGCTGGCCACCAGTGACAAGCCGAACAGCCGCTACAGCGGTGAGCGCGATCTGCAGAACCCGCTGGCCGCCGTACAGATGGGCCTGATCTATGTGAACCCGCAGGGCCCGGACGGCAAGCCCGACCCGGTGGCCTCGGGCCGTGATGTGCGCGAGACCTTCGCCCGCATGGCGATGAATGACTACGAGACGGTGGCCCTGGTGGCCGGCGGCCATACCTTCGGCAAGATGCACGGCGCGGGCGATGCCGCCCTGGTCGGCCCCGAGCCGGAAGCCGCGCCGATCGAGGAGATGGGCTTCGGCTGGATCAACAAGCACGGCACGGGCAAGGGCGGCGACACGACCACCAGCGGCTTCGAAGGCGCCTGGAAGCCCAACCCCACCCAGTGGGATATGGGCTACCTGAAAGTGCTGTTCAAGTACGACTACGAGCAGGTGACCACCGCCGCCGGCGCCATCCAGTGGCGCGCCAAGAACGTGGCGCCCGAGGACATGATCGTCGACGCGCATGACCCGAGCAAGAAGCATCCGCCGCACATGACCACGGCCGACCTGTCGCTGAAGTTCGACCCGGCCTACGAGAAGATCGCCCGCCACTTCCTGGCCAACCCGGACGAGTTCGCCGACGCCTACGCCCGCGCCTGGTTCAAGCTGACCCACCGCGACATGGGCCCGAAGCGCCTCTACCTCGGCCCGGAAGTGCCGGCTGAAGACCTGATCTGGCAAGACCCGGTGCCGGCCGTCGATCACCCGCTGATCAACGCCGCCGATGCGGCCGATCTGAAGGCGCGCGTGCTGGCCTCCGGCCTGAGCGTCAGCGAGCTGGTGTCCACCGCCTGGGCCTCGGCCTCGACCTTCCGCGGCAGCGACAAGCGCGGCGGTGCCAATGGCGCCCGCATCCGCCTGGCGCCGCAGAAGGACTGGGAAGTCAACCAGCCGGCCCAGCTGGCCAAGGTGCTTGCGGTGCTGGAAGGCATCCAGAGCAGCTTCAACAGCGCACAGAGCGGCGGCAAGCGCGTCTCGCTGGCCGACCTGATCGTGCTGGCCGGCAATGCCGGCGTCGAGGCCGCGGCCAAGGCAGCCGGTCATGTGCTGGACTTGCCGTTCACGCCGGGCCGCACCGATGCCAGCGAAGCGCAGACCGACGCCGAGTCCTTCGCCGTGCTGGAGCCGCAGGCGGATGGCTTCCGCAACTACCGCAAGGCGGCCTACAGCGTCTCGCCCGAATCGATGCTGATCGACAAGGCGCAGCTGCTGACACTCAGCGCCCCCGAGATGACGGCCCTGGTCGGCGGCCTGCGTGTGCTGGGCGCCAATGTGGGCGGCGCCAAGGAAGGCGTGTTCACGCAGCGCCAGGGCCAGCTCAGCAATGACTTCTTCGTCAACTTGGTCGACATGGGCACGGTGTGGAAGCCCATTGGCGAGAACGCCTTTGAAGGCCGCGACCGCAAGACCGGTGCGCTGAAGTGGACGGGTAGCCGGGTGGACCTGGTGTTTGGTTCCAACTCGCAGCTGCGCGCCTTGAGCGAGGTCTATGCGCAGCGCGACGGCGGGCCGAAGTTCGTGCGCGACTTTGCTGCCGCATGGACCAAGGTGATGAACCTCGACCGTTTCGACCTGCGCTGATGTGCCCCGCGGCTTCGCCTCGCGAAGCCGCGCCGCCGCAGGTCTGTGCCCTCTGGACAGACCTGCTGGCGCGGCTGACGCTGGCGGCAGTGGCAAGCCGGCAGGCGCAGACCCATCTGCAGCTGCACGCGCTGGGCCTGCGCCGCACCGGCACGGTGGCCAATATCCTGGCGCGCGAGCTGGCAGCGGCGCAGCGCATGGCCGCTGCGGCAGGCGTGCAGGTGCAGCCGCTGGCGCTGCAGCGCCGCGTCGGCGAGCTGGCGCAGCCCGAGGCCCTGCTGGGCCATCTGCATGGCCTGGCCGCGGCCTACCAGCGCATCCAGGAGCAGCCGGGCCTGCCGCCCGACGGCCCGCTGCTGCGCTGGCTGGCCGGGCGCCAGCGCGTGCACCGGGTGCAGATCGAGGCGATCGAGCAGCTCACCGGGCCGCTGCAGTGATGCCCTTGGCAGCTCGGGCCTACAGCCCCAGCTGCCTGGAGGCCAGCTCCTTCATGATTTCTTCGGTGCCGCCGCCGATCATCATCACCTTCACCTCGCGGTAGATGCGCTCGGCCGCGGTGCCCTGCATGAAGCCCATGCCGCCGAGGATCTGCACCGCGGCGTCGGCGCAGAACTGCATGGTCTGCGTCGCATGGTTCTTCAGCAGGCAGACCTGGGCCACCCATTCCGCCCCCTTGTCGTTGGTGTCGGCGCGCCGCGTCACCGCGTCCAGCCAGGCGCGGGTGGATTCGATGCGCATGCGCATGTCCATCAGCTTGTGGCGGATCACCTGGTGGTCCACCAGCAGCGAACCAAAAGTCTTGCGCTGGCGTGCCCAGGCCAGCGCCTCGTCGTAGCAGGCCTCGCTGAATCCCAGGCTCAGCGCCGCCATCGAAAGCCGCTCACCATTGAAGTTGGTCAGGATCATCTTGAAACCCTGGCCCTCCTGGCCGACCAGGAAGCGCGCCGGCACGCGCACGCCGTCGAAGCGCAGCTGCGCGGTGTCGGAGCAGTGCCAGCCCATTTTCTTCAGCGGGCTGCGCGACAGGCCTTTCGCATCGCCGGGCACCATCAGCATCGAGATGCCCATCGGGCTCTTGTCCTGCAGGTCGGTGCGCACGGCCACAGTCAGCCAGTCGGCGCGCACGCCCGAGGTGATGAAGATCTTCTCGCCGTCGACGATGTAGTCGTCGCCGTCGCGGCGCGCGGTGGTTTTCAGCGCCGAGACATCGGTGCCGCCGCCCGGCTCGGAGATGGCCAGCGCGGCGATCTTCTCGCCGGACAGCACCGAGGGCAGCACCTCGGCCTGCAGCTCGGGGCTGCCGTGGCGCAGCAGTGGCGGCATCGCAATGTTGTGGCTGAACAGGCTGGCCATCAGGCCGCCGCTGCCGCCATGGCGCGCCAGCGCCACAGCCATGGCATTGCGCATCGCCCAGCTGCAGGGGCTGCCGCCATAGGCCTCGGGGTAGCCCATGCCCAGCCAGCCCAGCTCGGCGGCCTTGCGATAGAGCTCGCGCGGAATCTCGCCGGCCGCTTCCCAGGCCGGCAGGTTGGGCGCGATCTCGGTCTTGGCAAAGCGCGTGGCGGCGTCGACGACCAGGGCGATGTCTTCTTCGCGTTCGTCGGCATGAAGGAGGGCAGTGGACATGGTGGGCTTTCCGGCGCTTGCTTGTCTGTCTTTCGAGTGGTGGAGGGCGCAGCCTCTAGGGAAGCTGCGCCATGCCGGCTCAGCGGCGGCATGGGCGGATTGAGTGACCAATTAGAAATTCAGCTTACGTTAACGTAAGCTGTGCGACGAATAGGTACTTCCACGGGTTGGCGCATCAAGCCCTGCTTGCCTGCCAGGCGCTGCCCGTAGGAACCCTGAGGAGTCCGCGCTGGGCCGGCCCCTAAACTCGCACGCTTTTTTCGACAAGAAGCATTGAGGGAGTTCATGGGGAAGAACAACAACAACAAGCGAGCTGCGGCACATCGATGGTCGGCGCTCGGCGCCAGCACCTTGCTGGCTCTGGCCGGCGCCGGTTGCGGCGGGGGAGGGGGCAGTGGCCCTGTAGCGCCCGTGCCAGCACCCGCACCCGCACCCGCACCCGCACCCGCACCCGCGCCTGCACCCACGCCGCCAGCGCCTCCGGCACCCATGGCCGCGCTCGCGGGCAAGGTCATCGATGGCTATGTCAATGGCGCTACCGTCTGGCTGGACATCAACGGCAACCAGCGCAAGGACGCTGACGAGCCTTCCACCCTGTCCAAGGCTGCCGGGGCCTACCAGCTTGAGCTGGACGAGGCGCAGCGCGCCTGCCTGCCCTATGCCACGCTCTATGTCGATGTGCCGGTGGGCGCGGTGGACGAAGACAGCGGCCCGGTGAAGCAGGCCTACCAGATGGCCATCGCGCCGCAGTTCAAGGCCCTCAGCGTGGAGCAGGTGCTGCATGTCTCGCCGCTGACCACGGCCATCTGGGATCAG
>JACDQM010000183.1 GCA_015657635.1 Roseateles sp.
CCGGTCGGCGTGGATGCGCGCGTCAAGGGCTTCGAGGTCGCGGGCGAACTGCCGGTCGGCGCGGGCTTCGGCATCGGCGCCAACTACACCTATGTGGACGCCGAGGACGACAGCTTCACGCCCGCCCAGCCCATGGTGGGCAGCTCCAAGCACACCTACAACCTGGTGGGTTTCTACGAAACCCAGCGCTACTCGGTGCGCCTGGCCTGGAACCACCGCTCGCCCTTCCAGTGGGTGCAGGTGGCTTCTGCGCCGTTCAATATCCAGCGCTGGGCCGATTCGGTGGGCACGCTGTCGGCCTCGGTGAACTTCAAGCTGACCGACACGCTGAGCCTTAGCCTGGACGGCAACAACCTGAACAACCCGCGCCGCAAGTACTACCACGACGGACTGGAGCAGCTGCCCCAGGGCTACTTCATGTCGGGCCGTCAGTACTACCTGAACCTGCGCGCGAAGTTCTGATCTGCCGCTGTCCCGCGGCCGGGCTGGCTTTGTCAGTCAGCCCGGCCTGTATCCTTCATTCCACTGCTGCCTTGCCTCCGATGCTGAAGACCGAAACCCCCAGCGAACGCGATACCGATCTCGACCAGTACGACAGCGCCCAACTGCTGAGCGTGCTGATCGATGACCAGCTGGGTGCGGTGGCGGCAGTTCGTCGCGCGCTGCCCGCGCTGACGCAGGCGGTGGACGCGGCGCTGCCGCGCATCGAGGCCGGCGGGCGCCTGCTCTATGCCGGCGCCGGCACCTCGGGCCGGCTGGGCGTGCTGGACAGCGTCGAGCTGCATCCCACCTTCTCCTGGCCGCGCGAGCGCGCGGTGGCGGTGCTGGCCGGCGGTGAATCGGCGATGTTCGTGGCGGTCGAAGGCGCCGAAGACGACGAGGCCCAGGGCGCGGCCGATGTGCAGGCGCTGCAGCCCGGCCCGAGCGATGTGCTGCTGGCGCTGGCCGCCTCGGGCGGCACGCCCTATGTGCTGGGCGCCTTGCGCGCGGCCCGCGCCGCCGGTGCGCTGGCGGTGGGTTTTGCCAACAACGCCGGTGCGCCGGTGCTGGCCGCGGCCGAGATCGGCGTGCTGCTGGACACCGGGGCCGAGGTGATCTCGGGCAGCACGCGGCTGAAGGCCGGCAGCGCGCAGAAGATGGCGCTGAACAGCTTTTCCAGCGCGCTGATGGTGCGGCTGGGCAAGGTCTACGGCAATCTGATGGTCGACCTGAAGGCCACCAACGCCAAGCTGGTGCGGCGTGCGGTGGCGCTGACCATGCGCGCCGCCGAAGTGGACGAGGCGCAGGCCCGCGCGGTGCTGGAGCAGTGCGGCTATCACGTCAAGACTGCGGTGGTCGCGCTGCGCCTGGGCGTGGATGTGGCCAGCGCCACGCAAGCCCTGGCGCAGGCCGGCGGCCGGGTGCGCGCCGCGCTGGCGGCGCGGGGCGAGTGAAAACCCGGCCCGGCTCAGCGCTCGCCGGGCCCGCCGGCGGGCCGAGAATGCGCGCCTCAGACTCCACATCCCGCAGCGCACCAGCCACCGGCCAGGTGCCCTTCGCCCACACCCCGAGCAGCAGGCCCGACAGCGCATGAGCGAGCACCTCCCAACCCCGCAGACCCGCAATCCCTGGGCCTGGATTCCCAGCCTCTACTTCGGACAAGGCATCCCCTATGTCGTCGTGATGACCCTCTCGGTCATCATGTACAAGAACCTCGAGGTCTCGAACACCGACATCGCGCTCTACACCAGCTGGCTCTACCTGCCCTGGGTGATCAAGCCGCTGTGGTCGCCGCTGATCGAACTGTTCGGCACCAAGCGGCGCTGGGTGGCGGTGATGCAGTTCTTCATCGGCGCGGCGCTGGCGATGGTGGCGCTGACGATTCCGGCGCCCAAGTTCTTCCAGCTGACGCTGGCGGTGTTCTGGCTGATGGCCTTTGCCTCGGCCTCGCATGACATCGCCGCCGACGGCTTCTACATGCTGGCGCTGAAGCAGCACCAGCAGGCCGCCTTCGTCGGCGTGCGCTCGACCTTCTACCGCCTGGCCAATATCGGCGGCCAGGGCGGCCTGGTCTATCTGGCCGGCGAGCTGCAGGAGCGCACCGGCAGCATGGTCACCGCCTGGAGCCTGGTGTTCTGGCTGCTGGCCGGCCTGTTCGTGCTGCTGTCGGCCTATCACGCGCTGCTGCTGCCGCGCCCGGCCGCGGACCAGCCGGCCAAGGCCGACGGCCATCCGGTGGCCGAGTTCTTCGGTGTGTTCGCGGAGTTCTTCAAGAAGCCCGGCATCTGGGTGATCCTGGGTTTTTTGCTGCTCTACCGCTTCCCTGAGGCGCAGCTGCTGAAGCTGGCCACGCCCTTTCTGCTCGACAAGCCAGAGCTCGGTGGCCTGGGCTTGAGCAACAAGCAGGTCGGCATCGCCTACGGCACGGTCGGCCTGACCGCGCTGACGCTGGGCGGCCTGTGCGGCGGCTGGGTGATCTCGAAGATCGGCCTGAAGCGCGCGCTGTGGCCGCTGGTGCTGGCGATGCATGTGCCCAATCTCGCCTTCGTCGCGCTGGCGCTCAGCCAGCCCGGCAATCTCTGGCTGGTCAGCACAGCGCTGGCGGTCGAGCAGTTCGGCTACGGCCTGGGCTTCACCGCTTACCTGATGTACATGATTCTGGTGGCCGACGGTCCGCACAAGACCGCCCACTACGCCATCTGCACCGGCTTCATGGCGCTGGGCATGATGCTGCCGGGCATGTGGAGCGGCTGGTTGCAGGATCAGCTGGGCTATCTGAACTTCTTCCTGTGGGTCATCGTGGCCACGCTGCCCTCCTTCGCGATGGCCGCGCTGATCAAGATCCCGGCCGAGTTCGGCAAGAAGACCGACGAGGAGGCCGAGGCCCGATGAACGCCCGCGTGCTGTCGCTGGATGCCTTCCGCGGTTTCACGATCGCAGCCATGCTGCTGGTCAACAACCCGGGCAGCTGGAGCCATATGTATGGCCCGCTGGCCCATGCGCCCTGGCATGGCTGGACCTTCACCGACTGGATCTTTCCCTTCTTCGTCTTCATCAGCGGCATGGCCATGCCCATCAGCCTGGGCCGCCGCGCGGCGCTGGGCGATGACAAGCTGAGGCTGCTGGCGCAGACCGCCCGCCGCGCCGCCACCATCATCGCGATCGGCCTGCTGCTGAACTGGATACCGGCCTTCAACCTGGCCGAGCTGCGCATTCCCGGCGTGCTGCAGCGCCTGGGCCTGTGCACGCTGCTGGCTGCGCCCATCGTGCTGTGGTGGGGCTGGCGCGGGCAGCTGGCCTGGGCGCTTGCGCTGCTGGCCGGCTATGCGGCGGCCATGCTGCTGATTCCGGTGCCGGGTGCGGATGGCGTCGTGCGCACCGGCGCGCTGCTGCCGGGCCAGGACCTGGGCGCCTTCATCGACCGCGCGCTGCTGGGCGAAGCGCATCTGTGGAAGCAGGCCAAGACCTGGGACCCCGAGGGCCTGCTGTCCACCGTGCCGGCCGTCGCCAGCCAGCTGTTCGGCGTGCTGGCCGGCCAATGGCTGCTGAGCCGGCGCGAGCCGGGCGAGAAGGCGATGTGGTTCATGGTGTCAGGTCTTGCCTGCCTGTGGATCGGCCAGCTGCTGGACGCCTGGCTGATGCCGATCAACAAGAACCTGTGGACGCCGTCCTATGTGTTCGCGATGGCGGGCTGGGCGCAGCTGGTGTTCGCCTGCTGCTACTGGCTGCTGGACGCGATGCCGCTGCCTTTGGCGCGCGCCCGCATGGCGCGGCTGGCCAAGCCGCTGCTGGTGTTCGGCATGAACGCGCTGTTCATCTTTGCGCTCTCGGGCCTGGTGGCCAAGCTGCTGGCCACCGTCAAGCCCGATGGCCAGACCAGCCTGAAGGCCCTGCTCTACGCGCCGATCCAGCAGCTGGGTCTGGCGCCGGTGAACGCCTCGCTGCTGTATGCGCTGGGATTCTTGTCCGCCATGTATGCCGTGGCCTGGGTGATGTGGAAGAAGCAATGGTTCATCAAAGTCTGAATGCGCGCCGGCGCCGCCTGCTGCTGGCCGGTGGGGCGGGCGCCGCGCTGTCAGCCTGCAGCAGCCTGACGCTGCTGCCGGAAGCGGCGCCCGCGCTGCGGCCCGCGCCCGAGCTGCTGGGCGGCGTGCCAGCCGCGCCGCGCGAGTTCCGTGCAGCCTGGGTGGCCACGGTGGCCAATATCGACTGGCCCAGCAAGCCGGGGCTGCCAGCCGAACAGCAGCAGGCCGAGATGCGCGCGATGCTGGACCAGGCGCTGGCGCTCAAGCTCAACGCCATCGTGCTGCAGATCCGCACCAGCGCCGATGCGCTGTATGAGTCGGCGCTGGAGCCCTGGAGCGAGTTCCTCAGCGGCGTGCAGGGCCAGTCGCCCGGCTACGACCCGCTGGCCCTGTGGATCAGCGAGGCGCATGTGCGCGGCCTGGAGCTGCATGCCTGGTTCAACCCCTTCCGCGCCCGCCCCAGCGCCGCCAAGTCAGGCCCGGCGGCCAGCCACCTGAGCCAGACCCAGCCCGCCTGGGTCAAGCGCTATGGCGATCAGCTGTGGATCGACCCCGGCGAAGCCGATGCCGCCACGCACACGCTGGCGGTGTTCGCCGACGTGCTGCGCCGCTACGAGGTGGACGGCATCCACATCGACGACTACTTCTACCCCTACCCGGTGCAGGACCCGGCCAGCAAGGCCGAGATCGACTTTCCGGACGAGCCCGCCTGGCAGCGCTATCTGCAGGGCGGCGGCACGCTCAGCCGCGCCGACTGGCGGCGCCGCAATGTTGACGAGCTGGTGCGCCGCATCCACGCGCAGATCCGCCAGATCAAGCCCTGGGTGCGCTTCGGCATCAGCCCCTTCGGCCTGGGCAAGCCCGCGCTGCGGCCGCCCGGCATCGCCGGCTTCAGCCAGTACGACAAGCTTTATGCGGACGTCGAGCGCTGGCTCAGCGAGGGCTGGATGGACTATCTGGCACCCCAGCTCTACTGGCCGCGCGCGCAGACGCCGCAGGCCTTTGCGCCGCTGCTGGACTACTGGCGCGCGCAGAACCCGCAGGGCCGCCATGTCTGGGCCGGCCTGTTCACCAGCCGCATCACCGACAAGCCGGAGAGCTGGCCGATCGAGGAGATCGAGGCGCAGATCGCGCTGGTGCGCGAAAAGGCGCCCGGCAGCGGCCATCTGCACTTCAGCATGGTGGCGCTGACGCAGAACCGCCGCGGCATTGCCGACGCGCTGAAAGCCAAGGCCTACGCCGAGCCCGCGCTGGTGCCGGCCACGCCCTGGCTGGAAGCCGACGCGCCCACTGCGCCGCTGCTGGCCGTGGCAAGAGAGGGCCAGGTCTTGCGCCTGACGCTGCAGCCCGGCGCCGGCAGCAAGCCGGTGGCCCGCTATGCGCTGTGGCTGCGCCGTGGCGGTGCCTGGCAGTTCCATGCGCCAGCAGGCTCGGCGCTGAGCGTGGCGGCCGAAGGTGTCGATGCCGTGGTCGTCAGCGCGCTGGACCGGGTCGGCAACGAGGGGCAGCGCACCGCCTATCAGCTGCAGCCCTGAGCATGATTCCGCCGGCGCCGCGCCAGCCATTCCCTCAGGCTGTGCAGGCATGCCCGGCACTTATGGGCGCCCGCGCATTCGACATTGGCCGCGTGCAGCGCGTGGCCCTAAGCTGCGCCGCATCATGCTGACCGCCGCTCGCCCGGATTCGCCCCTGCCCCTGCCCCATCGGCCGGGGCTAGGCCTGGACGCCGGCGGCACGCAAACCCGCTGGGCGCTGAGCGATGCCGCCGGGCAGCTGATCGCCGAGGGCTCGGTGCCCGGCATCAGCGGGCTGCAGCTGGCCAGCGGCGCCGGCCGCGTGCAGCTGGCGCAGACCAGCCAGCTGCTGGCTGAAGCGGTGCTGCCCCATGGCCGGCCCGGCGCGCTGTATGGCGGCATCACCGGCCTCGGCGAAGCCAGCGCGGGCCTGGCAATGGCCGAGCAACTGGCCAACGCGCTGGGCCTCGCGCCGCAGCTGGCCCATTGCGGCAGCGATATGGACATCGCCTACCGCGCCGCGTTCAAGCCCGGCGAGGGCTATCTGGTCTATGCCGGCACCGGCGCGATTGCCGCCTTCATCGATGCGCAAGGCCAGATGCAGCGCGCTGGCGGACGCGGCCCCATCCTGGGCGACGAGGGCAGCGGCTACTGGATCGCCCGCGAGGCCTTGGCTGCCGTGTGGCGGGCCGAGGACGAAGCGCCGGACAGCTGGCCGCAGTCGAGCCTGGCACGCCATCTGTTCGAGGCCCTGGGCGGCAGCGACTGGGCGGCCAGCCGTGCCTTCGTCTATGGCGGCGAGCGTGGCGCCATCGGCCAGCTGGCGCTGGCGGTGGCTGCGGCGGCGCATGAGGGCGATGCCCAGGCCCAGGCCCTGCTGCGCCGTGCCGGCCAGGAACTGGCCCGGCTGCCGCTGGCGCTGGCGCGGCGCTTCGGCCCACGCCCGGTGGTGGCCGCCGGCCGCGCGCTGCTGCTGCACCCCTTGATCCACGAGGGCTTGGCCGCGGCGCTGGCCCCGCAGGGCATAGAGTTGCGCCTGCAACAACTGGAACCCCACAAGACCGCTGCCCAGCTGGCAGCGCGACGCTCATCACCATGACGACGACCATGACCCAGACACGCCTCTCCCTCACCGCCGTGCTGGCTGGCCTGCTGGCGCTCGGCGGCTGCGCCACCGGCCCCGATGTGCTGCGCATCAACACCCGCTACACCTCGGACAATCAAGACAGCCGCGCGCAGTTCCTGGTGCTGCACTACACGGTGCTGGACCATGAGAAGTCGCTCAAGGTGCTGACCACCGGCGGCCGCGTCAGCAGCCATTACCTGGTGCGCGACGAGCCGGTGGAGACCTACCGCCTGGTGGACGAGAACCGCCGCGCCTGGCATGCCGGCCCCAGCTTCTGGGCCGGGCACAGCAACCTCAATGCCGCGTCGATTGGCATCGAGATTGTTAACGCCGGCTATGTCGACACACCCAACGGCCGCGTCTACCCGCCCTTCCCGCAGGCGCAGATCGACGAGGTGATCAAGCTCAGCCGCGACATCGTGGCGCGGCACCAGATCAAGCCCGAGCGCATCGTCGGCCACGCCGACATCGCACCCGGCCGCAAGCAGGACCCCGGCCCCAACTTCCCCTGGCGCCAGCTGCATGAGGCCGGCCTGATCGCCTGGCCCGAAGCCACGCAAGTTGCGGTGCGCCGCGCCATCTACGAAACCGGCCCGCTGCCTGATGCCGCCTGGGTGCAGGCCCGGCTCTCGCAAGTAGGCTACAACGTGCCGCGCCATGGCGAGCTGGACACGCTGACGAAGGAAGTGATCAGCACCTTCCAGATGAAGTACCGGCCCAGCAATATCGACGGCAAGCTCGACGCCGAGACGGCAGCGCTGCTGGATGTGGCCACCACGCAGGGCGGCATGGTGATGAGCAAGAATGCGCCCACCACGCCGGTGCGGCCGTACACATCGCGCTGGTAAGCAAGCAAGAAACACCAGCGCTTCGAGAGCAGCCCCAGCCATGAGCAGTTTCGCCTTCCTCAGCAACAGCCAGTTCATGAAGGTGCCGACTGCAGCCGGCACCGCCACCGACGCAGCCCGGCCCTATGGCGTGGCCGGCATCGCCTGGGACGGCTGCGTCACCAACCGGCCCGGCGCGCGCTTCGGCCCGCGCGCCATCCGCGAGGCCAGCCACATGCTGTGCGACGGCACGCATCCGCTGTTCGACTGCACGCCCGAGGGCCAGCTGTCCGATCACGGTGACCTGCCGCTGCCCAACACCAGCCTGAAGGACATGCGCGCCGCGATGGCGCCGCTGATAGCCCCGCTGATCGCCTGCCAGCACATGGCCTGGCTGGGCGGAGACCACTCCATCACGCTGCCGCTGCTGCGCGCCTACAAGGCGCACTTCGGCCAGCCGCTGGCGGTGATCCATTTCGATGCGCATTGCGACACCTGGGTGGACCACTTCGGCGAGGAAAGCGGCCACGGCACCTGGGTCTATGAGGCGATCCAGGAAGGCCTGGTCATCAAGGAATGCTTTGTGCAGCTGGGCATCCGCTCGGCCGGCGAGCGCGCCGCGCGCGACTATGTGCGCGAGCAGGGCGGGCTGATCTACGACGCCCGCAGCCTGCGCGGCCTGGAGAGCGCCGCGCAGCTGGCGCCAGTGCTGGACGCGATCCAGCAGCGCATGGCCGCGCACGGCCACCCGCCGCTGTATCTGAGCCTGGACATCGACTGCCTGGACCCCGCCTTCGCCCCCGGCACCGGCACACCCGAGCCCGGCGGCATGAGCACCAACCAGGTGCTGAGCATTCTGGAAGTGCTGACGCCAGCGCTGAACTTCGTCGGCATGGACTGCGTGGAGGTGGCGCCGCCTTATGACCACGCGGAACTGACGAGTTATGCGGCTGCGCAGTTTGTGTGGACGTATTTGTGTGGGCGGATGGTGGCGAGGACTGCCGGACAAGCGATAAAGGCCTGAGGCCGGCCTGGCCCGCACAAGGCCGCGCCATCAGGGCCCGAGCGCTATCGGCAGCAATTCGTAGGTCGTAGGTCGTAGGTTGGAGTGAGCCCCGCGAACTCCAACGCGACGCAACGCAATGCCGCGCCCCGGCATTCAGTCATTCTTTCGCCATCGCCCCCGAATCCAGCAATCCCGTGCTGCACCAAGATCGTTGGATTTCGCGGGGCTCACTCCAAGCTACCGGGCTGTCGCCCAGATTGCAGCCCCGCCGGCAGAGCCCATCTACATTCGGCCGATCCATCCCTCTCGACAGGAGCCGCCGATGAACAGTCCGACCCTCAAAGACCAGGTCTCCCCCGAGGAATGGCAGCTGCGCGTCGACCTGGCGGCGGCCTACCGCCTGGTGGCGCTGTGTGGCTGGAGCGATCTGATCTTCACGCACATCAGCGCGCGCATCCCCGGTCCTGAGCACCATTTCCTGATCAACCCCTACGGGCTGATGTTCGACGAGATCACTGCATCCAGCCTGATCCGCGTCGACCAGGGCTGCAACAAGCTGCATGACAGCCCGCACCCGGTGAACCCGGCAGGATTCGTGATCCATTCGGCCATCCATGAAGCGCGCGAGGACGCCGGCTGCGTGCTGCACACCCACACCCGCGCCGGCGTGGCGGTGGCGGCGCAGCGCGGCGGCGTGCTGCCGATCTCGCAACAGAGCACCTTTGTGCTGGCCTCGCTGGCCTATCACGACTACCAGGGCGTGGCCTTCCGCCCCGAGGAGAAGCCCAGCCTGCAAGCAGACTTGGGCGACAAGAACTTCCTGTGCCTGCGCAACCACGGCCTGCTGACCGTGGGGCGCAGCATCGCCGATGCCTTCCTGTCCATGTATGTGTTCGAGAGCGCCTGCCAGATCCAGGTGGCGGCGCAGGCCGGCGGGGCCGAACTGATCCCGGTGAACCCGGCCATCGTCAGCGGCACCGCGCAGGCGATGAAGGTGCAGACCGGCGGCCTGGGCGGCGCCTTCGCCTGGCCGGCCCTGCTGCGCAAGCTGGACCGGCTGGACCCGGGCTTTCGCGACTGAACTCAGTGGCGGAGCAGGCATACTGGCCAGGCCATAAGGCAAGGTTATGCGTGGGTCAGGACTTCTCAGTTGCGGGCCAGGCCCATCGCTCTGAACAATCGGCCCTCCGCCGCACCAGCGCTCGTGGGGGGCGCAGCCCCTCCTGTCCGACACCATGCGCCTGCGTCATATCGAAGTTTTCCATGCGGTCATGCAGGCCGGCACCATCAGCGGTGCCGCGCAGTTGCTGCACATCTCGCAGCCGGCCGTCACCAAGGTGCTGCAGCACTGCGAGCTGCAGCTGGGCATGCCGCTGTTCGACCGCGTGCGCGGCAAGCTCTATCCCACGCCCGAGGCCGAACGCCTGTTTGTCGAGATCGACAAGCTCAACCGCGATCTGGTGTCGATACGCCGCCTGGCCGCCAGCCTGCGCAGCGGCGAGAGTGAACAACTGCGCCTGATGGCCACGCCGACGCTGGGCACGGCGGTGATCCCGGCCGCAATGACGCACTGGACGCGCGCCTTTCCGAACAACCACTGCCAGCTCTCCACCAACCACACGCGCGAGATCGTCTCGGCCCTGCTGCTGGGCGAGGCCGATCTGGCGCTGTCGCTGCAGGACCCGCGCCACCCCGGCATCAAGGTCGAGACCCTGGCCAGCGGCCCGATGATGGCGCTGTGCCCGCTGGGCAGCCCCGAGGCGCGCGGCGAAGGGCCGCTGCCGCTGGATGAGATCCAGACCGAGCTGGTGGCGATGGCGGCCGACGATCCGCTCGGCAATATGGTGGCGAACGCCGCCGAGGCGCAGGGCGCCAAGCCGGTCAGCCGCATCACGGTGCAGACCTACCAGCTGGCGCGCACCCTGGTTGAGGCCGGCGTGGGCATGACGGTGGTCGACCCCTTCACCGCCGCCAGCGCCGACCGCAGCCGCGTGCGCCTGCGCCCGCTGGCGCCGATGATTCCGGTGCAGCTGTATCTGCTGACCGCCGCCAATGCGCCGCTGGCGCAGACCGCGCGCCGCCTGGTGCGCTATCTGGGCGAAGCCGCCAAGAAGAACCTGGAGAGCCTGACGTGATGATCGATTGCGAGGACGTGCCTCGCCACCCCGACTTCCGCGCGCTGGCTGGCCTGGCCGGCGTCGAGGTGGACCTGCGCTATGCCACGCGCGACAACTTCGTCGGCCGCGCCATCTACGGCGGCCTGGACTGCAGCTACCTGCGCCGTGAAGCGGCCGATGCGCTGGAGAATGCCGCCGCCTGGCTGGCCGCACACCGCCCGGGCTATCGCCTGCTGGTGCTGGATGCACTGCGCCCGCAGCGCGTGCAGGAGCTGCTGTGGGACGAGCTGCAGGGCACGCCGCTGACGCTCTATCTGGCCAATCCCGAGCGCGGCTCCATCCACAGCTTCGGCATGGCGGTGGATGTCACGCTGCTGGATGCGGCCGGGCGCGAGGTGGACATGGGCACCGGCTTCGACGAGATGAGCCTGCCCTCGCACCCCGACCACGAGGCCGAGCATCTGGCGCTGGGCCTGCTGACGGCCGAGCATCTGCGCGAGCGCGGCTGGCTGCGCGCCGCGATGCGCCAGGCCGGCTTCGACGGCATCAAGACCGAGTGGTGGCACTTCGATTTCGGCGACCGCGTCGCCGTGCGGCGCGATCTGCCGCGGGTGCTGTGAGCTGACGCAAGCCCAACAAGGAACGAGGCAAGACATGACCCTGCACCGGCGCCAGTTCGCCCAGGCTCTCTCGGCGGCCGCTGCCGGATCGCTGGCACTGGGCGCGGCCCCGGCACAGGCCCGGCCGGCAGCGCTCCTTCCCCGCCGCCTGCAGCCCGGCGACACCATCGCCCTGGTCAGTCCGGCCAAGGCCACCTTCGAGCGCGAGTCCTATGCGATCGCCACCGAGGCGCTGCAGGCCTTGGGCTTCAAGGTGCGCGAGGCGCCGAATCTGCGCGCACGCTGGGGCAAGTTCGGCGGCACCGATGCGCAGCGCGCCGCCGACCTCAATGCCATGTTTGCCGACGACTCGGTCGACGGCATCGTGGCGATGACCGGCGGCTCGGGCTGCAACCGCATCGTCGACAAGCTGGACTACCGCCTGATCGCCGCCAAGCCCAAGTACTTTGGCGGCTTCTCCGACATCACCTGCCTGATCAATGCGATGCAGCGGCAGACCGGCCTGGTGACTTTTCACGCGCCGGTGGCTGAATCGGAGTGGAACGCCTTCTCGGTGGCGCACTGGCGCGCACTGGTGATGCAGGGCCAGGCGCCGCTGCTGAAGAACCCCACGGGCGAGCGCGGCGACAACCTGGTGCAGAAGGACGACCGCGTCACGACGCTGCGCGGCGGCCGCGCGCGTGGCACCCTGGTCGGCGGCAATCTGGCGGTGCTGAGCTCGCTGGCCGGCACGCCCTATTTCCCGGATTGCCGCGGCGCCATCCTCTTTCTCGAAGAGATCAACGAGTACATCTACCGCGTCGAGCGCATGCTCTCGACGCTGCGCCTGTGCGGCGCGCTGAGCCAGCTCAGCGGCGTGGTGATCGGCAAATTCACCAAGTGCGAACCCGGCGACGGCTATGCCAGCCACACGCTGGACGAAGTCTTCGACGACTACTTCCTGCCGCTGAATGTGCCGGTCTACCGCGGCGCGATGATCGGCCATATTCGCCGCAAGTTCACCGTGCCGGTGGGCGCCGAAGCCGAGATCGACGCCGACGCCGGCACGCTGCAGATCCTGCAGCCGGTGGTGCGCTGAAGACCGGCCCAGGCGCCGTCTTAACGCTGGCTGGCCACCCACTCGGCCAATGCATCCAGCACCGGCCGGCCCTTGGCCGAGGCCTGCTCATGGTTCAGCAAGGCCACCAGCAGCCAGCGGCGCCCGCCGCATCGGTGACGAAGCCGGCCAGGCCGACCGCATCACGCAGCGTGCCGGTCTTCAGCCGCGCCCGGCCTTCGGCGGCCGTGCCCTTGAGGCGCCGGCTCAGGGTGCCGTCGACGCCGGCCAGCGGCAGGCTGGCCATCAGCTCAGGCGCGTAGCGGCTGCTGCGCAGCGCCAGCAGCAACGCTTCCATCTGCCGAGGCGTGATGCGCTCGGCGCGCGACAGGCCCGAGCCGTTGTCCATCACCAGGCCCTCGACCGGGATGCGCTGGGTCTGGAACCAGGCCTTGACGCGGCGCTCGGCGGCGGCGGCACTGTCCTCGCCGGGCTGGGCGCTGGCGGCACCCAGGCGCAGATAGATCAGGCGGGTGAGCGGGTTGTCGGATCGCTTCATCACGCCATTGATCAGCTCGCCCAGCGGCCGGTCCAGGTGCGTGGCCAGCACGCGCGCGCCGGCCGGCGTGCGGCCTTCCAGCTCGGGGCCGCTGAGCGTGCCGCCGAGCTCGCTCCAGATCTGACGCAGCGCGGCCACCGTCAGCCATTGCCGATCGACCAGATTGAGCGCCTGCTCGATGCGGCACTGGCGCGGAAAGCCGCCCCGCAGCGCCACGGTGACGCCGCTGGCGTCCTGCGTGACGCGCGGCAGCTGCCACTCGGCCTCCCAATCACGGCAGGGCCTGTCGTTCAGGCGCATCGCGCTGGCGTCCACGCGCAGGCCCGGCAGCGCCGGAAAGCTGCGCGCCTCGATGCGCGCCCCATCAGCCTGCAGCTGGATCTGCAGCAGATTGCCGTTCAGCAGCAGCGCGTCCGGAATCACGTTGTAGGGAAACTCAGGCGACTCGTCGAAAGGCGGCTGGCCGATATCCAGCCGGCTGGGCGTGAACAGGCCGCGGTCCACCACCAGGCCACCGCGGATCTCGCGCAGGCCATGCTGATCGCGCAGGCGGCGCAGCAGAGTTGACAGCGCGCCCCAGTCCAGCTCGGCATCGGCGCCGCCGCGCAGATAGAGCGGCCCGTCCAGCACGCCGTCGCGCAGCGGCGCATCCACCAGCAGCTCGGTGCGGCCGCGCTGCGTGGCGCCCAGCGTGTCCAGCGCCACCACCGCCGTGACCAGCTTCATCGTCGAGCCCGGCTGCATCGAATCGTCCGCCCGGCGCTGCAGGCGCTTTGCCGGGTCGTCGAGCGGATAGGCGACGATGCCCAGGGCGCTTTCCGGCAGCTCGGCCTTGGCCAGCGCCTGCTGCACCGGCTGCGGCAGTGCGGGTATCGCACGCCAGCTGGCGCAGCCGCTGAGAGCCAGGCCAAGGGCCAGCAAGGTGGCCCACTGGCCGACGCGACGATCAGTCTCCATCAAGCTTTCTCCGCGATTGACGCGTTCACTGTAAGCGAGCCGCGGCGGCTTCAGCCCCTGTGCATTCCGCCAGGTTATACGGGCGCGACAAGCATTCATCGTGCCCGGCGCAACAAACGGGTGCCTGCCCTATCCCGGTCGGCACGCTCCGTGCTGGATGATTGGTGACAACAAGAGATCCCGTTCCAGAACTTCCAATCGTTGGGCGCCAGCCGCGCCAAATTTGCCTTACCGCAGGAGAAGCACCTTGAAACTCACCACCCTTGCCCGCAGCCTCGCGCTGATCGGCCTGAGCACCCAACTGGCTGGCGTCGCCCTGGCGCAGCAAAGCAATGCCCCGACGCAGAAGGTCGAACGCGTCGAGATCACGGGTTCGAGCATCAAGCGCATTGCTGCCGAGGGCGCGCTGCCGGTGCAGACCATCACCCGGGCCGAGATGGAAAAGTCGGGCATCGTGACGGTCGAGCAGCTGATCGCCGACCTGAACATCAACGGCAACGGCATGGACAACCTGGCGTCGAATGCCGACGTGGCTGCCGGCTCCTCGCGCGGCAACAACGGCAATTCCTCGGCCAATCTGCGCGGCCAGGGCTCCGGCTCGACGCTGGTGCTGCTGAACGGTCGCCGCATCGCTTCGCACGGCCTGAATGGCGGCTCGGTCGACCTGAACCAGATCCCCTTCGCTGCAGTCGAGCGGGTTGAAGTGCTGAAGGATGGCGCCTCGGCCATCTACGGCACCGACGCCATCGGCGGCGTGATCAACTTCATCCTGCGCCGCGACTACACCGGCCTGCAGGTCAGCACTTTCGTCGACGCCACCGAGGCGGGCGGCGGCGCCATCTCGCGCACCTCGCTGGTGGGCGGTTTTGGCAACCTGGAAACCAATGGCTTCAACCTGCTGGGCACGCTGATGCTCAGCGACAGCAAAGCGCTGCGCGGCGACCAGCGTGGCTTCGTCAACACCTTCCAGCCGGATCGCGGCCTGTCGGTCGACACCCGCGGCACGCCCTATGCCACGGTGTTCCCGGTCAGCGGCTTCAACACCATCCTGAACAAGGTCGGCAGCAGCGCCGGCCCGATCCAGCCCGGCACGACCCAGCAGATGGGCGGCGGCATCAACGTGCTGGACCTGCCCGGACAGGTCGGTTGCGGCGCGATGGACGGCGGCGGCCCCTACGACGAGAAGCTCTGGAACGTGGCCTCGGCCAAGTGGGCCTGCGCCTACGACACCGGCCGCGCCGCGGTGCTGCAGCAGCCGGTGACCAACACCAATCTGGTGCTGCGCGGCACCATGAAGCTGGGTGACAACAATCTGCTGATCGGCGAATTCATCCGCGGCCGCTCCGAGTCGGCCAAGCGCTTCTCGCACTACCAGATCTCGACCAGCGCCTCGACCACCAGCGCCACCTACAACGTGATGTACCCGAAGACGGGCAGCTCTTACGACTACGTCTTCAACGAGATCGCCAAGACCTTCCCGACCATCGCGGGCAACTATGGCGCGCCGATCGCGTTCCGCTGGCGCTGCATCGAGTGCGGCAACCGCGAGATCGAGACCACCTCGGACACCGGCCGCGCGCTGCTGGGCCTGGAAGGCAGCTGGGGCAGCTGGGATTACAAGGCCGGCGTCTCGAGCGCCTACAGCGAGTCCAAGAGCGAGCTGGGCGGTGGCTACTACTACACCACCGGCCTGATGGACCTGATCAAGAACGGCACGCTGAACCCCTTCGTGCTGCCCGGCCAGAAGCAGACCGACGCCGCACTGGCGGCGCTGGCCGCACAGTCGGCCGCTGGCACCACGCTGTATGGCGGCAAGTTCACGCTCAAGCAAGCGGACGCCTCGGCCTCGGGCCCTGTCTTCAAGCTGCCGGCCGGTGATGTGATGGCCGCTGTCGGCGTGGATCTGCGCCGCGAGACCTTCCAGTTCCGTGGCGACGAGCGCACTGCGCAGACGCCCATCTTCCTGGCCCCCTTCGACAACACCAACCTGCTGCCCAAGCCCGTCAGCCGCGATGTGAAGGCGGTCTACGGTGAGTTGCTGGTGCCGGTCACCAAGGACCTGGAGCTGACCGGCGCGCTGCGCCGCGACGATTACACCGGCTTCGGTAGCACGGTGAACCCCAAGGTCTCGGCGCGCTACGCCGTCACCCGGGATGTGCTGCTGCGCGGCTCCTACAGCACCGGTTTCCGCGTGCCGACCTTCAACCAGGTGTTCTTCGGCGTCACCGAGTCGGCCTACAGCGGCAAGGACCTGGTCGATCCGGCCAAGTGCCCGTCGCTCAAGGTGGACCCGACCAAGCCTGGCTGCGAATCGATCACACCGACGCTGTACAGCGGCGGCAAGCCGGATCTCGGCCCCGAGGAATCCAAGCAGGCCACGCTGGGCATCGTCTGGCAGCCCACGCCCAACCTGATCGCGAATCTGGACTGGTGGACCGTTCAACGCGACGGCACCATCCTTGGACTCACCTTGAGCAGCCTGGTCAACAACTACGCGCTGTTCAGCGACCGTTTCATCCGTGATGCGGCTGGCAATCTGGTGACCATCGACCAGCGCTGGATCAATGCCGGCGAGACCCAGACCTCGGGCCTGGAGTTCGGCACCCGCTACAACATGACGGCCGATGGCAAGAAGCTGACCCTGGGCGCCGATGTGGCCTACCTGCTGAAGAAGCGCTCACGCCTGATCGCCAGCCAGCCTTTCGGCAGCAGCGAAATCGGCATGTTCACCCGCGGCAGTGATCTGGGCCTGCGCTGGAAGCACACCGCCTTCATGGAAGTCAGCCAGGGCGACTGGACCGGTCGCGTGACCCAGGTCTATCGCTCGGGCTACAAGGACTATGTGCTGCCCGGCGTGGCTGCAGGCCTGATCAAGCCGACCGAGTGGAACCCGAACGTGAAGCCCTATGTGCTGCACCACATCTCGGCCACCTATCGCGGCTTCAAGAACCTGACGATGACCTTCGGTGTGAAGAACATCTTCAATCAGGAACCGCCGTTCTCGGCCGCCTACGACTCCGACACCGGTGCCGGCAGCTCGTGGGAGCCGCGTGTGGCCGATCCGCGTGGCCGCTCGTACACGGCCGCACTGAGCTACAGCTTCAAGTAAACGCTGCGTTCTGCTCCTCAGCCCCCTGGGCTGTACTGGCCCCGCACGGCGCATGCCGGCGGGGCTTTTTTTCTCTTTGTCGTGGAGCGTCAGGGGGCGGCGGCCGCAGCCAGCCGCGTGGCGGCCTCAGCGGCCCATCAAGGCGCACAGCCGCGCATCGATGGCCGCACCCAGCGCCGGCAGCCGCCAGTTGCTGACGCAGGCCGGCTGCGTCGCATAGCGGCGGCCCAGATTGCTGGTAAGGGCAATCAGGTAGTGCCGGCGCAGCGGCGCGATGCCGCGCACGATGCCGGCATCGGCGCCGTAGTTCTCGGTGTTGCCGGTCTTGTGGGCAAACATCAGTTCCAGCCCGGACTGTGCGGAGAGATCGCCCGGGAAGCGGTGCGGCCCGACCTGCGCGCTGCCATCCCGACCGAGCCAGCGCAGCGGCAGCCGCGCCGGCAGTCCGGGCACCCAGTTCGGCAGACCGGCCAGCACACTGCTGGAGAGCACTTCATGCAGGCCCTGCTCCTGCAGGCAATAGAGCACCTCGCTCTGGCTGGTGGCCGACAGCAGCGGCGGCGTGCCGGCCGGCAGCCAGGGCGGCGGCGGCGCGGCGCGGTCCAGCAGCCACAGCAGGCGCAGCGTCTCCCAGGCCGTCATCTGCAGCTGCCCGACACCGGCACCCGCGGCATTGCCCCAGCCGCCATCGGGGCGGGTGTTGGCCAGGCGCAGGCCCGGCAGGCCATAGGCCGAGAAGGTGTCGTGCAGCTCGTTGTGGAGCTCCACACACCCTTCGCGCAGGATCGCGCCGCGGCGGTGCAACAAAGCCACCAGCGCCGAGGTCGAGCGGTTGCAACTGATCACCGTCATGTCGAAGGCCCAGTCGCGCAGCGCGCGCGGCTGGCCTTCAAAGTCCAGCGCCTCGCTCCAGCTGCAACGGCCGGCGTCCACCAGCCGCGCCACGCCCACCAGCACCATCAGCTTGAGCAGCGAGGCCGGATAGGGTGCGACAACGCGCTGAGCGCCCTGGCCGCACAGCGGCTGCCAGGGCAGCGCCGACCAGTCGGCACCGGGCAGCCAGGCGATGGAGCGGCCCTCGGCATCCTGCAGATCGGCCAGATAGCGCAGATTGCGCGGCGAGCCAGCATCGGCGCCGAGCTCGGCCACCAGGCCCTGCGGGTGCTCGCGCGAGAACAGCACATTGGCAAACACCGGTGCGGCGCCCGCCGGGAAGGCCGCCACCGCCAGGTCGAGGCTGGGGAAGGCCTCGACAGCTGCGCCGCCGCGCAGGCTGTCCTCGGTCCGCTCGAAACCCTGGGCCAGCACTGCGTCGCGCAGCGCTTGCGCCAAGGCCTGTGCGTCGAAGGCCATGCCTCAGGCGCCGGCCAGTTGCAGGCCTTGCAGATTCATCGGGCTGCTGCGGCCAGAGATCAGCTCGGCCACGATGCGAGCCGAAGCAAAGGAGAAGGTGAATCCGAGCGCACCATGGCCAACGTTGAGCCACAGATTGCCCACTGGCGTGGCCCCCAGCAGCGGCGCTCCGCTGGGCGTGGCGGGCCGCAGACCGGCCCAGTTGCTGGCCCGGTCGTAATCAGCCGCCTGCGGGAACATCGCGCGCACCGCGCGCTGCAACGAGGCGATGCGGCGCGGGTCGATGCCGGGGTCATCGCCCACCAGGTCCACCATCGCGGCGACGCGCAGTTGCTCGCCGATGCGCGCATACAGCACCTTGCGCTCGAAATCGGTCACGCTGACCTCGGGCGGGCGGTGCTGCGCGCTGATCGGCGCCGTCAGGCTGTAGCCCTTGAGCGGATAGATCGGCAGGTTCAGCCCCACGCTCTTGCCCAGGCCGCGGCTGTGCAGGCCGGCGGCCAGCACGAAGCCATCGGCGGCGATCTCGCCCAGATCGGTCTTCAGCGCGACGGCACGCCCCTGCGACAGCACAAAGCCGCGCGCCTCGCTCTGCACGATGCCGGCCAGGCCGCCGTGGCTGCGCAGACGCTCGGCCAGCTGCAGGCACACCGCGTGGCAATCGGCCACGGCCTCGCCCGCGGTGAAGATGCCGCCGGCCAGTTGGGCGTCGCTGTGCGCCAAGGCCGGCTCCAGCGCCACGCATTCCTGATGGCTCAAGGCCTGCTCGGGCGAATCGGCGCCCAGGCTGCGGGTCCGCGCCGCGACGCGGGCGAACTCGGCCGGCTTGCGGTAGACCACCAGCTTGCCGGGCGCACGCAAGGCGGTGGCGCCCGCATCGATGCCGGCGCTGCGGCACAGTTCGGCAAAGGCCGACTGGCTCAGCGCCCCCAGCTCCAGCAGGCGGGCCGTGGTGCGCGCATTCACCGGCGCACGGCAGGCACGCAGGAAATCGACCATCCAGCGCCACTGATGCCAGCGCGCCTCAGGCTTGAAGCGCAGCGGGCCGTCCGGGTCGAGCAGCCAGCGCAGCGCCTTCACCGGCACGCCGGCATCCGCCAGCGGTGAAACATAGCGATAGCTCAGCTGGCCGCCGTTGGCACGGCTGGCGCCACCGGCAAGCGCGCTTTCACGCTCCAGCAGGGTGACGCGGTGGCCGCTCTCCAGCAGGGCCCAGGCGGTGGTCAGGCCAACGACGCCCGCACCAATGACAACAATGTGCTTCATCCAGACTCATGGACTTCCAAAGTTCCGGCAGGGTACGGACTGGCGCGCCCTTGAGCCAATGAATGCAAAGGCGCTTCGTATAACTTTGGCACATGCGGCTGGAGGCTCACGGGCCGAGCGCCGGGCCGCCTGGCGATGCAAGGGTCCGCCCAAGGCAGGCCTTGGGCGAGGGGCCATTTCACTTTAGGCCAGCACCGCCGCCATCGCGCTGGCCGTAGCCTCGACGTTCTTGCTGTTCAGCCCGGCCACGCACATGCGGCCCGAGCGCACCAGGTAGACGCCGAACTCGTCCTTCAGGCGGTCGACCTGGGCCGGCGTCAGGCCGGTGTAGCTGAACATGCCGCGCTGGGTCAGGAAGTAGCGGAAGTCGCGCCCCGGCAGCTTGGCCGACAGCACATCGAACAGCGTGTTGCGCATGGACAGGATGCGCTCGCGCATTTCCTCGACCTCGCCCTCCCACAGTGTGCGCAGCTGCGGATCGCTGAGCACGCGCGCGACGATCTGCCCGCCATGCATCGGCGGGTTGCTGTAGTTGCGGCGGATCACGAACTTCAGCTGGCCCAGCACATTGGCCGCCTGCGCCGCGTCCGGGCAGACCACCGACAGCGCGCCGCAGCGCTCGCCGTACAGGCTCATGCTCTTGGAGAAGCTGTTGGCGATGAAGAAGGACAGGCCAGCATCCAGCAGCGCACGCACGGCAAAGGCGTCGGCCTCGATGCCGTCGCCATAGCCCTGGTAGGCCAGGTCCAGGAAGGGCAGCAACTCGCGCTCCTGCAGCACCGGGATCAGCTCATCCCACTGCATCGGGGTCAGGTCGACACCGGTGGGGTTGTGGCAGCAGGCATGCAGCAGCACCACGCTCTTGCTGGGCAGCGCGCGCATGAAGGCCAGCATCTCGGCGAAGCGCAGGCCGCCGGTCTTGGGGTCGTAATAGGGATAGGTCTTGACCTCGATGCCCGAGCCTTCGAACACCGCGCGGTGGTTGTCCCAGGTCGGGTCGGACACGTAGATGGCGCTGTCGGGGAAATAGCGCTTGATGAAATCGGCGCCCACCTTGAGGCCGCCACTGGAGCCCACGCCCTGGATGGTGGCGATGCGGCCTTCCTTCAGCGCCGGATGCTCGGCGCCGAACAGCAGGCCCTGCACCGCGCTGCGGAAGTTGGCCGCGCCCTCCATCGGCAGATAGGGCCGCGCGCCGGCCTCGGCCACCACCTGCAGCTCGGCCTGGCGCACCGAATCCAGCATCGGGATGCGGCCATCGTCATCGAAATAGATGCCGATCGAGAGATTGATCTTGCCGGGCCGCGGATCCTTCTGGAAAGCCTCGTTGAGGCTCAGGATCGGGTCGCCGGCATAGGCGTCGACATGCTGGAACATGGGTGTATCTCCGGGGCTGAACAAGTGTTGCCGCCCATTATCGGCGCGCGGGCTCAGTAGTTCTGGCTGATGCGGCGCCAGCTGCCGTCTTCGTGCATGGCGTTGAAGGCTCGCTCCAGCTCAGCCTGACGCGACAGCCAGGGCGAGGAGCGCGCAAACACCACATAGGGCGTTTCGCCCGGCAGCCGCAAAGGCTGCTTGACCAGTGTCAGCGCCAGGCTGCGCAGCAGAAGATCGCCCTGCCGCTCGGGCAACACCGCCACATCGAGACGGCCGCGCGCCACCATCTCAAGAGCGACGCGGTAGTCGTTCAGCTCGGTGCGCTGCAGCCGGGCATCCGCATCGAACGCGGCGCCATAGCGCTTGCCTCGGTGCACGCCGATGCTGAGGCCCTGCAGGTCATCGAGCTGGCGCAGCGGCCCAGCTCCCGGCCGCATGTAGAAGGCCTTGTCCTCGGCTGGCAGCACGGTGCGGCTGTAGCTGAGAAAGCGCTCGCGCTCCGGCGTGCGCAGCGGCCCCAGCATCAGGTCGGCCTCGCCCTGCTCCATCATCTTCAGCGCCCGCGCCGACGGCACCTCGCTATAGCGCAAGGGCCAGCCCAGGCGGCGCGCCGCTTCGTTCAGCAGATCGAAGTAGAGGCCGGTCGGGCCGCCCGCCCCGAAGATGCGAAAGGGCGGGTCGGCGCTGCCCACCACGCGCAGCTCGACGCTCTCGGCCTGCACAGCCCATGGCGCGCCCGCGAGCGCGCCGAGCAGCAGCAATGACAGGCAGTGACGGCGTGAACGGGTCATCGGCTGAGTGATGAGGCAATCAGCCTGGAGCATAGCGGCTGATCCGCCATGCTCTGCATCACCAGCGCGCGCGTCCTTGCGCAATGTCGAGGATCAGGCGCAGGTTCAGCACCAGCTTGGGCTCGATGGAGTCGATCTGCACGAACTCCGCATCGGTGGTGTGGGCGCCGAAGCCGCGCAGGCCCAGGCCTTCCAGCACCGGCGCCTTGGTGGCCAGCGCGGCAAAGGCAGCGTCGGTGCCGCCGCCGCTGGGCTTGTCGCGCACCACCAACTTCATGCCCTGTTCGTCGGCCAGCGTGCTGACATGGGCGCCCAGCGCGCGCGAGGCGTCGGTGGCCTGCAGCGGCGGGCGGCGGCGCTCGAAATTGAGGCTGACCTCGGACTCCGGCAGCAGGCGGTTCTTGATGCGCTCGCGCAGCGTGGCCTCGATGCCGTCGAAGTCGGCCACCCGGTCGACGCGGATGTCGGCCGAGGCCTCGGCCGCTGGCGGAATCATGTTGCGCACGATGCCGGCGCGGGCCAGCGTCCAGTGCACCTGGCGGCCGACGCTGCGGTCGGACAGATCGCGCGCCTGCAGCACCTGGTGCGCCAGCTCATACAGCGAGTTGACGCCGCGCTCGGGCGCCGCGCCGGCATGCGAGGCGCGGCCCTTCACCAGCAGATTGGCGGCCGCGATGCCGCTGGTGGCCAGGCGCAGACTGTCGGGGCCGCCCGGGGCACCGCCGCCTTCGTAGGACAGCACCACATCATGCTCGCCACCCAGCCGCGTGATGGTGTTGCGCGAGGCCGGCGAGCTGATTTCCTCGTCGCCATTGATCAGCACCGTCAGCAGGCCGTAGTCCTGCACGTTCAGCGTGCGCAGCAGCGCCACGGTGTGCAGGATCACGGCCACGCCTTGCTTGTCGTCGGCGATGCCCAGGCCATAGGCCTTGTCGCCGTCGATGCGGAAAGGCTGCTGCGCCAGCATGCCGCGCGGATAGACGGTGTCCATATGCGCCAGCAGCAGGATCTTCTTGCTGCCGCGGCCCGTGAAGCTGGCCTTGACGATGCGCCCCGGCTGCTCGGGCGTGTCGAACATCTTGTAGTGATCGGCAGCGGGCGGTTCGATCAGCTCGACCTTGCCGCCCAAGGCCTGCAGGCGCGCGCTGATGTAGCCGGCGATGCGCTCCAGGCCCTCGCGGTCGGAACTGCCCGATTCGATCTCGACCAGCTCCTTCATGGTCTGCAGCAGGGCCGGCTTCTCCTTGGCCGCCAGGCCGCGCAGAGTTTCGAGGCTGGGCGCCTGGGCCTGGGCCAGCAAGGGCAAGGCCAGGGCGAAAGCGGACAACAGGCCCAGCGCCAGGCGGCGCGGTCGGTGGAAGGAGTGATGGATCATGGCGACAGGCCCCGCATCGATGGTGAGGCTTGCATGCTAGCCGGCGCCTGCGCGGCGGACACCACGGTTTGCCCCAGGTCTGAGCGCACAGCGCCCAGCGCTGCGGGTGTTCAGGGCGGCGATGCCAGCCACTGCAGCCAACGCCCATGCGGATGCGACCAGGCCAGCGCCTGCTGCTGCAGCGCGCCGCCGGCATCGGCCCATTGCAGGGTCCACAGGCTGCTCGAACCGGGCTGGTAGTCCGGCGGCAATGGCGGCAAGGCCAGCGACGGCGGACGCAAGGCGGCCGCCTCGGCGCTGAGCCAGAGCAGGCCGTGCTGGCGCATCAGGTCCGCCACGCGCTCGCGGTGGCGCGCCAATGCCGGCGCGTCGAAATAGGCCAGCACCCAGGAGTTGAGCAGCACCGGCTGCACGCCGGGCGGCAGCTGCGCCAGCCAGTCTTGCAGCAGCGCCAGGCCATCCTCTGCCTGGCGCAGCGGATACGCAGCCTGACGCGCCAGCAGCACCGCCTGTGCCAGCCGCCCGGCGCGCACCCGGTCATGCGGCCACAAGCAGGCCTGCAGCCAGCGCACGCCGGCCGGGTCCTGCACGTTGATCGGCGCCAGGTCCACGCCCAGGCGCGCCGCCAGCCGCCATGGCGCAGGCGCTGGCGGCGGCGCGTCGCCGCGCCACTCGCAGCGGATCAGCGGGCTCGCGGGATCAGCCGGCTCGGTGCCGCACTGGAAGGACGCGTAGTTATAGGCATAGGCATCCACACCCAGATTGAGTCCGGCGCTGCAGCCGAAGTCGAACAAAGCCAGGCACTCGGCGCCACGCCAGCGGGCGATGTGATTCAGCGCCGGCCACAGCACGGCGCAGCGGCCGATCTCGTTGGTCTGTGTCGCGCGCGTCTGCAGATGCTGGATCAGCACCGCCCGCTCGCGCCGCGCAAAGTCCAGCAGCAGGGCCGGCAACTCGGCATCCGGCAGGCGAGCGCCGCCACAGCTCGGGTAGTAGGCCGCCAGCGGGTGATCGACGCCAGCCAGCAGTCGCTCGTGCAGCGCCGCCAGCAGCAGATTGGGCCGCGCCTGCTGACCGGGCGCATGCTGCATCAGCGCCAGCAGCTCAGGCACATCGGCGATGGCCTGGCAGATCGCCACATAGAGCGGATCGTCGGTGCACTCCTGCTCGGCAACGCGGCGGTACTGGGCGGCCCAGGTCTGCAGCGCTGCGCTGTCGGCCGTGCCGGGATGACTTGCGTGATGGATCTCCATGGCGCCAGCCTAAGGGCGCGGCGCCGGGCAGAATGTCAGGCACACGACATTGAGGAAGCAGCAGGCATGGGCGAGGACAGCAAGGCAGCCGAGCTGCAGCGGCTGCTGCAGGGCAATTTTGCGCAGCTGGCGCTCAAGCCCGCCGCGCTGCAGGCGCTGGCGGCGCTGGTGGCCCAGCGCTCGCTGCGCCGCGGCAGCGTGCTGTTTGCCCAAGGCCAGCCGGTGCAGGCCTTCTATGCGGTGCAGCGTGGCGAGATCGAGACCCGCTTCGGCGCACCGGACGGCAGCGTGTCGGTGCTGGAGTATGTGCAGCCGCCGAACTTCTTCGGCCTTTCGGCCTTCGCCGCCGGCCTGCCTTCGCGCTATGAGGCGCTGGCCAGCAAGGCCAGCCGTCTGTGGGTGTTCGGCCCCGAGGCCTATCGCTACCTGATGGACGAGGTGCCGGGCTTCGCCCGCGCCATGCTGGCCGAGTTGTCGCGGCGTTATGACGGCACCTTGCATCTGCTGGAGGCCTCGCGCCACAGCGGCGCGGCCGAGCGCATGCAGCTGGCACTGGCCCAGCTGCGCCGCGAGCGCGCCCAGGGCGAGGCGGATGCGGACGGCTGGCTGGCCCTGGCTGCCACACAGGCGGAACTGGCCGCGCTGGCCAATGTCTCGCGCCAGACCATCAACCAGCTGCTGCGAAAGGCGCAGGCCGAGGGCAGCTTGCGCTGCAGCTATGGGCGCCTTCATCTGCGCGTCAAGGGTTAGCTAGCTGCGACAGCAAGCCGGCAGCCAGCCCAGAGGCGCGCTGGTCGCGAACAGGCCCAGCCGCGTCGGCGTTTGGCCGGGCCGGTAGACATAGCTGCCGAACAGCTGGTCCCAGAGCGGGATGGCGGTGCCGTAGTTGTGCGCCTCGGACTCGATCATGCTGTGGTGCCAGCGGTGCAACTCGGCGCTGCCGATCAGCCAGTTCAAAGGCCCCAGGCTGCCGCGCAGGTTGGCGTGCACGGCCAGACCTTGCGCCTGCATGAAGACTGCCCCCCAGAGCACGACATCGGGGCTGAACCCCAGCAGCAGCCACGGCAGCAGACGAGCCGCCTGGTTCCAGGCCGCATTGAGCGGATGGGCGAGTACGGCATTGGCGGCATTCAGCTTGCTCGGCTGATGGTGAAGCGAGTGGAAGCGCCAGAGCCAGCCGCCTCGGTGCGCCCGGCGATGCAAGGCAAAGGGGCCCAGCTCACCCAAGGCGATGGCCAAGGGCAGGGCCAGCCAGGGCGACAAGTTGGCCAGCCAGCCGCTCAAGCCTGGGCTCGCTTGCAAGACCAGGGCTGTCACCAGCCAGGCGCTGACACTGTCCACCAGCGCGTTGAGTCCCAGGAAACCGCCGTCACGGATCAACTCGGGGCCGCGCGCCTGCCAGTCCGCGCGCAGCGGCCACAGGCGTTCGGCCAGCATCAGCCAAGCCAGGGCGGTCAGACCCATCAGAGCCAACACCTGCGCATGTGGCCAGTCGCGCAAGCCCCAGAGTGCCAAAGGCAAGCTGGCCAGCAAGAGCAGATGGGGCCAGTTGAGCTGCTGCAAGCGGGCAGAGCGGCGTGGCGCGGGCGTCGTCATCGGTTTGATCATCATGGCGCCATGCTGAGGTCTGCTGCACAGACATGCATTAACCTAGGTTCATGCCTCGCGCCGAAATCGACACGCCGTGCCCGATCTGTGGTTCGGCCCTGCTTGTCTATCTGCAACAGTCACCAGCGCGCCTGGCGCGCTGGGACGCGCTGCAGCGTGTGACAGTGAGGCGGGGACAGGTCTTGCTGCGTGTGGGCGAAACCCCGGCGGCACTCTGGTGGGTCGAGCAAGGCCTGCTGCGTGCCAGCTTTCTCGACGCCGGCGGACGCGAGCGCAGCCACGCCCTCTATCCTGAACAGCATTGGCTGGGCCTGCCAGGCGTGCCGCAGCCCAGCTTGGTCACACTGGATGCGCTGGAGCCAAGCCGCCTGTGCGTGTTGCCCTATGCCGCGTTGGAACGCTGGCACGCCGACGACCCGGGAATGGCCGGCTTGCTATGGCAGGGCTTGAGCACCCAGGTCCAGCGTCTAACCGCACGCGAGCAGCAATGGCTGATGCTGGACGCCAGCCAACGCTACCAACGCTTTCTGCTTGAAGAGCCCGAATTGGCGCGGCGCCTGAAACAGCGCCACCTCGCCAGTCATTTGGGCATCACTGATGTGGCGCTGTCACGCATACGGCGGCGCCTGCGTGAGCAGGGCCAGCTCAGCCCTTGAGCGCCGCCTCGATGTCCTTGCGCAGCTTCTCGGGCGCGTCGGTCGGCGCGTAGCGCTTGAGCACCTGGCCGTCGCGGCCGACCAGGAACTTGCTGAAGTTCCACTTGATGCCCTCGGTGCCAAGGAAGCCGGACTTCTCGGATTTCAGCCACTGCCACAGCGGGTGCGCCTCGGCACCATTGACCTTGACCTTGGCCATCATCGGGAAGCTGACGCCGTAGTTCATCTCGCAGAAGGAGGCGATCTCGTCGTTGCTGCCCGGGTCCTGGCCACCGAACTCGTTGCTGGGAAAGCCGATCACCACCAGGCCCTGCTCGCGGTAGTCCTGCCAGAGCTGCTCCAGGCCCTTGAATTGCGGCGTGAAGCCGCAGGCGCTGGCGGTGTTGACGATCAGGATGACCTTGCCGCGCTGGCTGGCCAGATCAGCGGGCTTGCCGTCGATGGAGATGGCGCTGAAATCGTAGATGCTCTGTGACATGGCGGGTTCCTTGGGAAGAGCCAGCGCAGCAGACTCCACGCCAGACCGGCGGCCATTATTGCCCCGAGGCCAAATCCCTGGGGGACGCTCAGAGCAAGGGCTCCAGCGGCAGCAGGGAGAAGAAGCCCGCCTGCAGCCGCAGCCACAGGCTGGCTCCGGGCTCGCTGTGATGCGCCGGTTCGCCCTCGCGGCCCTGCCAACGCAGCGCCTGCCCGTCCAGGCTGACGCGGTAGGCCTGCTGCACCAGGACCTGCTCGACACCGCGGCTCAACTCTTCCGCCAGACGCGTGCTCTGCATCACGACGCCGTTCTCGGTGTTCAGCCGCAGTGAGCGCGGATCGATGTTCATCGAGCCGATGAAGGCGCTGCGTCGGTCCACCACCAGCACCTTGGCATGCAGGCTCAGCCGTGAGGAGCCGACCCGCGGCTTGCCATGGCCGGCAGCGCGCAGCGGCTTGCCGTCGGGACGGATCTCGTACAGCTCCACGCCCAGGCTCAGCAGCTCGCGCCGGTAGCGGGCATAGCCGGCATGCACCGCCGGCACGTCGGTGGCGGCCAGCGAGTTGGTGACGATGCACACCCTGACGCCGCGCTGGCGCAGCTCGCGCAATTGCTCGACACCACCCCGGCCCGGCACGAAGTAGGGCGACACCAGCAGCAGCTCTTGCTTGGCCTCGCCCATCACCCGGGCGATGCGGTGGCCCAGATGATCCTGCTGCTCCGCCTCAGCCGCCAGCACCTTGTCGGGCCGGTCTTGCAGGGCCAGGGTTGGGCCGCGCTCGAAGCGCAGCGTGCCGGCCTGCAGCGCAGCCTCGAAACCGGTCTCGTGCACCGCGCGCCACAAGGCCCGCAGCGGCTCCGCAGGCGGCGCGCTGCCAGACGCCACGGGCGCGACAGGCATCAGCGCGTCACTGTTCCAATAGCTGTCAAAACCGTCCGAGGCCTGGCGCACCACCGGCCCCAGGGCCAGCACATCCAGATCCCCGAACTCCAGCTCGGCACGTCGCTCGAAGTACTCATCGCCGATATTGCGGCCGCCGACGATCAGCGCCTGGTTGTCGACAATCAGCGCCTTGTTGTGCATGCGGCGGTTGCCGCGCTCGAAGTCCAGCAGCAGTGCCAGCGAGAGCGACCAGCGCAGCGCCAGCGGATTGAACAGCCGCACCTCGATATTGGGGTGGGCGGCCAGCTGGCCCAGCTCCTGCTCGCCCGGCGGCGCCCCAGTCGTCGAGCAGCAGGCGCACGCGAACGCCGCGCTCGGCGGCC
>JACDQM010000184.1 GCA_015657635.1 Roseateles sp.
GCTGCGCAGCCATGTGCTGGTTCTGATCGAGAAGCCCCTGTCATGAGCGAAGCCCAACAGCCCGACCTGCCCTTTCTGCCCTTTGCCCTGCCCGAGATCGGCGAGGAGGAAATCGCCGAGGTGGTGGACACCTTGCGCTCTGGCTGGGTGACCACCGGACCCAAGGCCAAGCGCTTCGAGCAGGCCTTTGCCGAATTCCTGGGTGAGCCGCAGATCGAGTGCATCGCCGTCAACTCCGCCACCGCCGGCCTGCATCTGGCGCTGGAAGCGCTGGGCATTGGCCCCGGCGATGAGGTGATCACCACCACACATACCTTCACCGCCACCGCCGAGGTGGTGCGCTATCTGGGCGCCGACGTGGTGCTGGTGGACATCGATCCGCTGACGCTCAACATCGACCCGCGCCTGGTCGAGGCGGCGATCACGCCGCGTACCAAGGCCATCATCCCGGTGCACTACGCCGGCCTGGCGGTGGACATGCTCGCCATCCTGGACATCGCCCGCAAGCATGGGCTGCGTGTGGTGGAGGACGCCGCGCACGCGCTGCCCACCACACTGGAGAAGGAGCTGATCGGCACCATGGGCAGCGATGCCACGGTGTTCAGCTTCTACGCCAACAAGACCATGACCACCGGCGAAGGCGGCATGCTGGTGACGCGCAATGCCGAACTGGCCAAGCGCGCCCGCGTGATGCGCCTGCATGGCATGAACCGCGATGCCTTTGATCGCTTCACCGCCAAGGTGCCGAGCTGGTACTACGAGATCGTGGCACCTGGCTTCAAGTACAACCTGACCGACATCGCCGCCGCGCTGGGCCTGCATCAGCTGAAACGGCTGACGGCCTTCCAGGCGCGCCGCGAGCAGATCGCGCAGGCCTATCTGGAGGCCTTTGCCGACCTGCCGCTGATCCTGCCGCCGCTGCCAACGGAAGGCGACACGCATTCCTGGCACCTCTTCGTGCTGCGCCTGGCCGACGAGGCGGTGATCGAGCGCGATGTGTTCATCGAGCGCATGTTCGCCAAAGGCATCGGCTGCAGCGTGCACTACATCCCGCTGCACCTGCACCCGTATTGGCGTGATCGCTACGAGCTGAGCCCGGAGCAGTTTCCGCACTCGCAGAAGGCCTACGAGCGCATGCTGAGCATCCCGCTCTACACCGCGATGAGCGATGCCGATGTGCAGCGTGTGATCGCCGCGGTGCGCGAAATCGCACTGAGCTGAAGCTGCGATGGCCAAGCGCCTGTTCGATGTGCTGCTGTCGGCGCTGGGCCTGCTGCTGCTGGCGCCGCTGCTGCTGCTGATCGCGCTGTGGGTGAAGCTGGATTCGCCCGGCCCGGTGTTCTTCCGGCAGGAGCGGGTGGGGCGCCACGGCCAGGCCTTTCTGATCCACAAGTTCCGCAGCATGCGGGTGGACAACGCCGGGCCGCAGATCACCGTGGGCGCCGATCCGCGCATCACGCGCAGCGGGCATTTTCTGCGCGCGTCAAAGCTGGATGAATTGCCGCAGCTGTGGGATGTGTTGCGCGGCGCGATGAGCCTAGTGGGGCCGCGGCCCGAGGTGCCGCGCTATGTGGCGCTGTATCCGGCCGCGCTGCGCGAGATCGTGCTGTCGGTGCGGCCCGGCATCACCGATCTGGCTTCGCTGGAGTTCCGCCACGAGAGCGATCTGCTGGCACGCGCCACCGACCCCGAGCGCGAGTATGTGGAGGTGCTGCTGCCTCAGAAGCTGGCGCTGGCGCGGCAGTATGTGGAGACGGCTTCGCTGGCGCAGGATCTGCGCATCATTTGGCGCACGCTGGGCGCGCTGCGCGGCTGAGGGGTTTTCAGCGCGCGGTGTAGCGCTTCACGATGTCGTCAATCGCGCCGCTGCGCCGAAGCTTGTCCACCGCGGCTTGCAGCTTTTCAGCCATCTGTGGCTCGCTCTGTGGGTTGAGCGCGAAGTAGTAAGCGCCTTGCTCGCTGAGCTTGGCCAGCTTGGTGAGCTCGATCGGCGAGGCCAGCTCAGTCTTGATGCTCCAGGCCATGCCGATCTCGGTGTCCACCATCGCGTCCACCCAGCCGCGGCTCAAGAGCTTGAGCACGGCCGCATTGGAGTTGTCGGCAGTGATGTGCTGCGCCGGCACGCCGGCCGCCTGCAGGTCGGGAATCGAGGCTTCGCCGCGCACCACGCCGAAGCGGTAGTCGGCCAGCGTCTTGCTGCCCTGCGCGCGCTTCACTGCGTCTTGGCGGGCCCAGACCCAGGTGCTGCGCGGCAGGATGGGCCCGATCCAGCTGAATAGCGCTTCCCGCTCCGGGCGGCGTGCGGTGGTGAAGACCAGCGTGTTGGCTTGGGTCAGCGCGGTGTTGTAGGCGCGGGCCCAGGGCAACATCTGCACATTGCATCGCAATGCGGCTTCCTGGCAGGCGGCGCGCAGGATATCGGTGGCGATGCCCTTGATCTGGCCCTGCTCCTGATAGTTGTAGGGCGGCCACTCGTTCGTCAAGGCGTTCAGTTCAATGCCGTTGGCCCGCGTGTTGTGTGAAGCGGCGAGGCTCAAGAGCCCGAGGGCACAGACGCGGACGGCAAAGCTGATCGGCATGGCTCGCTGGCTGACATGAAGGCAGACCCCGAGTGTATAGGGACCGGCCTGAGGCTGAAGCGGCCTGCCCGCCTGCCGGGCACAATTGAGGCCTGTGAAGCCGTCGCGCCTTTTCAACAGGCAAGGCAAGCACTTCAACTTTGAAACAACCAAGAAACAAGGCCCGTCGCCCGTGCTGTGGCAATCGCTTGACACCTTTCTGACCCGCCTGCGCCGCCACCGCGAACCGGTTTCATTGCTGCTCGACGCTCTCGTCGTGGCGCTGGCCTGGCAGGCCACCTATCTGTTCCGGCTGGGCTTCGAGCGCTGGGTCTCGGCCCGCCCGCTGTATGACGGCTGGGTGCTGCTGGGTCTGGTGATCCTCTATCTGCTGGTGCTGTGGGGCTTGAAAGTACCCAAGGGCATGTGGCGCTTCAGCGGCTTTGGTGAGGCCAAGCGCCTGGCCCTGGCCTGCCTGATCGCCGGCACGCTGGGGGCCACGCTGGTGCTGATGGCCGAACTGCGGCAGGTGCCGCGCGCGTGCTTGCCCTGCATCCGGTCTTCAGCCTGATCGGCTGGCGATGATGCGCCTGGGCTACCGCATGCTCTATGAGCACATGCGTGGGCGCATCAGCGGCACGGCGCACGAATCGCAGCGCGTGCTGGTGCTGGGTGCTGGCCAGGCTGCGCGGCTGTTGGTGGCTGGCATTCAGCACCAGGGCTGGGTGGTGGTCGGGCTGCTGGATGACGACCCCGCCAAGCGTGGCCTGCGCATCGGCGGCATCCCGGTCTTGGGCACGCTGGATGATCTGCAGCGTCTGGCGGACCTACATGGCATCACCCAGGTGATCGTGGCGATGCCCTCGGTGCAGGGCGCGCGGCGGCGCCGTGCCTTCGACCTGGCTGCTGAAACCGGCCTGCATGTGTTGACCGTGCCCAGCAGCGCGGAGTTGCTGTCGGGTCGCCGCCCCGAGCAGCTGCGCGATATCGAGCCTGAGGATCTGCTGGGCCGCGAGCCCGTGCAACTGGACGAGGCTGGCATCAGCGATGCCATCGGCGGCAAGGTGGTGCTGATCACCGGCGCCGGCGGCAGCATCGGCAGCGAGCTGTGCCGCCAGGTGGCGCGTTTCGGGCCGCAGCGGCTGGTGCTGTATGAGCAATCCGAGCTTGCGCTCTACACCATCGAGCAGGAACTGTCCGAGCACTTTCCGCACCTCCCGCTGCTGCGCCTGATCGGCGATGTGAAGGATCTGGCTCACCTGCGCCAGGTGTTCACACGCTGCCGGCCGCAGATCGTCTTCCACGCTGCGGCCTACAAGCATGTGCCGCTGATGGAAGAGGAAAACGCCTGGGCTGCGCTGCGCAACAACACGCTGGGGACATATCACGCCGCACTGGCGGCGGCGGAGTCCGGCGCGGAGCGCTTTGTGCTGATCAGCACCGACAAGGCGGTGAACCCGACCAATGTGATGGGTGCCACCAAGCGCGCGGCCGAACTGGTGATCAGCCGAATGGCCGGACTGCACGCGGGCACGCGCTTCATGGCGGTGCGCTTTGGCAATGTGCTGGGCTCAAGCGGCAGCGTGATTCCCAAGTTCAAGGAACAGATCGCCAAGGGTGGGCCGGTCACGGTGACACACCCCGAGATCACACGCTACTTCATGACCATCCCGGAAGCCGCGCGTCTGGTCGTGCAGGCTGCGGCGCTGGGCGAGACGGGGCAGGTTTATGTGCTGGATATGGGCGAGCCGGTGAAGATTGTCGATCTGGCGCGAGACATGATCCGCCTGTCAGGCCACAGCCTGGACGAGATCCGCATCGAGTTCAGCGGGCTGCGCCCAGGGGAGAAGCTTTATGAAGAGTTGTTGGCGGACAGCGATACGACCTTGCCGACGGCGATTGCGCGCCTGAGCATTGCCAAGCTGGACGACGCTGATTCGGGGCGCACCGTGCTGAGCTGGCTGCTTGAGGGCGCCGGTGCGCAGGCCCTGGCGGATGCCGAGGTGCGCAGCGCGCTTCAAGAATTGTTAGGCACGGAGTTCAAGCCTCGAAGCTGAGGTCGACTTAGCATCGGATGAATCGAGGTGGGGCGCTTGCGCAACGGAGCTCGGCCTATGCTGGCAAGGCCTGACCCCTGCTGAAGAACTGCGGCATCCGTCTACTCCAACGTGACTTAGGTCAGCCTCTCTGTGAAAGCTGTCGTTAGGCAGCAACACCTGGCCCTGTTCTGCTGATCGGCGCTGTGCGGTGCTTGTACTATTCCGTCGCACAGTGTTGTGGGGCTGAACTCAGAAGCTAAGGTGTTTACCCGCAATATGCGTTGGTTCGTTGACAGCGGCTTGTTGGCTTGCTCTAGAATGCTTGGGCGTGCAAATAGGTACGTGTGATTCGCGAATCATTGTTTGAGTCTTTTATCCATAACCTTTGTGGAGTTCACCGAATGAAAAAATATGTGATCAAGGCGACCGCTCTGGCGATCGGTGCGCTGGTTGGAGGTGCTGCGTTCGCCTCGATCGACTTCACTGCCGATCCGGTTGCGACGACTGGCAAGTTCGCTCGCGAACTGAACTACAACTCGACCGGCACTGGCAACCAGGCAATCGCCGCTGGCCAGACCGTGACGACGAAGCTGGGCTTCGGCGTGTCGGCCACTCAGCAGCGTTACATCCGCGTTGACCTCGGTGCTCTGAAGCTGGGCGCTGTTGCTGCCGGTACGAACGTCGTGAACAGCACCGCAGCCTTCGGCGCGGGCAATGTCACCGTGGTGTCGGGTGGTGCGGTCGGTGACTCCTTCATCATCTACCAAGTGACGGGTAACGCTGGCGGCCATGCTGCTTCCGACACCGTCGTCATCACGCTGCCGGCTCTGCGCACGACGGCTGGCAACGCTGCCAACCCCACCGTGACGTACGCTCTGTACGAAACGGCTGTGGCTGCTGCCAACAACGCTGCAGGCACGTCGCTGTACTCGACCAGCGGCACGCTGTTCGAATTCGCCACTGGTTACAAGGTCAACGTGACCCAGTACACCAACACGGCTGCTGTTGCCAAGGCTTACCTGGAATTCACGACGAACGGCTCTGCCCCGACGACGACGACTGCCAAGGCTGAAGTTGGCGCTGTGGACGTTGCTGCTGCTGCTGGCGTTAACCGTGGTGACGGCACTGCTATCGCTCTGTCTGACCTGTTCACGACGTCGTCGCGCATCGTGTTCAAGGGTGACTTCAACTTCACCAAGGCTACCTCTGGTGTGGTGATCGAGGCTGCTGGTTGTACCGGTGCTCTGGGTTCGACCTCGCTGTCGACCGACAAGCTGACCGCAACCTACACGCCTGCTTCGGTGGCTGCTTTGGCTACGCCCGCATCGCTGTGCGTGGAAACCGCTGCTTCGAACACCGTGGCCATCCCGGCTCAGGCGTTCACGTATGACTTCAACCCGGCTGCTGTGTCCGGCAACACGGTCACTGACCCGGCTGCCGCTCAAGTTGGTGAAATCGTGCGTGACGGTACTGAACTGCAGGCTCCGTTTGCCACGATCCATCCTGACTACCTGTCGCGTGTCGTGCTGACCAGCCAGTACTCGCTGGACGTTGCTTACACCCTGTCGACCATCACGGAAGACGGCGTGTCCTGCAACATCGGCCCGGCTGCTACCGGCACTCTGAAGGCAGGCAAGATGGTTGTTGTGAATGTCAAGGACATCTGCAGCAGCACCACCACCGGCGCAACCCGCCTGGCAGTGAAGGCCACCATCTCGGCTCCGCTGAACAAGGTGCACGGCCTGTACAACGTGATGAACTACGACGCGGTGACCGGCAAGACCAACTCGCTGATCTCCTACCCGATGGTTCGCCCGACCGAGAACTAATCACATCTTGATGTGATGTTCTGAAAGGGGCGCCGCAAGGCGCCCCTTTTTCATTTGGTCTTCCAATGGCGATCGCACGAGCTGCATACAATTGCAGCTCAAGTTTTTTTGGGTTTTCTTTGGCGTCATCCATGAACAAGATCATCCCCGCTGCTTGCGCGACAGCTCGTTGCACTCATGGCACAGCCTGTGCAAGAGAGGGCCGTCGTCAATTCGCCGGCTTCACCCTTCTTGAGATGCTCGTTGTGCTGGTCATCATCGGCCTGCTGGCCGGATTGGTGGGTCCGCGCCTGTTCTCCAAGGTGGACCAGTCCAAGGTGACGACCGCCGGTACGCAGGTCAAGATGCTGCGCGGTGCTGTGGAGAGCCTGCGGCTCGACATCGGTCGCTATCCAACCGCTGAAGAGGGCCTGGCGCTGCTGAACAAAGCGCCAGCGGACCCGGCCGTGGCTGCGCGCTGGCGTGGGCCCTATCTGGATGGTGCCGTGCCAGAGGACCCTTGGAACCACGCCTACCAGTACGCAGTGCCGGGTGCGGATGGCCAACCCTTTGCGCTGTATTCGCTGGGGGCTGACAGCAAGCGCGGCGGCAATGGTGATGCCGCTGATCTGGGCGTCTTGCCCGCTTCCGGCCAGTGATGATGGATAGCGCTATCGCTGCTTGCTAGTCATGCTGCCTTCTGCTGAGACTAGGGCTGCTGTACTGCGCGTTTTTCGGCCTGGTTCCAGCCGCGCTGGACGTGGCTTTACGCTGCTCGAACTCCTTGTCGTGCTGACCATCGTCGGTTTGAGCGCGGGCATCATCGTGCCTGCGTTGTCCCGCGCCGTGGACGCCGCGCAAGAGCGGGCCTGGACCCAAGAGTTGGGCGCCGCATTGGCGGCCTTGCCGCTAAAGGCGTTTCATGGCGGCCAGCCTTTGCAGTTGGATGCGGAGGCCGTGCGTGCCCTGCTGCCTGATCAGCTGCCGTCCGATGCGGAGATCACGCTGCTTGAGCCGCTGCGCTACAGCGACATGGGCATGGCGCGCGGTGGCTTGCTGCGCGTGCGGACCAGCCAGGGGCGTGTGCATGAATGGCGCATCGAGCCCGTCTCCGGCCAGGTGCGGCGGCCGGCTGCCCTCAGCTCGTGAATCCTGCTCGTCCAACGGTGTTGCCGCGCCGGGCCTCGTTGCCGGCCTCAGGCTTCGGCTTGCTCGAAGCGATCGTTGCGCTGGCCTTGCTGTCGGGCGTGGGAATTGCGCTCTTCTCATGGATTCAGCAAAACCTGCAGGCGGCCTCGCAGCTTGAGCAGGTTCAGGCCCGGGCGCTGTTACAGCTGCAGGCGCAGGCCTTGATGAACGCATCGGTGAATCCGCATGTCGAGCCGCGTGGCGAACGTCGCGTCGGCGATCTCGTGCTGAACTGGACCGCCGAGTTGGAATCCCCGGTTCGCACCAGTCTGCCGACCCAGGCCATGGAGCCCGTGCGTTGGCGCGTGGGGCTGTACCGCGTGCAGGTGCAGGCTCGGCGGCTTGATTCTTCGGTGCAAGTGGCGTTCCAGCAGCGCCTGGCGGGCCTGGAGGATGTTGCTGCAGCGCAATCGGCCAAACCGCAAGGGAGCCCGCCATGAGCACCCGCCAACGCAGATGCTCGCGGGGTTTCACCTTGCTGGAGACCTTGGTCACCCTCGTCATCGTTAGCCTTGTCGCGGGGCTGCTGTCGGAAGGCATGTTTCAGCTGGCGCGGCTGGAGCGGCAACTGGGCAGTGGTCGACTGACGGCGCAACTTGATGGCCTGCATCGGCTCTGGGTTCAGCAGACTATCGAGGCGCTGCAGCCCGCAGCGCAGGATCAGCCGGGCCGTTTCGTTGGCACCGCGCGCAGCTGGGCTGGCCTCAGCAGCGGCCTGCCGCTCGACGAGCGACTGGGGCCGCGCCTGGCGCAGATGGAGCTGGTGTTTGTCAGCGAGACGGGCGAGACCGAGTTGCGCCTGCGCCATGCCTTGGTGCCCAACACCCAGGGTGATGCAGTGGCCTTGGCGCGCTGGCCAGGCGATGGTGCGCGCTGGCGTTATCTGCATCCTGCCGGGCAGTGGTATGACAGCTGGCCGCCCGCTATGGACAAGGCGCCCTTGCTGCCGCGCGCCATCGCACTGGAGCAGGGTGAAGGGCGAGGCCTCTATGTGTTGGCGATGGTGCAGTCGACCGGCCAGCCGCTGGGCCAACGTCTCGATGTCGAGAAGCAGCCGTGATCCGATGCCGCCCCGAACAGCATGTGAAGAGGCGTCGGAGCGAGCGCGGCTATGTGCTGCTGTTCGTGACCGTGGCGCTGGCCGTGATCGCCATCGTCGCCACGCGCTTCGCCTTGCGCATTGATGCGCTGCGGCAGCAGGCCCTGGACCTGCAGCAGCATGCGGAGGCGCGCCTGCTGACGGACGATGCCAAGGCGCTGGCGCTCTACTGGCTGTCCACTCGACCGATCGGCTTTGCCTCGGCAGGCTTTGCGGATGAAAAGCCCTTGGTGATGGACGGGCGCCTCTATCGCAACGCGGAAGGAGTCTTTGTCAGCGTGCAGGATGAACGCGGTTTGCTGTCCGTGAACGAGCCTGACCGCGAGGCGCTCACCGCGGCCCTGCTGAACGCTGGCGCCAGCCTGGACATGGCGACAGCAGCCATCGATGTGTTGCAGGATTACACCGATGCCGACAGCCTGCGGCGCGTCAATGGTGCCGAGGCGCCCGACTATGCGGCCCTCGGGCTGGCACCGCCGCGTAACGACTGGATCTTTTCGGTTGATGAGCTTGCGAGGATGCCAGTCTGGCAGGGGCAGCCGGCGGTGCGTGAGCAGCTGTTGCCGCATCTGGGTGTACGGCGCGACAAGCTCTTCAATCCCAACACCGCGCCGCTGCCCCTGCTGAAGGCGCTCTGGCCCAAGGCCTCGGCGCAGCAATGGGAGTTGTTCGATACGCTGCGGCGCCGTGCGCCCTTTGGCGACGCGGCAGCGGCCACGGCGGCCACGGGCATCGCCTTCACTCAGGACAATTTGCTTTTCCATGCCAGCAATGCGGTGCGGCTGCGCTTGTGGGCGCCGGGTTTGCCGCAGTCGCTTGAGTACAATCTTTTGCTCATGCCGTCAGGGACTGCGGCGCCGTGGTTGATCCATGAGTTGCGCCAGTCCCGCCGCCTTACTCCTCCAACCGACGTTCCTAACGCCGCCGCTAGCGCCAGTGCAAGCCCTGTTGAGCCGTTTCCCATCCCGAGCCAGGCCGTCGCTGGACCCCGCCAAGCTTCCCAGCCTGCGCCATGAAGGCCTGCAGGGGCAGCTCAGTGCGCGTGGCGCCTGTGTGCTGGCGCGCAGCGTGCTGCGCTATCGCTTGTTCAGCCTTGCGGCGGTGCCGCCCGCTGAGAGGCGCGGTGCACTGCTGGCGCAATTGGCCGCCTGGCAGGCCTTTCCGGACAGCGTGTATCTGGTTGATCTGTTCGGTGACCAAGCCCAGGTCTTTGCCGCTGACCGACAGCAGTTGGCACAGCATGGTTTGATGGCTTTGCCCTTGTGGCCCGAGAGCCTGCTGCACGAGCCTGCGGCCGACGGCGTGCGTTTGCTGCAATCCCTCGAAGGCTTTGAAGCCCAGGCCTGGCGATCAGGTGTGCTGGTGGCCAGCCGTTGGTGGTCAGCCTTGCCCGACCCCCTGGAATGGCAAGCTTTTGCAAGGCAGGCTCGGGTGGCGGAACAGTCAAGGCCTGAGCCGCAGGATTTGGCTTGGCTGAAGCCTGCACGTCAGCCGGTGCGGGCTGAGCAACTGGGGCAGGGTAGTGCGGGGCAGCAGAAGCTGCTGGTTCTGGCTGTGGGTCTGGCTTTGCTGGGGTTTGCCAGCATGACGGCGCGCGACGCCTGGGATGCGAGGCAGCGCGTGCAGACGGTATCGGCGGAGTTGCAGCTCATCAAGGAAGGCGCTGCGCCTTTGCTGGCTGCGCGCGAGAAGGCTTTGGCCCTGGCGGACCGCAGCGCCGCGCTGAGCCGGCAACTGGCTGCGCCTCAGCCGTTGGACTTGTTCGAACAACTGGGTCTGCTGCTGCCCAAGGGCAGTGTGATCAAAGAGCTGGACTTGCAGGGGCGCAACCTGAAGCTGGCGCTGGAGCTGCCGCCGGAGGTGTCACGGGCCACCGTCGTGCAGGCGCTTGAATCGGGCGCTTGGTTGACGCAGGTCAGCGAGGTGAAGGACGGCATGCCACGCAGCTGGGTGAGCTTCGAGATGCGGCTTGATGGCGCGGGACCGCCGCGCCAGGCCAGCAGTGACGCAGGCCTCAAGCGCGCCGCCGATGAAACGCCGGTTGCGCCACCGCCTTTGCCCCTGCCATCGCCGACACCGTCTGGGAGGCGACCATGAGTGCAAGCCTGCAAGAACGCCCGGATGCGCCGCCGTTGCGTGCGGCCTGGCTGCAGATGCGCAGCGAGTTGCAAGGCAACGCGCGTCTGCGCCTGGGTCTGGCTGTCATCGCTGCAACGCTCTGCCTGTGGGGACTGCTGCTCCTGCAGGATCAGGCCGCGAGCTGGAACGAGCAGGCCGATGCCGCGCAGGCCGAAATCGAGCGGCTGAAACCGCTGCAGTCGGCGACGCAATGGCCTGAGCGCGCCGAGCAGGCGCGCAAGCATCACGAGGCCTTGCGGGCCATGCTGTGGAGTGCAGCGAGTCAAGGCCTGGCTGAAGCGGCGTTGCAGGACACGCTGCGCGCCTGGGCCGAGAAGGCCGGGCTCTCGGTGCGTGAGCTCAGCGTTAGCGCTGCAGCGACCGGTGAGCCCGCGGCTGCTGGGCAGCCGGTGGCGCTGCGGGCGCGTTTGGTGGTGGACATGGACCGGATCGGCTTGATGGGCCTGCTGGCTGAGTTGGGGCGTTCGCCCCGGGTGATGGCCGTGGAAGCGATGCGCTTGCGGCCGGCGGCCGTGCCAGCCCGTGCTGAGATCGAAGTCCGGGTGCTGTATCGGCCCGAGGAGCGTCAACCATGAGCGGCTTGCTTGAGCGGCGGCGCCTGCTTGGCATTGTGCTGGCGGTGGCGCTGCTGGGCTGGTTTGCCAAGCCTGCCCCTGAGACGCCGCCGGCCCTGGTGCAAGCCCGGCAGGACCGATGGGCCTTGGACGACTTGCCAGTGCCGACCGACCGCACGACGCAGGCTTTGCAGGTGGCGGCTTCGCCGATCTGGGGGGCGGATACCAAGAAGGACAAAGCCATTGACAATGCGCCCGCAGCGGACCCGCGCTGGCGCCTGGCAGGCGTGTATGGTGCCGGCAAGATCGGCGGTGCCTTGGTGCTTTTCGAGGATCCTGCGAAAGCTCCGCAACGGTTGAAGGTGGGTGAGAAGCTGCCTAGCGGCCACGTGATCGACTCGATCGACGGCAATCAGGTGTGCATACGCATTGGCAAACAGCTCTACCGCTTTGGAGTGGAACGACGTGAGTGATCAACAAACCTACATTGCGATGCGCACTGTCTCGCTGGCTGCGGGCTTGAGCCTGCTGGCCGCCTGTGCGCCCTTGCAGCCCATCATCCCGCCGAAGATGCCGCTCCCTGAGTCAGCGAAGAGCCTGAGTCTCGACGAGCAAGGAACCTCACGAAGCGGCGAGCTCAAGGTGTCGCCGCTGCCGCGCCCGCCTGAGTTCAAGCCATCCAAGCAGCTGGCGGATCGGCAGGCTCAGGATGCCGCCCAGCAAAGGGTCTTGGGTGCCGCCGGCGACGAGGTGGCAGCCATCAATCTGCAGCAGGTGCCACTGCCGACCTTCGTGCAGGTGGTCTATGCCGAGATCCTGAAGCGCAACGTCAACATCGATCCGGCGGTGCTGAACCGCAAGGAGCTGGTGACCTTCCGCACTGGCGCCACCCAGACCGCGGCGCAACTCGACAATGCCCTGAAGTTGCTGCTGAAGAGCTACGGTATTGCCGCCATTGATGTGGGTGGGCTGATCCGCATCGTTCCTGACAATGCACAGCTTGGCAATCTGCCGGAGTTGCGGCGTGCTGAGGCTTCTCCGGACACGCCACTGCCTCTGCGCCCCGTCTACCAGCTGGTCGAGCTGCAGGTGGTGCGCCAGACCGATGTGGCGGGCTGGCTCAAGACATTGTTCGGCTCGCGCCTGACTGTTCAGGAAGACCTCGGGCGCAATGCGCTGCTGCTGAGCGGAACCCCCGACACGATGCAGGCAGCGCTTGAAACAGTGCGGGTGCTTGACCAGCCTTTGATGAGCGGGCGCAAGAGCATCGCCTTGGCGCCAGCCTATTGGTCGGCGGATGATTTGGCGCGTCGCCTCAACGAGGTGCTGACGGCGCAAGGCTATGGTGTCGCGCCCTTGGGCCAGTTGGGGCAGCAGGGTGGCATTCGCTATCCGGTGGTGCTGCTGCCGGTGGCCGGCACCAACCAAGTCTATGTGTTTGCCTCCAGCGACGAGGTTCTCAGGCACGTCGAGAATTGGGCGCGCACGCTGGACCGACCCAATGAGCGTGGCATTGGCAGGAATTACTTCACCTATCAGGTCAAGCACAAGGATGCGGCGGCGCTGGCCAAGACACTGGAGCAGTTGCTGAGCGGCCGCGGCCGCGTCAGCGCCACGCCCGGCTCGCCGGCAACCGGCGCAGCTGCTGCAGGTGCCGCAACGGGAGCCACCTCGGTGGTGGTGGACCAGTCCAGCAATATGCTGATTTTCCAGGCGGCTGCTGACGAGTACTCGCAAATCTCGGCACTGCTGCAGACGCTGGACCGGCCGGCGAAGGCGGCGCTGATCGAAGTGACGGTGGCCGAGCTGTCCATGCTGGACAGCAGCCAGCTCGGTGTTGAGTGGCTGGCAACGCATGCCATGTCCAATGGGGCCAAGGTGATCGGCGGCACCAGCGGCGGTCTTTCCATCGGCTCTGGCGGCGCGACCTTCAAGGTGCTGGACACCATTGGCGGCGTGCGCGCCACGCTGAATGCCTTGGCGTCGACGAATCAGGCCACCATCCTGTCCAGCCCGCGCGTGCAGGCGCGCAATGGCGAGACGGCGACTATCCAGGTCGGCCAGGAAGTGCCCATCATCACCAGCCAGCAGACCACGACGGGCACCTTGACCACGGCGACCCAGGCTGCGGTGCTGCAGACCATCCAGTACCGCAACACAGGCGTGATCCTGAAGGTCAAACCGGTGATCCATTCAGGGGATCAGATCGATCTAGAAGTGCAGCAGGAAGTCAGCGCAGCTTCTTCGACGAACACCGGCGTCAACAACTCGCCGACCTTCAGCACCCGCAAGCTTGATACCAAACTGACCTTGCGCAACGGCTCGACAGTGCTGATGGGCGGCCTGATTTCCAATGATGACTCGAAGGGCAATGCCGGCATCCCGTTGTTGAAGGACATCCCCGGCATTGGCAATCTGTTCAGCACCCAGACCAAGACGGCCAATCGGCGTGAATTGGTGGTGCTGATCACGCCCTACATCCTGAATGACAGCCACGATGCCGAGACCATGACGGATGCCTTCCGGCGCATGCTTGGACCCTGGGCAGCGCCTGTCAGCCCCCGTGTCGAGCCAGTGCCTATCGCGCCAGCGGCGCCTGCCTCCGCGGCCTCTGCGCCCAAGAGCGGCAGCTAAGCCCATGAGCATGGTTTTGCTGGGTGCACTGCTGGAGTCCAAGGGCCTGGTCAAGTTGACGAGATCCAGAATGCCCTGCTGGTGCAGCAGAACCAGGGCGGGCGGCTGGGTGAGGTGCTGGTGCGCCTGGGCGCGATTTCGATCAGCACGCTTTATGGCGTGCTGTCGGAACAGTTGGACTGTCCGCTGATCGACGGCGGGCAGTTGGATGAAGAGGCCATGCGAACCACGCTGGCCCAGTTGCGCATGCCCTCGCAATGGTGGCTCGACCGTCAGGTCTTGCTCTGGGCCGATGCTTCGGGCCTGTGCGTGGCGAGCGCCGATCCGCTGGATATCGATGTGCGCGAGGCGCTGGCACAGGAGCCGCTGGCGTCGAGCCTGCAATGGCATTTGCTGTTGCCAGCGGAAGCCGAGGCCTGGTCGCAGCGCCTGCAAGTGCAGACGCATGGCGGACTGGGTGGGTCGCTGGATGCACGCGCCCTGCGCGAGCTGGCTGAAGATGCGCCGGTGGTGGCCTTCGTCAACAACACGCTCGCGCAGGCGCTGGAGGCGCGGGCATCAGATATCCACGTCGAGCCGGGTGAGCGCGAGTGCAGCTTGCGATTCCGCATCGATGGTGTCCTGCACACGCGCAGCAAGCTGCCGATGGAGCGTTACCCCGCGATTGCGTCGCGTATCAAGTTGATCGGTGGCCTGGACATTGCCGAGCGTCGCCTGCCGCAGGATGGCCGGATCGGCACGCGTGTGGCCGGGCGTGAGGTGGACATCCGCATTTCCTCGATTCCCGCCGTTCACGGTGAGTCCCTGGTGCTTCGCCTGCTGCCCAAGGAGCGCGGTGATGTGGGCATGCACCGCATCGGCATGGAAGCGGACCACAAAGCTCTGTTTGAGCAATGGCTGGCCTGGCCCAATGGCCTGGTGTTGGTGACGGGCCCGACCGGCTCGGGCAAGAGCACCACGCTCTACAGCGCGCTCTCGCACATCAATGACGGTGTGCGCAAGCTGATCACCGTTGAAGATCCGGTAGAGCTGCGCCTGCCTGGCGTCGTGCAGATCCAGACCCAGGCTGACATTGGCTACACCTTCGCGCGTGCATTGCGCTCGATCCTGCGACACGATCCGGACGTCATCATGGTGGGCGAAATCCGCGACCGCGAGACAGCGGAGATCGCCATCCAGGCTGCACTGACCGGCCACCTGGTGTTGGCAACCGTGCACACCAACGACGCTCTGTCCGCAGTGAATCGCCTGGTGGACATGGGGATTGAGCCCTATTTGGTCGCTGCCGCGCTGCGCGCGGTGATGGCACAGCGTCTGGTGCGCAAGCTGTGCCCGGCTTGTGCCTGCCCGCATGACGACACCTCGCTCCTCCAGCAGCGCTGGGGGCGCCTGCAGCCTCGTTTGAAGGGCTTGGCCGATCTGCCGCTGTCGCCGAACTGGCAGATGGCCAAGGGCTGCGAGGCCTGCGGTGGCACGGGCTTCCGCGGCCGGGTCGGCATCTATGAGCTGGTGACGGTGACGCAGGCCATGCAGCATGAGATCGCTCAGGGCGCGCCGCAGGAGCGCCTGCTGGCGCTGGCCAATGCCGACGGGCGCCGCTCGATGGTGGACGACGGCTTGATCAAGAGCGCGCGCGGTCTGTCAACGCTGGACGAGGTGCTGCGCGCGGCCAGTGCGCAGGACGATTGATGCAGCGGTTTGATTACCAAGCGCTCGATGTCGCCGGCCGACGTATCGCCGGACGGTTGGAGGCGCGCGATGAGGCCGCGGCCGCGCGGGAGTTGCTGAAGCAAGGGTTGAAGCCCGTCTCGCTGACAGGCGTGGCTGTTGCGCAGGCCGTGCCGCCTGGAGCCTTGTTCGCCAAGCGCAAGATAGCCGTCGCTGACAAGGTGGTGGCCCTGCGCGAGTTGGGCACCTTGCTCAAGGCTGGGGTGCCGCTGGACGAGGCCCTGTCGTCCCTGGCAAGCGGCCACTCCGGCAATCCGCTGGGCGCGGTCATGAGCCAGACGCTCAAAAGTGTCAGCGCCGGGCAGAACCTGCATGACGCCATGGCCGCCAGCGGCTTGCATTTGGCGGAACATTTGCTGACCTTGGTGAAGGTCGGCGAGGCCAGCGGTCAACTGCCCATGGCCCTGGCCGATGCAGCCGAACAGCTCGATCAGTCACGCCGCATCGCGCAGGAACTGCGCAATGCGCTGACCTATCCGGCGGTGCTGGTCTCGGCGGGTCTGCTGGCGGTGTTGATCATCTTCATCGGTGTGATTCCGCGCTTTGCGCCGATGCTGCGCAGCTCGCGCGGCGATGTGCCGGAGTTCTCGCGCTGGGTCATTGAGACGGCGGTGTTCATGAAGTCCAATTTGCTGGCGCTCGGGCTGCTTGCGGGTTTTCTGGTGATGGGGGCTATCGTGCTGCTGTCTCGGCCGGGCGTGCGTCAATCCATGATGGATCGTCTGGCCTTGGCGCCCGTCGTCGGGCCGTGGTTGCGGGACGCGGAAGTCGGACGTTGGGCGACCCTGATGGGCACGATGCTGCGCAATCGGGTGCCTTTGCTGCAGGCGCTGAAGCTGTCGCTGGGTGCGACCGGGCTGCGCGACTTCGGCCTGCTGATCGCATCGACGGCGCGCGAGCTGGAGCAAGGGCGCAGCCTGTACGAATGCCTGCAGCATTCGCATTGGATTCCGCCTGCACGGCTGAACCTGATCAAGGTCGGCGAGCGCTCGGGCACGCTGGATGCGATGCTCACGTCGTTGGGCAGCATGCAGACCGAAGCGGCGCGAGAGCGTCAGAAGCAGGCCATGGCCCTGATCGAGCCGGTGGCCATCCTGCTGATCGGCGCGGTGATCGGTGTGCTGATGGTCTCGGTGATGATGGCCATCACCTCAATGAACAGCGGCGCTGTCTGATGACTTGAAGCGTGTTGTGGGGTCGGCGCTGCGGCCCCGGAAAAACGCCGCGACATCGGCGGGCGACTGGATCTTTCGTTCGACCATCGCAGGGACCAAGGCGCGCAGGGCGGTGGTGCTGATGGCCTCGCCATACACTTGGCCGCTGCCCTGCTTGGCGTCGCTGAACCAGACGATGAAGGGCACATGCTGCGACAGGGTCTTCCCGGCTGTGCCGGAGCCGGGGCCACGCTGGCGCTCATAGATGGCAGCCCACAGTTCCTTCTCGCGCAGCCAGTGGTCCGAGGTCAGTACCATGGCCGAGTCGCCGCCGGCCTGCTGTAGTGCCTGCTGCAGACTCGCAATGAGCCTTGTCAGCTCGGCCAGATTCGCCTGATAGTCCTCGCGCAGCGAGCGCGGGGCGACACCGGCCAGGGCCACCGGCGGGTGTGGCACGTTGAGGTGCAGCCAAACGACGGTGTTGCGCGGGTCGGCCAGTGCGGACAGCGAGGCCTCTCGCAGCCGTGCGTAGGTGCTGCTCCACTGACGCAGGAAGTCGGAATAGGGGTAGTCGAAGTCCTGCTGGCGTTTGAAGGCCCGCATCAGCGAGGCGCCCCAGCCCGGGAAGAACTGCACTGGCTCGGCATGGCAGCTGTGGGCGCTGGGGAGCACCGTGCAGTAGTCGTGATAGAAGCCAACCACGGCCTGAGCATGGCCTCCTGCCTGCAAGTCACTGAACAAGGTTGGCGTGTTCGCATCGAAACGCTCGCCGGCCGAATTCACGATGTAGCCGGCGCCGCCGCGCGAGATCGCCCCAAAGCGCTGACCAGTCAGCATTGACGGGATGGACGAGAGCGTGCTGGGTCCGGCTGGCATGGCGTGCGTGCCCATGAAGCTCTGTGCCAGCAAGGTGCGGAAAGCACCGGTGTCGAACAGCCCCTCGGCCAGTGAGACTTCCTGGTCCCACTCGTCCAGCACGACGACGACGGTGCGTCGTGTCGATGCAAGAGCCGCCTGGGCTGGCAGGCTTTGCTGCGCAGCCGGGCTCTGTTTGGCTGAGGGCAGCAGGCTGAGCACATACGAGGGCATGCCGGGCTGTAGCGCAAACATCACCATCACCGTGATGCCGCAGGCCGAAGCCAGACGCCATTGCGCTGCCAGGCGCAGACGCCAGGCAGCGAGAACAGCTGCCGCCAGGCACAGGCCGATGAGGCCGAGTTTGGCAAAACCGGCCAGGCTCAACGATGCGGCCAAGGATCGCCGGAACAGCTGGAACAGGCCGATGAAAAGCAGGCTGAGCAATAGCGCGCGGGCAGCTGCCGCCAACCAGCGCGGGCGGGCCGGATGATCGGCCACGGCGCCGAGCAGTCCCAGCCCGGCCAGCAAGGCCAGCAGGACGTCACCCTCCCTAAGATAGAGCGCAGGCTCGAAAGCGACGTACAGCGATGCGGGGCTCTGCAGGATGCTCTCGCCCAGCGCACTGGCAATCAGCGCCGCGAGAGCCAGCAGCACATAGCGAAGCGCCTGGCGCGCGGGGTGGGGGAAATCGGCCATGCTCGGGCGGGCGCTGCTCAGCGGCGCTTCAGGCGCAGCAGGCTGCGCTGGCTGGAGATGCGGGTCTCGCTCTCATGGGTGAACCAGGGATCGGCCGCAGCCAGGAAGTTCTGCAGGTTCCAGTCCTCGTAAAGACCGATATTGCCTGCGGCGATCTCGATGAATCGCGGGTCGTCCCGTGGCACGAACTCGATCAGCAGCGTGTCGCTGCAGCAGTCGGCCAGGGTCTCGAAGAGCTGCCCCAAGGGCAGCCGCTCGGTGACTGCGAGGTGATGCACCACCGCGAGCATCAGCACCAGATCAAAACGCTGCTGCAGCCGTGATGGCAGCCCGAGCGTCTCGTTGAGCTGCCAGCCAGTGGCCGGGGTGGGCCGGGCCATATTGGCATGCAGGCATTGGATGGGCAGCGCTTGCGCATGCGCGCGCCGGTACAGATCGTCCAGCGCATTGATGTCGTCGTCCAGGGCCAGCACCATGGCGCCGCCCTGGGCTGCGAGCATCGAGAATTCGCCGCTGTTGGCGCCGACATCGAGCACCTTTTGGAAGCACTTTTCGCCCATCAGCGCCTGGATTGCGGCACGCTTGGCGTGCAGTTCGGCGTCGCCGTAGTGGTCGCGGTTTCCCGTGTATTCGCTCCAGGTTGAGGTCGCACGGCAGCTGCGTGCCAGCCGTTCAACAAACCCGCGCAGATTCGAGAGCAGCCAAGGGGTGCTGTCTGCCGCGCTGGTGCGGTCAGATTTCGTGGCCTGCCGTTGTTCCGCTTTGCTGGCAATGCGTTTGCGCTCCAGCCGTGCAGGCAGGCGCACATGAAGCCACATGGCCAAGCCGAACTGCGCGTGCCAGGGCAGAAAAGGCGCCAGTTCGGCAGCGCGAAGACCATCGCGGTGTGCAAGAAAGACGTCGCGGGGCGTACGGCCATGCTCGGCAATTGCGAGCAGCGGCAGGATGAAGTGCCGTACGAACTGGCCATAGGCCTCCCAGCCTGGCGCGTCATCCGCTTGACGCTGTCGCAGAGAGAGCAGGTCGCAGAACTTCGGCTGAGCCGCGTCGAACAGCACGTTGTTGGCCGCTGCGTCTTTCAGCGTCCAGCCCTGGGCCCAGGCACGGGCTTGAATATCGAGCGTCAGCAGCGCGGCATCAGCCAGCATGCCGGGGGTCCACTCGAAGGGGTAAGTCGGCAGCGCCAGCCGCGGGTGCTCAATCAGCAAACCGTCCTTGCCGTCAGTCTCGCAGCGCAGGCAGCCGATCAGCTGGCCTGCTTCGACAAGCTCGCTGTACAGCGGGCTGGTGAGCAGTGCCTGAGTTGCCAGCGCCGCAGACGCGTGGACATGTCTGACGATGCGCTGTCCGTCGTCTTCAAGCTGACCGGAGGGGTCTCTGAAACTGCGGCTCATCAGGAGCGGTCGCGCTTCAAGCGCCGCTTGATGGCCTGCCAGATTTCCTTGGGATTGCGCAAGTAATAGATGACGCCGACCGCTGCTGCAATCAGGCCTTGGATGATCAGGTGTGCCGAACCGCCATCAATGTACGCATAGGCTGGCCCGCTGCTCGCGGCCAGTGCGAGCAGGACCAGTAGTACGAAGCGGACAAGGGGCATGGCAATCTCAAAAAACAGTCGTTCGGCGAAGCCAAGCAGTGGCTGGCCGTTTGGCCTCAATGTTACCAGCCGATGTTTGACTGCCTGGCGCGCATCGACTCGTAGAATCCCGGCGCCTCCGCTCCTTCTCGGCTTGAAGCCCAGCCCCTTGAAACTCGCCCGCCACACACTGTTCAACCTGCTGGGTCTGGGTGCGCCCCTGCTGTTTGCATTGGTGTCGATTCCGGTGCTGGTGCAGTCGCTCGGCCCGGAGCGCTTCGGTCTGCTGACCTTGATTTGGGCGGTGACCAGCTATTTCGGGCTGTTCGACCTGGGCCTGGGTCGCGCGCTGACGCAGCAGCTCGCCATCGTGCTGGATCAAGGGCGCGATGCCGAGTCGGGCCTTTGTGCGCCAGTGCGCTGCTGCTGATGGGTGTGGTCGGCTTGGTGGGCGGCGCCGCGATGATTGCGCTGGCGCCTTGGGGCGTTGATCTGATCAAGGCGCTGCCTGATCGGCGCGAGGCGGTGCAGGCCACTGTCGTGATGGGCTTGGTGACGCCGCTGATCGTGCTGACCGCAGGGCTGCGCGGCATGCTGGAGGCCTGCCATGCATTCGAGGCGCTGAACTACATCCGGCTGCCGATGGGCATGTGGACGTTCGCTGGGCCGTGGCTGGTCGTGGCTTTTTTTGGACCGGATCTGGTTTTGATCACCTTGGCACTGGCTTTGGGACGGGCTGTGGCCGCCCTGGTGCATGCCTGGTTGGCGTGGCGCAAGTTGCCCCAGATGCGCGGACAACTGCATGTCAGGCGTGCTTGGCTGCGGCCGCTGCTGAAGTCGGGTGGGTGGTTGACGCTCAGCAATGTGGTCAGCCCCTTCATGGGCTATGTTGACCGCTTCGTGATTGGCGCCGTGGTGTCCGCCGCCGCGGTGGCGTACTACGCAACGCCGCAGGAGATTGTGACCAAGCTGTGGATCATCCCTGGCGCACTGACGGCCGTGCTGTTTCCGGCCTTTGCTGCCCAGGTGGCCAAGCAGGATGGCTCGTCCTGGCCCTTGTATGACCGCGCGGTGGCGGCGCTCTTCATGGCCTTGTTGCCAATCACCGCAGGCTTGGCCCTGTTCTCGTCCGAGTTGTTGAACTTGTGGCTCGGGCCGGTGTTCGCCAAGGAGAGTGCCCCCGTGCTGCAGATCTTCGCGCTGGGTATTCTGATCAATTGCCTGGCCCATGTGCCTTTGACCTGGCTGCACGGGGCCGGACAATTTCGGGCGCCGGCGCTGTTGCACTGCTTGGAGCTGCCCCTGTTCCTGCTCGCCTTGTGGCTTCTAAGTGCCCGCTTCGGGCTGCTGGGTGCGGCTCTGGCCTGGCTGATCCGCATGTGTGCTGACGCAGCGCTGCTGTTTCTGCTGGTGCACTGGCAGCGTCCGCCCGCAGTCGAGGGCTCGGCGCAGACGCGTCGCTGGCACCGCGCTTGGCCTGCAATCGCCGGCGTGCTGGCCTTTGCCGGTGTTGGCTTGGCAGAACCAGTGTGGCGTGCGGTCTGGTTGCTGGGCGTGCTGCTTGCTGCGGCGACAATGGCTTTTTCGCTGCGTGCCGCGGCGCGCGGACCCCATGAGTCAGTCGATGGATCATCAGCCTCTCGTCAGCATCGTCACGCCCGCCTACAACCAGGCGGAGTACCTGGAAGCCACCATGCGCAGCGTGCTGGGCCAGGACTATGCGGCGCTGGAGTACATCGTCATCGATGATGGTTCCAGTGATGCTTCGCTGGAGGTTGCGCAGCGTGTGGCGGCTGAGTTCCAGGGGCGTGTCACGGTCCTGACTCAAGCCAACAGCGGCCAGGCCGCGACGCTCAACAAGGGCTGGGGGCTGGCGCGCGGCGAGATCCTGGCCTACCTCAGTTCCGACGACTGCCTGCTGCCGCAGGCGGTTTCGCACATGGTCGCGGCCTTGCAGGCAAGGCCGGAGGCCAGTGTGGCTTACTGCGATTTCTGGCTGATCGATGCGGCGGGCCATCGTCTGCGCGAATCGCACACCGAAGACTTCAGTGCCGAACGCCTCTGCGTCGACTTGGTCTGTCAGCCGGGGCCAGGCGCGTTCTTTCGCCGGCAGGTCTTTGATCGAACGGGCGGCTGGAATCCATCGCTCAGGCAGGTACCGGATTTTGAGTTCTGGCTGCGTGCAGAGCGGCAGGGGCCTTTCGTACGGGTGCCTGAGACGCTGGCTGAGTATCGGATCCATGAGGGCTCGGCGTCGTTTCGGGTGATGCCTGTGCCTCGTGCAGAGGAAATCGTGCGCGTGGTCGAGCAGCATTGGTCACAGCAGGGCGAGCGGGACAAGGCGCGCAAGGCGCTGGCGCGTGCCAAGGCGCTCGCAGCCAAGAACCACGCGCAGTCCGGCAGGGCTCTGGCTGCGCTGAGCTGCTTCATTCAGGCACTCAGGGAGAGACCTCTTCTGGCCTTGGAGCCAACGATCTGGCGTCAGCTGCTGGTCGGGTTTGCCCGCCGCGTCTGGTATCAGCTTCGCTCTCGGACTCGGGCAGCCTGACGTGTTGAAAACGAGATCAGATCTAGCTTGGCCGGTTGCCTTGTCGGTGACTTTGCTGGTGTACGTTCGCTTCAGCTTCGCGCGGGGCGAATCCTTCTCGTATGACTTCGCCAACTATCAGACCTATCTGTTGGCCTTGAAGGAGGTGGAGTGGGCGACGTTGATGGAGTTTCTGCCACTGACCTTCCCCTATGTTTTCGTCCCGGGCGGTGGCGCGTTCGAGCTGGGATTTGCCGCTATCACCAAGTGGTTGCTGCTGGTGCTGTCACCCAGTGCCGTCTATGCCTTGATGGCCGCCGCCTCGGTGGGCTTGCGCACTTTTGCGATGAGGCGTCTGGGCCTGGAATGGGGATGGCTGGCCGCTATTCAGATCTATGCAATCACGCTGTTCGAAGCCAATGCCCTGCGAGCCGGTGTCGCCCTGTCGATCACCTTGTGGGCGCTGTTGATGCTGCGTGATCGGCGCTGGGCGCTGGCAATGCTGGGCGCAGTGGCCGCTGCAAGCCAGCATATGCAAGTCGTCTTGTTCGTTGGGCCTTTCGCGCTCTTGTTTCTGACGCCGCAGCGTTGGCTGCGCGTTCGATGGCTGCCATTGCTGGTGCTGGGCGTTTCGGGACTGGCGACTGTGATGGCCACCGGGCTCCTGGGCGGGCTCGATGTGTCCAAACTCGATGACTATTCAGGGCAGAGTTCTGGCGCCGTTGGTTTGAATCTGGTGTCTGTTCTGTCTACAGTTTTTGTCGCTTTTGCGGTCTGGGTTAGCCTGGGGCTCCCGAGGCAGCCTGGGTCTGCAGCAGACGTTTCAGGCCGACTGACTGAGCGTATATGGGTATGCGCAATCTATGCCTCCCTGCCAGCTCTGGCTTTGCTGCTTTTCGGCACCGAGCTGTCGGCCATCGGTGACCGCGCCTGGCAGTTTGCTCTTGTCATCCTCGTCACAGTTTCAACGCCGATGGGGCAGTCGGCGGCAGGCCGGTGGCTGCGTGGCAGCATGCTCGGGCTGATTCTGGCGGTGGCTTTGACCAACACCTTGGTCCGCTATCCGCTGTCGAACTTTTTCTCGCCACCACTGCCGTATGAGCGCATCGTGCCGCTTTGGCTGGTTCGTTGATGCCAAGCCCGGGCAGTCATTTCTCTAGTTTGTCGGCGAAGCGCTTCATGCGCCGGCACGGCCGCTTGGCGGAGAGCGGATGCCCTTGCCGCGCCGTTGCCAGGGTTGGCCGTGTCAGGGTGCTTGCGTGCCCGTCAGCGCGCGGGTTGGACACTGGGCTCTCTCCGTTGACGGGGCGTGCTTGGACCCGCTCGGACATGCTTCCGGGTGGGGCGTGCGGTATTGGGGTCGAAGCATGACTCAAGCCAAAGGTCGTTTATTGGTCTACGCCCCCAATGTGCATACGGGAGGCGGGCGTGTGTTGCTTGAAGCGCTGCTGGCGGCGTGGCCAGTTGATGAGCCCCTGCGCGCTTGGTTGGACAAGCGTGCGCGCGGCTCGTTGACCCCTCCACGGTCTGCTCAGATCGAGTGGGTTGATGCCCGAGTCGTGTCGAGGCTTGCAGCGGAGCTTTCTTTGCGCCGATCTGCTCGGGACGGGGACCGCGTGCTGTGCTTTCACGGCTTGCCGCCCCTGTTCGCTAGTGCAGCTCAGGTCGAGGTCTTCGTGCAGAACCGCTTGCATCTGGGGCAAATGTCGCTCGATTCCTTCAGCTGGCGGACGCGCCAGCGACTGCTGTTTGAGCAGGCTGTCTGCCGCTTGCGCCGACACTTGGTGCATGGGTACTGGGTGCAAACACCGTCCATGGCCAAGGCGCTGCAGCAGTGGTGGGGAGGGGCGTCGGCAGACCTGTCGGTGCGGGTTCTGCCCTTCGTTCCTGCGTCTGCTGCGAAGGCGCCCGCAGAAGGCTCGGGTCGGCGCTACGACTTCGTCTATGTGGCCGATGGCGAAGCGCACAAGAACCATCGCCGCCTTGTCGAGGCCTGGGCCCTGCTGGCCGAGCAGGGCTTTCGCCCCACTCTTGCGCTGACGCTCTCAGCACGCGACCAGGCCTTGGGACAGTGGATCGAAACGCAGCGCCAGGCGCATGGGCTGCAGCTCCACCAGCTTGGCAGCATGGCGCATGCGCAAGTGCTGCAGCTGTATCGCCAGGCCGGCGCGCTGATCTTCCCGTCACTGAGCGAGTCTTTCGGCCTGCCGTTGCTGGAAGCGAAGGCACAGGGCTGCGCCATCGTGGCCTCAGAGCTGGACTTCGTGCGTGATGTCTGCGAGCCGGTGGAGACCTTCGATCCTCAGTCGCCGGTGTCCATCGCGCGCGCCGTGCGGCGCTTTCTGCAGCAGCCGGAGCATCCCGCCGCGCCGGCCGATGCGGCGAGCTTTTTGCGTGCACTGGGCTGCGTCGGGGCATGAAGATCCTGCTGCTGAGCCAGCACTTCTGGCCCGAGTCTTTTCGCATCAACGAAGTGGCGCAGTCCCTCGTCGAGCAAGGCTGCGAGGTGACCGTGCTCACCGGCAAGCCCAACTATCCCGAGGGCCAGGTCTTCCCTGGCTACCGAGCCGGCGGCATCCAGCGCGAGCGGCGCGACGGCTACGAAATCGTGCGCGTGCCGCTGCTGCCGCGTGGCGCTGGCGGCGCGCGGCGCCTGGTGCAGAACTATCTGTCTTTTCTGTTCTGCGCCAGCGTGCTGGGGCCCTGGGCCTTGCGCGCGCAGCGTTTCGACGCGATCTTCGTCTACGGCACTTCGCCCATCTTGCAGGCTATCGCCGGGATCGTGCTGAAGTGGCTCAAAGGCGCCGCCCTGGTCGCCTGGGTGCAGGATCTCTGGCCGGACAGTCTGGAGATGACTGGCTTCGTGAAGAACCGCCGTGCGCTCGCCGCCGTGGCCGTCGTGGTGCGCTGGATCTATCGACGCTGCGATCTGCTGCTGGTGCAGTCGCGGGCTTTCCTCGTGCCGGTGCGAGCCATGGCTGGCGCCACGCCCGTCGACTACCACCCGAACCCGGGCGATCGCGAGACGGCATCTGTCGCTCTGGATGAGCCGGCGCTTCGCCTGGATGCCCAGGCCTTCAACATCGTCTTTGCCGGCAATCTGGGCACCGTGCAGGCCTTGGAGGCCGTACTGGACGCCGCTGAGCAACTGGGGTCGGCCAGCCCGGTGCGCTGGTGGCTGATCGGCAGCGGCGCGCGTTCGGCCTGGTTGGCCGAGCAGATTGAGGCGCGTGGGCTCAGCCGGGTGATGCTGCCCGGTCGTTTCGAGCCGGCGCAGATGCCGGCGATCTTCGCCCAGGCCGATGCACTGCTGGTGAGCCTTTGTAAAGGGCCGGCGATGAGTCTGACCATCCCGAGCAAAATACAGGCCTATCTGGCAGCCGGTCGGCCGATTCTGGCCGCCATGGATGGAGAGGGCGCGCGCGTGGTTGCGGAGGCTGGAGCGGGCATGGCCAGTCCGGCTGAAGACGCTGCGGCCCTTGCGGCGGCTGCACGACAATTGCAGTCCCTGAACGCTGAGGCACGCCAGGCCATGGGTGTGGCGGGGCGCCGCTACTACGAAGAACATTTCGCGCCGGACATGCTGGCGCGGGCCCTGGTGGCGCAGTTCGACTGTGCCATCAAGAACCGAGAGAGTGCAGAGAAATGACGGAGAAGAATCGCCTGCTGGTGCTGGGCGCCAGCGGCATGCTGGGCAATGCGGTGCTGCGCTGGTTCGCACAAGATGCGAGCTATCAAGTCTTTGGCTCGGTGCGCAGCCTCTCCTCGGTCAGGGGCCTGCAGGCCCAGGCGCCGCAAGCGCAATTCGTGGCCGGCATCGATGTGGAGAGCTTGGACAGCTTGACCCGTCTGTTCGCGCAGGTGCGGCCCGACGTGGTGGTGAATTGCATCGGCGTGGTCAAGCAGCTGGCCGAGGCCGATGACCCGCTGACGGCCATTCCGATCAACGCCTTGCTGCCGCACCGGCTGGCGCGTCTGGCCCAGGTGGCGGGTGCGCGCCTGGTGCATGTCAGTACCGACTGCGTGTTCTCGGGCAAGAAGGGCGGCTATCTGGAGACTGATCCCTCGGACGCCTACGACCTCTATGGCCGCAGCAAGCTGATGGGTGAAGTGGACTATGAGAACGCGATCACGCTGCGCACCTCCATCATTGGTCACGAGCTGAATAGTGCGCACGGACTGGTGGGCTGGTTCCTGTCGCAAACGGGGCCGGTGCGCGGCTTCACCAAGGCGATCTTCTCGGGCCTGCCCACGGTGGAGCTGGCGCGCGTGATCCAGCAGCATGTGCTGCCGAAGCCTGGGCTGCGCGGCACCTATCACGTCTCGACGGATCCCATCGACAAGTACACCCTGCTCAAGTTGGTGGCCGCCGCCTATGGCCGCACGAGCGAGATCGCACCGGACGACAAGCTGGTGATTGACCGTTCTCTGAACTCGGACCGGTTCCGCGCCGCCACGGGCTACCAGCCGCCTGCCTGGCCCGAGTTAGTGCAGCGCATGCGCGATTTCGGCTGAGCGCCGACAAACCCAGATTTCGAGAGATTTTTCCTATGTTCAAAGACAAAGTCCTGCTGATCACCGGCGGCACCGGCAGCTTCGGCAATGCCGTGCTGCAGCGTTTTCTCAAGTCCGACTTCGCCGAAATTCGCATCTTCAGTCGCGACGAGAAGAAGCAGGAAGACATGCGGATTGCGCTGAAGAGTGACAAGCTCAAGTTCTACATCGGCGATGTGCGCGACTACGACAGCGTGCACGACGCGCTGAAAGGCGTGGACTATGTCTTCCATGCGGCGGCGCTGAAGCAGGTGCCGTCCTGCGAGTTCTATCCGATGGAGGCGGTCAAGACCAATGTGGTTGGCGCCGAGAACGTGATGCGCGCGGCGATCAACCAGGGCGTCAGCCGTGTGGTCGTGCTGTCCACGGACAAGGCGGTCTACCCGATCAATGCGATGGGCATGTCCAAGGCCATGATGGAGAAGGTCATGGTGGCCAAGTCGCGGCTGTGCGACCCGGCCAAGACCGTGCTGTCGGCCACCCGCTACGGCAATGTGATGGCCTCGCGCGGCTCGGTGATCCCACTGTTTCTGCAGCAGCTGCAAGACGGCAAGCCGCTGACCCTCACCGATCCCAGCATGACGCGCTTCCTGATGTCGCTGGAGGAGTCGGTGGACTTGGTGCTTTATGCCTTCGAGCATGCGCGGCCGGGCGACATCTTTGTGCAGAAGGCGCCGGCCTCCACTGTCGGTGATCTGGCTGAGGCGATGCGCCAGCTGCTGAAGAAGAACAATGAGATCAAGATCATCGGCACCCGCCACGGCGAGAAACTGTATGAATCGCTCGTCTCGCGCGAGGAGATGGCTCGCTCGGAAGACCTGGGCGGCTACTACCGCATCCCGGCGGACTCGCGCGACCTGAACTACGCCAAGTACTTCGTCGAAGGCGAGACCGCGATCTCGGAGATCGACGACTACACCTCGCACAACACCAAGCGGCTGAGCGTCGATGAGGTCAAGCAGGTGCTGCTGAGCCTGGACCTGATCAAGGAGGCTGTGCATGCTTAAGGTCATGACCGTGGTCGGCACGCGGCCGGAGATCATCCGGCTCTCGCGCGTGATGGCCCAGCTCGACAAGCACTGCGAGCATGTGCTGGTGCACACGGGGCAGAACTACGACTACGAGCTCAACGAGGTCTTCTTCAGCGACCTCGGTATCCGCAAGCCCGACCACTTCCTGGAAGCGGCTGGTGCCAGCGCCGCCGAGACCATCGCGCAGGTGATCGCCAATGTCGACAAAGTGCTGGAACTGACCAAGCCCGATGCGCTGCTGATCCTGGGCGACACCAATAGCTGCCTGGCCGCCATCGCAGCCAAGCGCCGCAAGGTGCCGATCTTCCATATGGAGGCCGGCAACCGCTGCTTCGATTTCCGCGTGCCCGAGGAGATCAACCGCCGCATCGTCGACCACACCTCTGACATCAACTTGACCTACAGCCAGATTGCGCGCGACTACCTGCTGCGCGAGAACCTGCCGCCGGACCAGGTGATTTGCACCGGCAGCCCTATGCGCGAGGTCATCGAGCATTACCGCCCGGGTATCGAGGCCTCGGATGTTCTGCAGCGTCAGGGCCTGACACCGGGCCAGTATTTCGTCGTCAGCTCGCACCGCGAGGAGAACGTCGACGCGCCGGAGAACCTGCAGCGCCTGCTGGGCATCCTGAACACGCTGGCCGAGCGATTCGGCCTGCCGGTGATCGTGTCCACGCATCCGCGCACGCGCAAGCGGCTGGAAGGCCTGCTGGCGCAGCAGACCATGCACCCGCTGGTGAACTTCATGAAGCCCTTCGGCTTCCTGGACTACATCAAGCTACAGACCTCGGCGCGCGCGGTGCTGTCGGACAGCGGCACTATCACCGAAGAAAGCTCCATCCTGAACTTCCCGGCGCTGAACCTACGCGAGGTGCACGAGCGGCCCGAAGGCGTGGAAGAGGGCGCCGTGATGATGGTGGGCCTGGACGTGGAGCGCGTGCTCGACGGCTTGGTCATCCTCGAGAGCCAGCCGCGCGGCGATGAGCGCCTGCTGCGCCTGGTGAACGACTATGCGCCGGCCAATGTCTCGGACAAAGTGCTGCGCATCATCGTGAGCTACACCGGCTTCGTGAACCGCAAGGTCTGGCGCAAGCCGGCGTGACTGCCTGTCAGGTGCTTGCCCCGCCGCTAGAATCGCCGCCAATTTCAACCTGCGCCATGCGCGTGGGTGCCAACGAACCTGCGAATGCTCCACATGCACTTCTCTGAACGACCGCTGGCTCGCTTTCTGCGCCGGGTTCTGCCGGGCACCTTGCTGTGTCTGGCATTGGCGAGCAGCTTTGGTGTTGCAGCGCAGGCCATTCCGGGCGTCGCCAATGAGCAGTTGTCCGGTGGCGGTGGGCCGGTTCGGCTGAGTCAGCCCGCAGCAGACGCGCAGACCGCGCGGGAGCGCAATTCGCGCGATAGCAAGAGCAGCAGCCTGGACCGCGGCAACACCGGGAAGAACGGTGCGCGTGATGGCGACATCTCGCGCGATGTTTACCGCCCGAGCGAATTCGAGCAGTTCGTCCGTCAGTTGGCCGGGCTGACGCGGCCCAAGGTGGACCCGCTGGCTGAAGAGGATCAGCCGATTCGTCGGTTTGGCGTTGAACTGTTGACGCCCAAGTCTTCCGCCGAGTCCGAGCCCGTCGAGCCTGCGACCTTGGTGCCGGACGATTATCTGGTCGGCGCGGGTGATGAGCTGGTGCTCAACCTCTGGGGCGCGGTGGAAGGGAATCTGCGGCTTACCGTGGACCGCAGCGGGCGCATCGTGATCCCGCGTGTTGGCGCGGTGTCCGTGGCCGGCCTGCGTTTTGCCGACCTCAAGCCCGCGATCGCGAAGCGGGTGGCGAACCAGTTCCGCAACTTCGAGCTGTCCGTGGGGCTGGGCCAGGTGCGGGGCATGCGGGTCTATGTAACCGGCTTCGTGCAGCGCCCGGGTGCGCAAACAGTAGGCGGCCTGTCGACGGTCTTGCATGGCTTGATGGCTGCAGGCGGGCCGACCGCCGTCGGCAGCCTGCGCAACATTCAGCTGCGCCGCGGCGGCGTGGTCGTCGGAACTTTGGATCTTTATGACTTGCTGCTGCGCGGTGATCGCAGCGCGGACCGCGCTTTGCGGAGCGATGATGTGATTCACGTTGGCCCCGTGGGTGCCCAGGTGGGCGTCATCGGCAGCGTCAACAAGCCAGCAGTGTTCGAGTTGAAGGCAGGCGAAACGATTGCCGATGCGCTGGCCATGGCGGGCGGGCTGTCGACGGTTGCCAACCGCAACTCGGCGGTGATCCATCGTCTGGACGAGCGTGCGGGCCAAGCCCTGCGCGATGTCAAGTTGTCGGAAGCGGCCTCGCAGGCGCTGGCCAACGGGGACGTGCTCCGTGCCCTGAGCATGGCTGACATGGCACGGCCGGTGCTGCGTCAGAGCAAGCGCGTGCGCGTTGACGGCGAGGTCCAGAAGCCTGGTGACTATGTGCTGCCGGCCAACAGCACACTGGCAGATGCCTTGCAGGCGGCTGGCGGGTTGACGGCAGAAGCCTACGTGTTTGGCGCCGAGTTCACCCGCGAGTCGGTGCGCCTGTCGCAGATGGAGAACTACGACAGGACGCTGCGCGACCTGGAGTCGGAGTACACCCGCATCGCGATAAACCAGAAAGACCGGGCGGCTCCGCCAACGAGTGATGCAGTCGTGGCGCGAAGTTTGGGTCAGCTCAAGCTGATTGAGCGCCTTCGCACGATCCAGCCGACTGGACGCGTGGTGCTTCAAATGCAGCCACAGGATCCAGCGTTGCCTGAGCTCGCCTTGGAGGACGGCGACCGGCTCCACATCCCGGCAAAGCCTTCTTCGGTCAACGTGTACGGCAGCGTCTTCAACAGCGGCAGCTATGTGTTCATCAAGGGCCGCTCTTTGGATCAGTACGTTGGACTGGCCGGAGGGGTCACGAGGAGCGGCGATGGCGACAGCATGTTCGTTCTGCGCGCCAATGGCAGCGTGGTCAGCAACCGAAGCGCGCGTGCGGCCTGGATGCTAGGCGGTGGCGCCGTGCAGTCGCTGGCCGCCTTGCCCGGAGATACTGTGTTCGTACCCGAGGATCTGTACCGGACCAACTTCATGACCGAGGCGAAAGACTGGGCACAGATCCTTTATCAGTTCGGTCTGGGCGCAGCGGCCTTGAAGAGCTTCAAGTAATCCCCGGGCATCACATGTCAATGCAAGAAGCGACCAACTCCTCGGCGCCTGTCGCCGGACCCGACGCGCTTGATCTGATTCTGGAGATTGCACGGCATGGTCGTTTGATCATCGGTGGTGGTCTGCTTGTCGGCGTCTTGGCGCTGGGCGCCAGCTATCTGGTCAAGCCGACCTTCACCTCCTCTACCGTGATATTGCCGCCTCAGCAGCAGCAATCACTGGCGTCCTCGGCGCTTTCGTCGCTGGGCGCTCTGGCCGGCCTGGCTGGCGGTGCGGCGGGAGGCGTGCGCAGCCCCATCGATCAGTATGTGGCGTTGTTGCGCAGCACCACACTGGCCGATCGAATGATTGATCGATTCAATCTGCTGGAGGTGTACGAGGAGAAGCTGCGTTTCGATGCCCGCGCCTTGTTCTGGGAGCGCAGCCGCGTCTCTGCCGGGCGGCGGGACGGGCTGATCACGATTGAGATCGACGACAAGGACCCCAAGCGCGCTGCAGAGATGGCCGCCGCCATGGTCGATGAGTTTCGTCGCATGACCTCGGAGCTCGTCATCACCGAGGCACAGCAGCGCCGTTCATTCTTCGAGAAGCAGGTGCAAGCGACACGCGACAAGCTCACTGCCGCTCAGCAAGCGCTGCAGGGCAGTGGTTTGACGGCAGGAACCCTCAAGGCTGAGCCCAAGGCTGCCGCTGAAGGCTATGCCAAGCTCAAGGCCGAAGCTACGGCAGCCCAGGTGCGGCTGCAGGCGCTGTTGACGAATTTCACCGCCAACGCGCCTGAAGTGCAGCAGCAGCAGTCTCTGCTGGCGGCATTGAACGCCGAGTTGCGAAAGCAGGAGGCCAATGTTTCGCAACAGGACGCCGACTCCGGCTACATCGGCAAGTACCGCGAGTTCAAGTACCAGGAGGTGCTGTTCGAGCTGTTCTCGCGCCAGTATGAAATGGCCCGCGTGGATGAAGGCCGAGAGGGCGGCTTGACACAAGTGGTGGACGTGGCCCAGGTGCCTGAGAAGAAGAGCAAGCCCAAGCGCGCCTTCATAGGCGTGGGGGCCAGCGTCGCTGCTGGCTTGGTGCTGCTGGTATTCGTTCTGATTCGTGCCCAGTTGCGCATGTCGGACGCCAGCGGCGAGGCTCGTGCCAAGCTCGCGAAATTGCTGCCCGCCCTTTTGGGCCGGGGCTGATTGACCAAGGGATGCTGTCAGCCCTGGCTTTGAGTTTCGCGACCGCCTTGGTCGTGAGCTTGTTGATCATTCGCTCCGCCAGTCTTCATGGCGCCATCTCGGCAGACAACGACTTCTCTGGCCCACAGAAGTTCCATGCGCGTGCGGTGCCGCGCATCGGTGGACTGGGCATCTTCATAGGCTTCCTGGTCGGAGCAGCGGTCTGGATCGTGCGCCTGCCAGAGTGGCGCCAGGCGTTGCTGCTCTTGCTCGCTTGTGCAGTGCCGGCCTTTGCCTCCGGCTTGATCGAAGACATCACCAAGCGTGTCAGCCCGCTGCGGCGCATGCTGGCCATCGTGTCGGCGGCGCTGCTTGGCGTGTGGCTGCTTGATGCGACGATTGACCACACCGGCATCCCCGGCCTGGACTGGATTGCCGGCTTTCCTGTCGGCGCGGCCATGCTGGCCGTGTTCGTCGTTGCTGGTGTCGCCAACTCGATCAACATCATCGACGGCTTCAACGGCCTGGCGTCGATGTGCAGCATGATCATGCTGTCCGGCGTGGCCTTTGTGGGCTTCACGGTGGGCGACACCTGGATTGCCGGTTGCGCCTTGCTGGCCGTCGCGGCGACGCTGGGCTTCTTTGTTTGGAACTACCCGATGGGCCTGGTGTTCCTCGGTGACGGCGGGGCCTATTTCCTGGGCTTCGTGCTGGCTGAGTTGGCCATCCTGCTGATCGCGCGCAATTCCGAGGTGTCGCCGCTGTTTCCCTTGCTGCTGTGCGCATATCCGGTCGTCGAGACGGTGTTCTCGATGTACCGTCGCAAGATCATCCGTGGCCGGCCCATGGGCATGCCGGACGGTGTGCACCTGCACAGCCTGATCTATCGCCGACTGATGCGCTGGGCCATCGGCAGTCGTGATGCCCATGTGCTGACGCGCCGCAACTCGCTGACGGCGCCTTACCTGTGGGTGGTCTGCTCCTTGTCCTCCATCCCCGCAGTGATCTGGTGGAACGACACCTTTGCGCTGGCGTGCTGGCTGGGGGTTTACGCCGCTGGGTATGTGACGATGTACTGGCGCATCGTGCGCTTCCGCACACCGCGCTGGATGGTGCTGAAGCGCTGATTGCGGGCCTGCCGACGGGTGGAAACCCGCGTTTGCGTGCAAGCCGGCGATAATGTCGTCCATGACCGACACCCGAACCCATGAAGCAACTGTCGCCGACCCGGCGCCGGCCCGCTTCGATACCCTGCCTCTGGATGCCAAGCTTCTGCGCGCCGTGGCCGACTCCGGCTACGCGACGATGACGCCCATCCAGGCCAAGGCGATTCCCATCGTCCTCGACGGGCGCGATGTGATGGGCGCGGCCCAGACCGGTACCGGCAAGACCGCAGCGTTCTCGATTCCCTTGCTGCAGCGCATGCTCAAGCATGAGAACGCCAGCGCCTCGCCGGCGCGCCACCCGGTGCGTGCACTGGTGTTGGCACCGACGCGCGAGCTGGCCGACCAAGTGGCCAACAACGTCAAGGCCTACGCCAAGCACACGCAGCTGCGCGTGGCCTGCGTGTTCGGCGGCATCGACATGAAGCCCCAGACCCTGCAGCTCAAGGGAGGGGTCGAGGTGCTGATTGCAACGCCGGGCCGCCTGCTGGACCACATCGAGGCCAAGAACTGTGTGCTCAATCAGGTTGAGTACGTGGTGCTGGACGAGGCCGACCGCATGCTGGACATCGGCTTCCTGCCCGATCTGCAGCGCATCCTGAGCTATCTGCCGAAGGCGCGGCAGACCTTGCTGTTCTCGGCCACGTTCTCGGGCGAGATCAAGAAGCTGGCGCAGAGCTATCTGCAGGAGCCGGTGCTGGTCGAGGTGGCACGGCCCAATGCAACGGCATCAACCGTCGAGCAACGGTTCTTCAGCGTGACCGACGATGACAAGCGCCAGGCGGTGCGGCAGATCCTGCGTCAGCGCGACATCAAGCAGGCGATCGTGTTCGTCAATTCCAAGCTGGGTGCGGCGCGTCTGGCCCGTTCTTTCGAGCGCGACGGACTGCGCACTGCAGCGCTGCACGGTGACAAGAGTCAGGATGAGCGTCTGAAGTCGCTCGACGCCTTCAAGCGCGGCGAGGTGGATCTGCTGGTGGCGACCGATGTGGCTGCGCGCGGCCTGGACATTGCCGACCTGCCTGCGGTCTTCAACTTCGATGTGCCGTTCAATGCCGAGGACTATGTTCACCGCATCGGCCGCACCGGCCGCGCTGGAGCCTCCGGCATCGCCGTGACCCTGGTGACCAAGTCTGACGCCCGGCTGGTGGCGGATATCGAAAAGCTGACCAAGCGCACGCTTGAGATCGAGCCGATCGAGATCGAAGATGGCCGCCCGGCGCGGCCACGCCGCAGCGATTCCGATGGCGAGCCGCGTCGTGCACCTCGTGAATCTCGTGCGGAGATCGACTCTGCCGGCGGCGCTGTTGCAGAGCCCGTGCGACGCAGCAGCTACCGCCCCGCGCCGGCGTCACGCGATCCCTTCTTCGATAAGCCCTACGAGCCCACTGCAGGTGTCGAGGCTCCGAGTTGGGAGAAGGTCGCTCCGGCAGCCAGCCTGTCCGCCAAGGCCTTGTCGCCCTATATCAAGCCAAAGAAAAAAGTCGCGGCACTGTTCGGCGCCAAGCGTGACGCCGAGCCCGAGACGATCGATCAGCAGACTGCTGGCTCCTGAGGGATGGCCGCTGGGTGCCGAACGCTCTTGTGTTCGGCTCTATCCCAGCAGGCTGAAGACGACTGGTAACTTGTCGGGCATGGTCGTCGGACTGGCGTGCCATTGCGCCACGCTGGCCGTGCGAGTCCACCCTTGAGGCAGGCTCAGCGCGCAACTGACGGATAGCTGCGTTTGCGGTCGCAGATTCGCCAGCAAAGCCTGCAGCAGCGCTTCATTCCGGTACGGCGTCTCGATCATCAGCTGGGTCTGCTGCTGCTTGGCCGACAGCGCCTCCAGTTCCCGGATGCGCTTGGCGCGCTCCGTCGCCTCGATCGGCAGATAGCCGACGAAGGCAAAGCTCTGGCCGTTGAGCCCGCTGGCCCCCAGGGCCATCAGCAGCGAGCTCGGCCCTGACAGGGCCTGCACCGTCAGACCTTCGGCATGAGCGGCGGCGACCAGCATCGCCCCCGGATCTGCGATCGCAGGCAAACCCGCTTCAGAAATCAGTCCCATGTCATGCCCTTGTCGCAGCGGCGCCAGCAAGGCCTTCCAGGCCTGCTGCTGGCCGGCGCCGTCCTTGGGTGTGGCGCCGCCTTTTGGGGGGCGCGGAAGTTCGGCGATCTGCAGGCTCTGCAGGGGCAGGCTCAGCGGCGTGATGGCGTCCACCCGCTTCAGGAA
>JACDQM010000185.1 GCA_015657635.1 Roseateles sp.
AGCCACCCAGTCACGCCATGCTGCTTCAAGGTGTAGGTGCGCCAGCGCTTCGTACGCGGCTTCGTCGCTGGCCAATTGGCCTGCAGGCTCGCGGTTCCGGCGGGTTGATCGAGGCCACCTCGACGTCGCAGGCCCAAGCGCGCGCAGCGCCAGCACCTCGCGCAGGATGAAGGTATGCGAAACCGCCGGATAGCGGCTCACCAGATAGGCCAGAGCGGCGCTCATGTCAGGCTCCCGGCCACGGTGGCCTCGCTGTCGCGTTGGCGGGCATCACCGCGCCAGTGGACCAGCTGCGGTGCCGCTTCGGCGCCGTCGTGATGCACGCAATAGCGGCCCGAGACGATCAGCTCGCGCGCGGTGGCGTTGGCGCCCACATGCGCATAGTCGAACACCACGCTGCGTTCGATATGTGCGCCAGCCTCGATGCGGCAACCGTTGCCGATCCACACCGGGCCGTTGAGCGTGCAGCCGGGCTCGATGCGGGTGCCCGAGCCGATGTAGACCGGCCCGTTGCAGCGCAGGCTGCTCCAGTCCACATCGACGTTCAGGCCGGTGTGCACGCCTTCGCGTGCCTCGCGGCCGGGCAGGGAGATGCCGGCCACGCCGCCGCGCATCAGGCGCTGCACGATGCGCCAGTAGTCGCTGACGCGGCCGATATCCAGCCACTCGAAGTCATGGCATTGCTGGAAGAAGGGCAGGCCGCGGCGCACCAGGTCGGGAAACAGTTCGCTGCCGATGTCGTACGGCCGGTCGGCCGGGATCAGCGGCATCAGCGAGGGCTCGACGAAGTAGATGCCGGTGCTGGCCATCAGCGACAGCGCCTGCTCGGGGCGCGGTTTCTCCTGGAAGGACACCACGCGGCCGTCGGGGCGGGCCACGACGATGCCGTAGTTGCTGACCTCATGCTCGGCCACCGCCTTGGTCACCACCGTGGCGGCGGCGCCTTGCTGGCGGTGCAGGCGGTAGGCCAGCTGCAGATCGAGATCGATCACCGCATCGCCGCACAGCACGGCGGTGGTCTCGTCGATGAAGCCGCCGAAGTCGTGGATCTTGCGCAGCGCGCCCGCCGAACCCACCGGCGCTGGTGTCAGCTGGCCGCCATCCAGCCAGCCTTCGAAGGAATAGCCGATGCGCACGCCGAAGCGCCGGCCATCGCCGAAGTAGCGCTCGATCTGCTCGGCCATATGGCTGACGTTGACCATGATCTCGCGCACGCCCTGGCGCGCCAGGTGTTCGACGATGTGCTCCATCACCGGCTTGCCCAGCAGCGGAATCATCGGCTTGGGCAGGTCATAGGTCAGCGGCTGCAGGCGCGTGCCGCGGCCGGCGGCAAGGATGACGGCTTTTTTCAGCATGACGGGCTCCTCGGTGTGCTGTGGGCAGTGAATGCGGGGTGCATGGCTGCATTACAGGCGGGGTGGACCGGGAAGTTGTTGCAGGACTGCAAACCTCGTCGGCAGCCCCGGTCTGGAGCCAAGGCCAGCGGCTCAGCGGGCTGCCGTGCTGGGCTGGCAGTGACGGCTGTAGAGCTGCTCGGCGCATCCATGCGGGCACTCCAGCTGTGCAGCGCGAGCATGCGCGCGCGGGCGCGCCGGCCGCGCTCAAGGCGGGCTGCCGGCTCGTCCTGCGCCTGGGCCAGCGCCAGGGCCAGGCCGGCGGTGGCGGTCTGCGGGTCGGGCATCGGCAGCTTCCAGCCCACCTCTGCATCGACGATCTCGGCCGGGCCGCCGAAGTCCATGCCGATCACCGGCAGGCCGCAGCTCATGGCTTCCAGCAGCACTGCGCCGCCCGATTCGCGCACTGACGGCAGGCAGAACACATCAGCCTGCTGCATGGCCGCCACCACGCCGGCGGCATCACGCGCGCCGCGCCAGTGCACGCAACCGTCCAGCTGCAGCTGCCGGGCATGCCGCTGCCAGTCCTCACGCATCGGCCCGTCGCCGATCACCTCGAGCTCGATGCTGCGGCCCTGCGCCTTCAAGACCGCCAGCGCGTCCAGCAGCAGCGGCAGAGCCTTGACGGCCACCAGGCGGCCGACGAACAGCACCTTCAGCGCGCCTGAATCGCGGCGTGCTTGCGCGGGCGGTGCAAAGCGGGCGGTGTCGACCGCGTTTTCCAGCATGCTCTGGGCTTGCCCGCGCAAACGGGCCGGCAAGGCGTCACGCGTGGCGCGGGTCGCCACCAGGATGGCGGCGCTGTGGCGCAGCGAGCCCCACAGGCCTTCGACCAGGCGGGGCAGCAACCGCAGTCGCGCCAGGCCCAGCGATTCGCTGCGCATCACCGCATCGAAGCCGGCCGGTACCGGCAGGCCGCAGTTCAGTGGCCCGCGCAGCAGCGGCAGACCCAGGCGGTGCAGGCGCGTGGCGGCCGACAGCGTGACCGGCGTCACCAGGTGCAGCAGGCGCCACGGCGCGCCCGCCGCCAGCTCGCGCCGCAGCTGGCGCAGCGCGCTAGCGTCAAACGCAAACCAGTCGAGCTGGGACAGCATGAACACCGCATGCTCGCTGCGCGGAAACAGCCGCTTGGCCAGCCGGTACAGCGGGCCGGCCAGCCACTCGGTATCGATGTAGATCACGCGCGCGCCAGCGGGCCGGTCGGGCGCGGCCTCGATGGCGGCGCGATTGCGCACATGGGTCACTAGGCAGGTGGGCCGGCGCGCGGCCATGCCGCAGAACCACTGCCAGCCGATCTGCGAGACCGAGCCCAGACCCGGGCCACATTGATAGGCCACCAGCAGCAGCGGGGCGGCGCTGGTGTTCATGCCGGCTGCACCTGACGGGGCTGCAGCGGGCGCGCCGGCACACCGCCGACCACCGCGCCGGCAGGCACATCGCGGGTGACCACGGCATTGGCTGCCACCACCGCGTCATCGCCGATCGTCACGCCGGCCAGCACCACCGCGCCGCGTCCGATCCAGACATTGCGCCCGACGCGGATCGGGCGTGCCTCGTGCCCGCTGTCACGCAGGCTGGCGCCACCGCCGCGGCGGTGATTGGCATCGCGCAGGCTGGCGTACTCGCCGATCATGCTGCCGGCGCCAATCTCTAGCCCGGCATAGGCCACCAGGTGCACGCCGCGCGACAGCACCACGCCGTCGCCCAGGCGCAGCTGGCCCTGCTCGCGGGTCTCCCAATACTGGCCGGGGTAGACATGCAGGCGCTCGCCCAGCTCGATGCGTCCGGTGCCGTGCAGTTCCACCGGGCCTTCCAGCACGATCGAGTCGGGCACGGCACGGCCCAGCTGGGCGCCCAGACGTGCATGGGCCCAGAGGCGCTGCAGGCGCGGCCCGAGCATGAGCTGCAGCCCGGCCAGCGGCCGCAGGGCCAGTGAGAGCAGGGTCTTGGCGCGCATGCCTCAGTGCTCCTGCTGCTTGTATTCGATCAGCGAAGGCGCCTGTCGGGCGCGCTGCAGGCGCCACCAGCGCCACTGTCCGGCCAGGATGGGAAGCTGCTGCAGGTGCGAGTGCAGCGCGTAGGCCAGCGCCAGACCGGGCTGGCCCGGGCACTTCCAGCGGCAGCGCCAGGCGCTGCGCAGCAACACGGCAGCGGCCATGCCGAGCAAGGCCAGGCCCAGCGCTGGAGCGGCCCAGGCACCCAGCAGGGTCAGTGCCGGCCAGGCCAGCAGCGCGCCGCCATGCCAGCGGTTGCGTTGTGCTTCACGCTGCCACAGCGGGTCTGCCGTGGCGGCAAAGCGATCGGCCACCTGGGCATAGGCCAGGCCGGCGCGCTCGGCGCGGCGCCACCAGGCCTGCAGCGTGGTGATGGCCAGGTCATGCCCGGTCATCGGTGCATCGATATGGGCAATCTGCCAGCCCAGCTCGCGCAGGCGCCGGCACAGCTCGGGTTCCTCGCCGGCCACCAGGGCAGCGTCGAAGCCCCCCACCTGTTCCAGCGCAGCGCGGCGCATCAGCACATCGCCGCCGAAGTAGTCGACCCGCCCGGGGGCGAACACCCAGTCCAGGTCCAGCACGCGGGTGTAGATCGATTGGGTCGGGTCGATCTCGCGGCGGTGGCCCCAGACGGCCACCACGCTCGCTTCATCCAGTTCCGGCAGCGCCCGCTGCACAAAGCCGGGGTCCAGCAGCGTGTCTCCGTCCAGAAACAACACCAGGCGGCCGCTGGCGGCACGCCAGCCGATGTTGCGGCCGGCGGCGGCACTGGGGCGCGCGCTGCCGAGCTCGAGCACTGTGGCGCCCCGGCGTCTGGCGCGCGCGCAGCTGCCATCGCTGGAGTTCGAGTCCACATAGATCAGCTCCCAGCGCAGGCCCGACCAGTCGGCCGCCTTCACCGAATCCAGGCAACGCGTCAGGCGAGCACCCTCGTTGCGGCCGATCACGATCACTGAAACATCGATGGCTGTGTTCATCAGCGGCTCCTGGCCAGTTCGGCATAACGAGCGGACTGCGCGCTTGCATCGAATCGGGTCGTCAGGGCCAGCTGCCCCTGGTCGGCCGCGCGTTGCAAGGTGGCCGCGTCGGCCTGGCTGAGCTCCAGCAGGCGCTGGCCCAGCGACAGCGGGTCATTGGCGCTGAAGTGCCAGCCCTCGATGCCATCGCGCACGATGCTGCCGGCGCCGCCGGCGTTCGGTGCCAGCACCGGCACGCCGGCGGCAAAGGCCTCCAGCAGCACCAGGCCGAAAGGCTCCTCGGGGCAGGTGTGCAGCAGCAAATCAGCATGCGGCAGGCCGACTGCTGCCGCGTCCGCAACAAAGCCCGCCATGCGCACGTTGCGGTGCGCCCTGGCACGCTCACGCAGCGCTTCGAACTGCTCGCCCGAGCCGAAAATGTCGAATTCCAGCTTGGACAGCTCGGGCATGCGATCCAGCGCGTCGAACAGCAGGCCGACGCGCTTGATGCGGTCCAGCCGGCTCAGCATCAGCACACGCCGGACGCCATCACTCTCGAAGCGGGGACGCCGTGCGGGCGGCGCGCCGGGCAGGAAGTTGTGGATCACGTGATGCGATCGGCGCTGACGCCATGCGCGATCAGGCGATCGCGGACGAACTCCGAGACCGCGATCATGCGGATGTTGAAGCGCTGCAGCCAGCGCTTGCGGCCATAGCTCAGGCGCTCATCGGTGCCGCCATGCACCACATGCAGCTGGGCGCCGCGGCAGCCGAGCAGGGCTTGCAGCAGGCTGCCGGCCAGCGCCTGCCACACGCCGGTGGTGCAGAGTGCGCCATCGGGCTGCTGCCGCAGCTGGCGCCAGAGCTGCGTGACCAGTGCCAGACGGCTGCGAGTCTCGATGCTGGCGATGCCGGAGGCGCGCGCCAGCGCGTGGATCGGTCCGGGTGGCGCGAGGATCAGGCCCTCGAACTGTGGCCGCAGCGCCAGCAGAGTGGCCAGCGCCATGCGCTCGGTGCCGAACAGCTCGCCGCTGTGCAGCACATAGGTCAAGGGCACGGGCGGCGGCATGTCGGGGGCTCCGGTTCAGGGTCTGTGCCGCCATTGCAACGCCGATCACCGCAATGGGTGTGACAGCTTTGCAAACTCGCACCGACCGACTAGCGCCGCTTGTGCAGACGCAGGGTGTTGACCCCATCGCAATGCGTCTGTTCCACCAGGTCGCAGGCTGCGTGGATGATGCTCAGGCCGAAGCCGCCTTCGGGGTAGGCCTGCAGGTCGGGCAGATCAGGAGCTTCAGGCAATTGGTACTCGTCGCCGAAGTAGAAGAACTCCAGCACCAGGGCGCCCGACTCGCAGCGCGCGCGCAGTTCCACAGGCGCATCTCCCAGGCCGCCGGTGTTGTGGCGCAGGATGTTGGTGAAGGCCTCGACACTGGCCACCTCGAGCAGGCCGGCATCCGCCTCGGCCACGCTGCAACGTTCCGCTTGCTGCAACACAAAGCTGCGCAGCGTGCGCAGCGATTCCAGCGCCAGCGGCAGCTCGATGCGCGTGATCAGTGCCAGGTCCTTGTCGCCGACGCGCATGGCCAGCAGGGTCAGGTCGTCCTTCACCTGCACGCCTTCGGGCAACAGGTCGCGGCGCATCGCATGCAGCACCGCCGTCGGTGAAGGGTGCAGCGCGGCCAGCCGCAGCAGCGCCTGCGCCACCACCTCGCGGCCCAGATGGCTGCCATCGGCCAGCAGTGCATCGCTCAGGCCATCGGAACTCAGGAACAGCAGGTCGCCGGCCTGGAGTGTGATGCTGTCCTGCTCGAACCGCTGTTCGCTGAGCACGCCGAGTGGCGGATGCTGGTTGCCCAGCACGATGGGTGCCTCCAGCCCGGCGCGCACCAGCAGGGTTTCCTCGTGGCCGCAGGCCACCCAGCTGAGGCGGTGCCGCGCCAGGTCCACGCGCAGATAGCTCAGCGTGACGAAGGCGTCCAGTGCCTGCAGCGTCGGGGTCATGCTGCGGTGCACGGCCGCGACGATCTCGCAGGGCTCGGGCAGCACGCCCTGGTTGCGCGCCTGCCCCAGAACCTCGGCCACCGAGCGGCTGAATTGCAGCTTGGTGGCAGCGCCCATCATCGCGGCGGCCAGCCCCTTGCCCATCACATCTCCGACGATCACGTCCAGGCAGTCCACACCGATGCGGATGAACTCGGTGAAGTCGCCATCGATGCCTTGCGAGGCCTGGCTGTGCCCGCTGATGACCAGGCCGTGGAAGTCGGTGGGCGGTCGCGTCACCAGCAGACTGCGCTGCACATGGGCGCCGACGTCGAGTTCGCGCTGCCGCGCGGCGGACAGCTCGGCTTCGGCCGCGCGGCGGGCGCTGATGTCGCGCAGCGTGGCGGTGAAGAATTCGCCGGCCGAGGTCTGCATCGGCACGATGGACAGTTCAACCGGGAAGACATGGCCATCAGCATGCTGGGCCTCGATCTCGATGCGCCGGTTCAGCACATTGGATGCCGCGCCGGCGCGGTAGCGCAGCATGCCAGCCGCATGCGCGGCGCGGTAGGCTGGCGGCACGATCAGCTCATGCATGGCCTGTCCCAGCGCCTGTTGCGCTGTGAAGCCGAAGATGCGCTCGGCGGCGGTGTTGAAGTCGGTGATGTGGCCTTGCCGGTCGATCGTGACGATGGCGTCCAGCGCACTCTGCAGCACGGCCAGTTTGCGCGACTCACTCTCCTGCGTGGCGGCATGAGCCTGCAGCAAGAGATTGCGCTGTTGCTCATCGCGGCGAAGTGCCTTCAGGGTCAGCCAGCAGCCAGTTGCGAGCAGCAGCCAGCCAACGAGCAGGAACAGCCCGGCCCAGCGCGCGCTGCGCTGCAGCGCTTCGAGATAGGCGCCGTAGGGCTCCTCGACCAGCACCACCAGCGGCCACTGCCGGGTCACACGGAAGGCCATCAGCGCGCGCTGCTGGCTGGCCCCGACGCCGATGTCCTGACCGGATTCCAGTTGGGGCAGGAACTGGCTGAAGGCCGGCAGCTGACGCAGCGAGGCGCCTGGCTCGGCGGCGACCTTGGCGCTGGCTGCCAGCAGCTCGCCCTCGTAGCTAAGCAGCAGCGCTTCCATTGGCGTGCCCTTGATCTGGCGCTCGAACTGCGTGGCGATGTGGTCGGGGTTGATCAATGCCACCAGCAGCAGCTCGCGCTTGCCAAGCCGCAGCCCCTGCACCAGTGGCAGCAGCGTCACCGGGGCACCGGCCGTGCCTGCCGGGCGCAGATCGGCCAGATCCCGACCCCATCCCAGTGGCCCGAGCCGGGCTTGCTCGGTGAGCTGCGCATCGCGGCTCAACGCGGCCAAGGGCACGCGGCTGCCGACGTTGCCGGGGTTGGAGCTCGCCAGCACCAGGCCTTGCCGGTCGAGCACGGACACGCTGCGCAGGAAGCGCCGCCCATGCAGGCTGTCCTTGAGCAGATCTGTGGTGCTCAGCGGCTTGCTCAGATCGCCGCCCAGCGTCAGCGTGTAGGCCAGCGAACCCAGCACGGCGTCAGCCGCGTCGAGCACCGAAGCGGTCTGCTCGTCCAGCGTGCGGGCATAGACGCTGAGCCGCGTCAGATGGTTGTCTCGCAGTGTCGTCCGTTCGCCGAGCAGATAGACCGCGGCCAGCCCGGCCAGCGCCAGCGCGGCAGCGAATGCCAGCGCCACGAGCTTGCGGCTGCGCTGGCGAAAGGTGTCGTCGAGTTTCACTGCGTGAGGGCGATCTGCTCTAGGCCTGAGCGCTTGGCCGCCGCCGCCAGTCGCCCGTCGCGCTTGATGGCGGCGACGAAGGCATCAAGGCGAGCCAGCCACGCGTCGTCGCCCGGCTTGACCGCGTAGGCATAGGGGATCGGATGGAAGGGCTGTGGCGAGCTGACCAGGCGCGCCCAGTCGGCGTTGTCCAGCAGGCGCCGGCTGTAAGGGTAGTCGGTCATGAAGATATCGACGCGGCCTGACTCCAGCTCAGCCTCGCGCGTCTGCGGGGGCGCACCACCACCAGCTCGGCCTGCTTCAGCGCTGCGGCCATCACCGGCTCCATGAAGGTGCCGGCCTGCACCGCGACGCGCACGCCGGGGCGGTCGATGTCCGCCCAGCTGCGGATCACGCGGCTGGACACGGTGGTCACGCCGAAGATGTCGCTGCGCATATAGGGCTGTGTGAACTTCAGATGCTGCTGGCGTGCCGGCGTGATGCCCACTGCGAACATCGCGACATCGCAGCGATCGGCCTTCAGATCGTCGATCAGTGTTGCGAAGGAAGAATCAACATGCACCAGCCGCACTCCCAAGTCCTTGGCCAGCTCGGCCGAGAGTTCGATGTCGATGCCGCCGAGCTTGCCGGTGTGCGGGTTGCGGAAGCTGATGCCGTAGTAGCCGGGCCAGATGCAGGCGCGCAGCTGGCCGCTCTTCTTGACCTGATCCAAGGTCGGACCGGCCAGGGACGGCATGCTGACCGTCAGGGCCAGGGCAGTGAACAGACTGCTGGCGCCCGCCAAGCTCAGGCGTCGGATCACAGAGGATTTCATGGCTTCTCCTGGGTTCGGAATCATTTGCCCAACACGCTGCCCAGCGTCAAGAAGGACAGGCCGGCGGCCAGCTGTTTCGCAACATAGCCGAACTCGGCCATCCCGCTCTTGGGTACATAGATGACATCGCCTTCTTCCAGCGCAAAGTTCACCGGCTTCTTGGCATCCATCAGGTGTTTCAGATCGATGCGCTCGAAGGCCTGGCGCGCTGGCCGGTAGACGCCGATCTCGGTCGACTTCGCGTCCTCGTTGGGGCCGCCGGCCGTGGCCAGGGCGTCCATCACCGACATATCGGGTGTCAGACGGTAGGCGCCGGGGCGGTGCACGGCGCCCAGCACATAGACCATGGTGTCGGCCGAGTCGGGGATGTAGACCAGGTCGCCCGGCTTCATGCGCAGGTTCAGGCGCAGGTCGCCGCCATTGAGCAGGCGCTTCAGGTCCACCCACATCAGCTTGTCGCGTCCGCGCACGATGGCGCAGCGGCTCAAGGTGGCCTGCTTGTCGATCACCGGCAGCGAGCCGGCCTTGGCCAGCACCTCCAGCAAGGTGGGCGGCTGATCGAAGCTGATCATGCCCGGATTCTCTACCCGCCCCAGCACGGTGATGCGATTCGAGACGTACTGCTCGACGCTGAACTGCACCTGCGGGTCGATGTAGAAACGCTCGAGGCGCTGACGCACCTGCTGCGCGGCTTCCTCGCGGCTGAGCTGGCCGATCGGCGTCGGGCCGGCCATCGGCACGGTGATCACCCCGTCAGGGCCGACGATGTGCTTGCCGCTGAGTTCGGGGCGGCCCCAGACCTGCAGCTGCAGCACGTCGCCGGCACCCATGCGGTAGACCGGATCGATGTCGTTCTCCAGCGCCAGCATGGTCTCGGGGCTGGGAAAGTCCACCGACTTGTCCACCGCCTTGAAGGCCGGCACGCGCTGCGCATTGGGTGGCAGCTTGGGCGCACCGCCACAGGCAGCGAGCAGGCTGGCGGCCAGGCACAGCGCGGCGAGGGCTGACCATCGGGCGAAGGTCTTGTTGATGGCGTTCATGCAGTTCTCCTGAAACGGCCCAGCGGCAGGCGGCGCAGCAGCCCTTGCCGCTCGACTGGGGTCAGCAGGCCGGCCCAAAGCAGAGCGGCTGCCAGCGTGAGCCACAGCAGCAGGGCCGCGCAGGCGGCAGCCAGAGCCGTGAGTCGGCTGCTCGAATCGAGCAGTGCTGCGGCCGAGAACTGCGCGGGCCAGGACTTGGCCAGCAGCAGCGCCAGCAGTGCTGCCGCGGCATAGGCAGCCAGCGTGGGCAGGGCCAGATCGCGCAGCAGGCCGCTGCGGCTGCCCAACAGGGTCTGCTGCGCCTGTGCGATGAACAGTGTGGCCGCGGCGATCTGGGCCAGGCACAGCGCCAGTGCCAGATCCGGCAGCGACGGCGCGGCCCCGCGGCCCAGCAACAGCAGCAGCGAGGCCAGCATCAGCACGGCGCGCAGGCCGTGATAGGCGAAGTCCATGTTCAGCCGACCCTGGCCGCGCGCGAGTGCTGTGGCCGGGCCGGTCAGCAGATGGGCGTGATGCGCGAGCACCAGCCAGGGCATCAGCACGGCCACCTCGGCATGCGCGCCCTGCGGCCCCAGCCAGGCCAGCACCAGCAGCGGCGCGAACAAGGCCAGGAAGGGCATGATCAGCGCCAGGCTGGCGACGGTCAGGCGCGTCGCGGCACGGTAGACCTGGGCGATGCCGGCCCGGTCGCCGCCCGCGTCATGGCGCGCCGTGGCCGATACCGCAACGCCGGACACACTGGCGCTGACCGAGGACGCGCTGACCGGCAGCTTGCCGGCCAGGTCCATCAGCGCAGCGGCCGCCGGCCCCATCAGGCTGCCGGCCAGCAGGCGGTCGGCCGACTGCAGGGCGGTGGCGATCAGGCCCGAGGCCTGCATGCCGGCGCCATAGACGAAGAAGCTCTTCAGCAGGCTGCGGTCGAACAGCCGCGGCGACAGGCGCAGACCCGGCAGGCCCTTGCAGGCGAGCCAGGCATTGCTCAGCGCCGAGAACAGATAGCGGCCGGCAAAAGCCAGCAGCAAGGCATGCACGCCCAGGCCCAGCTGCAGCAGGCCGACGATCAGCAGCGCCTCCAGCACGAAGGCCGCCACCCACACCTTTTGCTCCAGGCGCAGCCGGCCGGTGGCGTGCAGCAGATGGGCAAAGGCGCCCAGGCTCATATCTGCCAGAAACACCGCCACCGCGCCCAGCCACAGCTGGGTGGCGAGCGCCTGCTGGGTCTCTGGCACGCGAAACAGCGTCAGCAGCGAGGGCAGGGCCAGCGCCAGTGCGCCCAACAGCAGCAGCGCGGCCAGCCCCATGGTCAGGATGCCGGTGGACAGCAGCCGGCTGATTGCGTCGATGTCGCCGGCCTGGTGGTGGCGGGCGCTGTGGCGCAGATAGACCAGGGAGAAGCCCGAGGCCGCCATGCCCACATAGCTGACCAGCACGAAGCAGGCCGACCACAGGCCGTACTCGTCCAAGCCCATATGCGCCAGCGCCAGCGGCGGCAGCGCCACGCGGCTGGCGGCATACAGCAGCTTGCTGCCCATGCCGAACAGCATGTCGCCGCTGCCGCTGCGGTCGGCACCGGTGCTCGGGGCGGGTTGGCTTGGAGTGTTCATGCCGCCATTGGGCGACTTGCGCTGTCGCGGAACTTGGCAGGACTGTGAAATCACAGGGCCAGCCTCTGTGCAGCCACCCGCTGCGCTGCAACACTGCGTTCATCGGGCTGCTGGGTGCGGCCTGCGGAACGCCTTGCATGAGCCTGATCGTCTACGCCGCGCTGCTGGCCGCTGCCTACATGGCCTGGCGGCATGGCGCAGCGCGGGCGCTGCTGGCGGTCTATCTGCCGGTGCTGCTGCTGATCCCGGACGCCTTCCGCGCCATCACGCCCGGGCTGCCCGATCCCAACTTCAATCAGGCGGCCATCATTCCGGTTGCGATTGCCGCAGCGCTGAGCCATGGGCGCTTCTGGCGGCCGGCGCCGCTGGATGTGCTGATGGTCCTGTTTGCGCTCTGTGTGGCCTGGTCGGACTACAGCGCCCGCGGCTACGAGGCGGCGCAGAACCTGGTGTTCGCGATGCTGTGCTCGGTGATCGGGCCCTACACCGTGGCGCGCCTGCTCACCGCCAGCGATCCGGCGCTGCATGTGCAGCTGGCACGGCGCATCGTGGCCCTGGTCTTCGCGGTCGGGGTGATCGGCGTCTGGGAGGCGCGCTTCGGCTACAACCCCTTCATGGCCCTGTTCGGGCCGCTGTTCCCCGGCCAGGGCACGGGCTGGGTGACCACCTTCCGCCACGGCATGGCGCGCGTGGCCGGGCCGTTCTCGCATGCCATCCTGGCCGGCATCATCATGGCCATCACCTACCGTCTGCATCGCTGGCTGCAGCAGCGTGGCGAGTGGCAGCGCGCGCCCCTGCCCGGCATGGGCTGGCTGCCCTGGCCGCCTGACAAGGTCATGCGGGTGGCGCTGCTGGCGGCCCTGTTCATGACGGTGGCACGCGGCCCCTGGGTGGGCGCCCTGGTCGGCAGCGGCATCGCCCATGTGGCGATGGCCCGCAACCCGCGCCGTGCCATCTGGCTCAGCCTGGGCGGCCTGCTGCTGGGCGGCCTGATCGGTGGGGCGCTGCTGGCGAACTATCTGGACATACGCCCGGGGCAGGCGATGACGATGAGCCAGGAGTCGGCGCTCTATCGCAAGGTCTTGTTCGAGAAGTATTTCGACATTGCCATTGACCATATGTGGTTCGGCTGGGGCCTGACCGACTGGCCCAAGGTGCCGGGCATGGAGTCGATCGACAACTACTACCTGCTGCTCTCGCTGATGCACGGCCTGCCGGCCATGCTGCTGCTGGTGCTCATGCTGCTGGGCGGTGCCACGCTGTGCATCCGCAAGGCCTTGCGCGAGCCGCCGCGCAGCCACAGTCTGGGCTACACCTTCGCGGCGATCTTCGTGCTGGTGTTCGTCTCGCTGGGCACGGTCTACATGGGCGAGCAGGTGCTGCCGGTGCTGTTCCTGACCCTGGGTTGGGCGCAGGGCTGGCTGGTGGGCGGCCCGCTGCCCAGCGCGCATGAGCGCGCATCTGCGGCGGCGGCAGCACCGCCGTCGCCCGCGCCCAGGTCGGGCTTCCGGCATGTGATCAGCTGAGCGGCAAGCGCGGCGCACCGGGCGGGCCGCACAACAAGTAATCGGTGAATGACCGGGGTGGCGTGGCGATCCTGGCTACCACAGGCCCGCGCTTCTGTACCACCGGATGCAAAGGCCTTCGACCAGGAGTAAGCAAGCCATCGCCGGGAGCAGCAACCACCAGGCGATGAGGGTTCCTGCAAAGAGCGGCAGCACGACCAGCCAGCACAGCGCCTTGTAGCGCATGGGAAGCGCTTGGTAGCGCGCACGCTTGTCTGGAGCGCGTTTGAATTCGGCGTGCTTCAAGACGGCTGCAATGGCGGCGGCGAGGGCATATCCGACCAGGATTACCGCTGTGTCCGAGCTGGGCAGAACATCAATCATCTCGACCGTGCGTGAGACGCGTAGACATGCAGTTGGGTGTCATAACGATGCGGCTCATCTGTCGCGGCGAACCAGACGCGCAGCCCCAAGGCCCAGCATGAACGGCAACGCAATGGCGAAGCCTGGTGCGCGGCCGAGGGAGGCGAGGAAGACAAGCGCTGCCGAGCAGGCACCGAGGCTGATGATGAGCGCGATCATGGTCTCAAGTGTGTTGGGTCCGGCGGGTCCACGACGGCGGCAGATGATGCTCGCCAGACGCGCAAAGAGCAGCGGTTGCAGGGCGCCGGTTGCGAACGATGCAATCGCGATGAGGGCGATGGCCGCGTGGATATCCATCACTTCCCTGTCCCCTGGGACACCAACGTTCGAGCTGAAGATTCAAGGACCAGTCCGTTGAATATCCGCGCAAACCAGGGTCTAGGCTGCACAGGTAGGCGGGCACCGGAATGACTCATGGCCGGCACTCGACATAGGGCGGGGCCAGTATCTCCGCGCGAACACTGACGGGATGGTTAGCGAACTTCTCGGGCGACGGCTCGACCGACACGGCGAAGTCGATGAGGTCATCGAAAGGACAGTTCCAGCACTTTCTGGCGGACAGCACGCGCAGTACTGTTCCAGCGGGAATGTACTCAACGAAAGTGAGCTCCGGCCCGGTGAACCCCGGCTCCCACACGGCAACGTAGGCGGTCGTCTTGTAGGGCGAACCGGCGGCAGCGACGCCATGAGATCTCATCGGAGTTCTCACCTCACACGTGCGCCCAACCAAGCGCGAATAGGGCTCCGAGCCGGAAACGTCGCGGTACTGCGCCGAACTGTTGCAGAGTGCGAGGAGTGCAACAGTGCCAAGGGCGAGTCCAAGTCGAGGCAGCCACCGTTGCATTTCTTTCTAACTTTGAAGCCGCGCCGCAAGCGGCGGCCTGCCGACGGGAGTCGGCTTGAGCGACTGGTTCTTATTCCCGGGACTAGGCGCGGGTGTACGCTGGATCAGCATATTCATGCACTCGGATACGAAGGCGTTCAAGCACAGAGGGAACTTCGTAGTCCAAGCGGCGTTGCACTTCCTCATGGGAGTTCCCGTCCCTCCTGCACTTAACGGCAAATTGCCAAAACTGCATCAGTTCTCCATCTAGGGCCATGACGAACTTGTGCAGCTCATCGTCCAAGTACAGGCGGTTCTTCTCCAAGATTCTTCTGAAGTCCCACAAGGGGTCAAGCGACATTCCGGGAGGTGTATCTCCTTCTACGTAGTGCATTCGGCGCAAGAAGACCAAGTAGTCAGCGAACGCCAGGTAAATCGCAACAAGGGCATCGACTCTCCGCTCATGCCAGAGTCGCGCCTTCGCCTCGTCATGGGCAAGGATGTGCTGAAGCTCTGTCAATTGGCCGGACAGCTCAACTTTGTAGGCCTCGACCGACTTGCTGCTCTTGTTGTTCAAGAAGAGAAGCAGTGCACTAACGATGAGCCCCGGGATGGTTGTTCCCACTAGAGATGCCACAAATGCTGGCCAGTCGAAAGTCATCTTTAGCCCTAACGATTCTTACAGAGACAGGTCACGCGTCACAGTATGGTGGCTTTCGCCACAAGGTCGGCGTCGCGACACGGTCCGACTAGTTGATTCCACATGGATTACTACCTCCCCTGGGGCCCGTATTTCACGGTTGCTAGATGAACGGCGACCTCGGCAGCTTTTTGCATCGACATCTCTTTCCCGTCGCCTCCCCGTGGGCCACATGCTGCCACGTTAGGCCGGTTGATTCCCACTCCGATAAACCCGGCATCCCCGCAAAGCCTCGCTGGCCGATCCTCTTGCGGGCTGGACGCAGGCCGCGAGGTAAGAGCCAAGTGATTGAGAAGCAGCAGCCTGCGCATCAGCGGAAACTGCAGGCTGTTCAGCATCGTCTGACAGCTGACCCGCCTTGGGCTCTTTCGGCCGACCGACTACCTGGCGCGACCTTAGTCGCTACGCACACTCGCCCACGACCAGCCCGGCATCTGCAGCCGGGTTTGACCCTTCTCGCAGGCCAGCACGCTGCTCTGCACGGCGTTGTTGATGCTCGGGCCGGGCAGGCGCAGCGTCAGCGCGCTGGTGCATGGCAGGCTCAGCGTCTGCGCCTCGCGGGCCGAGGAGACGATGAACCACCGACGGCCCTGGCCCTCGCGGCCGAAGGCCCAGGCGCTGAGGCTGGCGCAGGCCGGCCCGCTGCACTGCGCGGTGCGCACCTCGCCATCGGCCGTGAAGGCGGCGTTCAGCTCGGCCAGCGCCTGGCCGGTTGGGCGCCAGTTGGCCGCTGAGGCCAGATCGCGGGTGATGCCGAACAGGCGCACCAGTTGGCGGCCTGGGCCGTCAATGGGCGTGTCGTAGCCCGCCAGGCTGTAGACGGCCTGGCGCCGCACGCCCAGCTGGGCGCTCTGCATCAGGCGCCGCGCCAGCAGCGCGCCGGCGGCGCTGGGGTGCTCGATCACCGCATGGCGCTGCTCGGGGCTGGCATCCCCAGCTGTGGTGTGGAAGTTCACTTCATAGACGTCGAGGCTGCGGCCCTTGCCCTGCAGGGCTTCGCGCCAGCGCTGCAGGGCTTGCAGGTCTTCATCGAAGGCGCGCTGCAGCGCGCGTTCGCTGCTCTCCGCGCGGTCCTGGCGGTAATGGAAATAGGGCGCCACTGCGATGCCCTCGCTGTGCCGCGAAGCGCTCAGCAGCTGGGCGCCGGTGTGGGTGTTGACGTATTGCGCGCCCAGCACACGGTGCAGAGGCAGGGCCGGGCCGGCGCCGGCGCGCAGCGCGGCAAAGGCGCGGTCGGCCACCTCGCCCAGCACCCGCGGCTGGGCGATGCCGGCCGGGCGGAAGATCGCGTTCCAGTGCTCGTTGCCATGCTCGACGACGATCTCCTCGAAGCGATGGCGTTGCCAGACCTCGCGCAGCCAGGCGCCCAGGCGCTGTGCTTCGGCGGGCGTGATGGTGGCCGGCAGCACCAGCCAGGGTCGGGCGCCAAGGGCCGCGCAGAGCTCGATGAACTCCGGCAGGCCATAGGCAAACATCTGCTCGTTGGGGCCGGGCCGGTAGCGCATGGCTTGCCGCGCCAGCGGCACGGCCAGGCGGTTGGCAACGCTGTCGCCGAGCTGGCCTTGCCAGTCGCGCAGATAACCGGGGCGCAGCTGGCGCAGCGTGTCGACCACCTCCTGCCGGAAGCCACCGACGCCGGCGGCGATCGGTCCGAGCTCGACATCGTCCAGCAGCAGCTCGCCTTGCGCCAGGCTGAGGCTCAGCTGCAGCGGGCCGGTGGGGCCGTCGTCCTGGGCATCGAACTCAAGCGTCAGCGCCTGCCAGCTGGCGCCGGCTTCGACGCTGCGCGACAGCCAGGCCGGCCGCCCTTGCCGGCCGAAACTCAGGCGCAGCTGCGCCTTGCCCTGCGGCGCGCGCAGCCACAAGCTGAGCCGCCAGCGCCCCTGCACCGGCAGCAGCTTGCCGGCGCGCGCGCCCAGCGCATCCAGATGGTGATGCAGCGCGGCAGCCTCGGCGCCGAGAGCGCTGAGCTTGACCGCACGTTGGCCCGGACTGCCCGGGCGCGGTTCGGCCACCGACACCACGCGGCCCTGCGTCCACCACAGCGGCGCGGGCAGCACATCCTGCTGCCCCTGCAGCGCCAGCACATCGCCGCGCTGCAGCCCGCCGGGCATGGGCGAGAGGCGCAGCTGCTCATGGCCATCGCCCGGCCGGGCCGCATGGTTGTTGTCGAGCACCCGGCCCTGCGTGCCGGCCGCAGCGCCGGACAAGACCTCGTAGCGCGCGCCGGCCCAGAAGCCGGCGGCGCGGGCGAGCCAGGGCGAGTCGTCATCGACCTGGCGGGCATCAGCGCCGCCAACGATGATCAGCGTGCCGTCCAGGCCGGGCTCCAGCCCCGGGTTCTGCAGCACATTGGCCATCAGCTGGTCCGCGCCCCAGACGGTGCGGCCGCCGAGATTCAGGCCGAAGCGCGGCAGGCTGCCGAGCGTGGCGCCGGCTTGCAGCTGGGCCTGCACCGGAGCCTGCGCGGCCGCAGGCAGGGCGGGCAGCAGCGCTGCGGCCAGAGCGATGGCGATGCCGGCGGCGTGCTGCTTCACGGCAGATGGGCCTTGATCAGCTGGCTGCGGTGGCGGAACACCGCGACATCGGAGAACTCGCTGCCGCAGTGCCTGGCCTGCCGGGCCATGTGCTGCAGCCGACCGGGCTGCGCGAGCTTCTGCCGCAACAGGCGGCTGAGTGCCTGCACATCGGCGGGCGGCACAAAGTGGCCGGCGTCGCTGGCGGCGTGGACCAGCTGGCGGGCATAGGCGCTGTCGAAGCCCAGCAGCGGCAGCCCGGACATCAGCGCCTCGATCAGGCAACGCGGCGACTCGGGTGTCAGGTGGCAGAACAGAAAGACATCGCTGTGGCGCAGAGAATCCAGCACGCGCTTGCGGTCCGCTTCGGCGCCGGGAAACTGGATCTGAGCCTGCAGCCCCAGGGCCTCCACCCGCTGCCGCGCAGCCGCCAGCAAGGGGCCATCGCCCAGCCAGCGGGCTTCGATGCGCTGCACACCGGCAGGGCGATCGCGGCACAGCGCGGCCACCGTATCGATCCATTCCATCGGGCCCTTCATCGGGTGCACCGCCCCACGTAGGCGATGCCGCAGCACATTCGTCTTGCCGCTGCAGGCGCTTG
>JACDQM010000186.1 GCA_015657635.1 Roseateles sp.
GGCCACCTGACCGGGCTGTCGGTCAACGAAGGCGTGATCGAGAAGGCTTCGTTCCGCAATGCGCTCACCGTCTATGACCTGATCAACCGTCAGGCCACGGTGGAGACCGACTCGGCTGACCTGAAGCTGAGCTGGAAGGAGAAGAACTGGTTCGCCTCGGCCCATGCCGGCAGCTCCAAGGCCAGCGGCGGCACGGGCCGCCAGGTGTTCGGCGAGTTCCTGAACAAGGCCAACTACAGCTATGACCTGTCGGGCTCGGTGCCCAAGCTGAACTTCAGCGGCTTCCAGAGCGCGCCGTTCGGCGATGTGCCCCGCCATGCCACGCCTTCGGATCAAGGCAGCCCCTTCAATGCGCCTGGCGCCTTCCGCATCGACGGCGGCGGCCCGGCTGGCGGCTGGCACACCAACCCGCCCAATGCGACCAACTGGGGCCCGGGCTGGGGCGGCAATATCGTGACCAAGCCGACGACCGACAAGGAAGAGTATTTCCAGGCGGACTTCGGCCTCAAGTTTGCTGACTCGGTGATCCACCAGCTGCGTTTTGGTGTGAAGCGCCGCGAGCACAGCACCGGGCAGTCGATGGCCGGGGTCTCGCTGGCCGCGGTGAAGGGCTATGGCGACCTGAGCGCCAGCCAGTTCTCGCCGGCCGCGCTGCCGTCGAACTATCTGGCGGGCTTCGGCGATGTGGGCGACTTGAGCAAGCGCTTCAAGGTCGACGGCTGGGCGCTGGCGGACTACATCAACAGCGGCAAGTGGCTGGCGCCCTGGCAGACCATGCCGGTGCCCAACACCTTTGCCGATCCTTCGTTCGCGGCCAACACCTGGAACATCACTGAAAACATCAATGCCGGCTATGCCCAGGCGGACTTCAACACCGATCGACTGCGCGGCAACTTCGGCGTGCGCCTGGTGGAGACCAGCTCCAACAGCATGAGCTACGCCTGCAAGGTCAATGTGGCGCCATGCCCGTCCACCGGCTACGGCCCGGTGAACGTGGCGAAGAAGTACCGCGATGTGCTGCCCAGCCTGAACCTGATCTATGACCTGAGCGATGACGTGGTGCTGCGCGGCGCGGCCGCCAAGGTGATGGCGCGCCCGAACTACGGCGACATGTCGAGCTATCTGTGGATCGGCGACCAGACCCTGAGCGGCGGCGGCGGCAACCCCAATCTGAACCCCTACGAGTCCACCAATCTGGACGTCTCGGCGGAGTGGTACTTCGCCAAGAACGCCATCCTGGCGGGCACGCTCTTCCACAAGGCCATCGACAACTACATCCTGGTCACGACGGGCAAGGAGACGCACTACAACCAGAACCTGCAGCGCATGGCCGAGTACGACATCGCGCGGCCGAACAACGCCGGCAAGGCGACCGTCCAGGGCTTCGCATTGGCCTTCCAGACCCACTTCGGACATGGCCTGGGCCTGCTGACCAACTACACGAATGCCAATGCGAAAGCGAAGGCAGGTGGCCGCTTGCCCTTCAACTCCAGGCACCAGCTGACGCTCAGCCCCTTCTTCGAGAACGACCGCTGGAGCGCTCGCGCCACCTATTCGTTCCGCTCCAAGTACTACACGCAGGCGGACCGCGGCAACTTCCTGGTGACGGATGGCCACAAGTCGCTGGACGCGAGCCTGGGCTTCAAGATCAGCGATCAGCTGAGCCTGGGGCTGGATGCGATGAACCTGACGGACAGCGAGTACCGCTCGTATGCCGAGGTGCCGGGCGTGGCAGCGACCGAGAAGCTGACGCGCGGCATCTACAAGACCGGCCGCCGCTACATGGCGACACTGCGCTTCAACTACTGATGGCTTGATCGATAGCAACGAGGGAGCTCCTCTTTCCGGCGACTGGAGCCGGAGGACTTGGGCGGGCGTTGCGGGGGAGTCATGTCCCCCGCTTCGACCGCCTTTTTTTCAATTCAGCCTGGCCCGATGACTTCATGCACTCCTCACTTGTCCGGCCGCGCCGGACGCTGCTCTTGATGGCGGCGCTGGCGCCCTTGGCCGGCGCTGCGGCGCAGGCCAACGCACGATCGGCCGCAGGCGTGGCGACAGGCCCGCGCGGTTTCAGCGTCCATGTCGGCGGCTACGCGCCGCAGGCCGAAGGGCTCTACCGCTTCGAGGCCAACCCGGCCACCGGCCACCTCAGCCGGCCGGGCTGACGCGCAATCCGCACAGCCCCAGCTGGCTGCAGGCTGACCCCACGCGGCCGGGCCTGCTCTACGCGGTCAACGAAGGCGACTCCAGCCTGCACCTCTATCGCCAGCCCGCGCCAGGCGGTGGCGCGTCTGCGCCGCTGCAACTGCTGCAGGCCTTGCCCAGCGGCGGCCGCGGGCCGGTGCATCTGAGCCTGCATCCCAGCGCGCCCTTTGCCTTCGTGGCGCATTACGGCAGCGCCGAGCTGGCGGTGCTGCGCCGCGCCGCCGATGGCCAGCTCAGCCCCGTGGGCCTGCACGCCAGCTGCGAGCGCAGCCGGCCGGATGAGTGCCGGCCCGGCCCGGCGCGCGCAGCGATGGCGCCGCCGGGCAGCTTTGCGATCAGCGGCCACGATGCGCCGCATGTGCACATGGGCTTGAGCTCGCCCGATGGCCGCTTCGTGCTGGCCAGCGACCTGGGCCGCGACCGCCTGGCGGTCTGGCCCTTCAACGCGGAGAGCGGCGCCCTCGGCCCAAGGCAAGACCTGGCGCTCAGCGCTGGCGCCGGCCCGCGCCACTTCGTGTTCCACCCGCGTGAGGCTGCCCAGCTCTATGTGATCAACGAGGAGGCCAGCACCCTGGCCTGGTTGCAGATGGAGCCGCGCACGGGCCAACTGACGCAGCGCGCCGAGCTGAGCAGCCTGCCGGAGGGCTTTGCCGGCACCAACTTCGCCTCCGACCTGTTGGTCGCGGCTGACGGCCGTTTTCTGTACGCGCTGAACCGGCTGCACGACAGCATTGCCGTCTTTGCCCTGGCTGCGGATGGCAGGCCGCGCCTGCTGGCCCATGAATGGACGCGCGGCTCCTATCCGCGCAGCGCGCGCTTCTCGCCTGACGGCCAATTTCTCTACGTCTGCAATCAACGCAGCGACCATGTCGCCGTTTTTGCGGTCGACGCCGCCACCGGTCTGCCGCGCTTTGCCGGGCAGTATGTGGCGGTGCCGAGCCCGGCCTGTGCGGAAGTGATGGGGGAGGCGGGCGCTTGAGGGGCGCGCCAGCTTGTACAGTTCCGGGCATCGCTCCTACACGCACCTCGACCTGATGCCCAAAACCTCTCACAAGCCCTTCGTCATCGGTGTCGCAGGGGGCAGCGGCAGCGGCAA
>JACDQM010000187.1 GCA_015657635.1 Roseateles sp.
CATCGAGATCCAGGTGCTGGGCGACAGCCATGGCCATGTGCTCTACCTGCACGAGCGCGAGTGCTCGATCCAGCGCCTGCCACCAGAAGGTCATCGAGGAGGCACCGTCGCCCTTCATCAGCGATGCCACCCGCAAGGCCATGGGCGAGCAGGCCGTGGCCCTGGCCAAGGCAGTGAAGTACCAGAGTGCCGGCACGGTGGAATTCGTGGTCGGCAAGAACCAGGACTTCTACTTCCTGGAGATGAACACCCGCTTGCAGGTGGAGCACCCGGTCACCGAGTGCATCACCGGTCTGGACCTGGTCGAGCAGATGATCCGCGTGGCCGCCGGCGAGAAGCTGGCGATCAAGCAGGAGGACATCAAGAAGGAAGGCTGGGCCATCGAGTGCCGCATCAACGCGGAAGACCCCTTCCGCAACTTCCTGCCCTCGACCGGCCGGCTGGTGAAGTACCAGCCGCCTGCTGCGAACCTGGAGCAGGGTAGCGAGACCCTGGTGGGCGACAGCTACGCCGCCGGCAAGTTCGGCGGCGTGCGCGTCGATACCGGCGTCTACGAGGGCGGCGAGATCCCGATGTTCTACGACTCGATGATCGCCAAGCTCATCGTGCACGGCAAGGATCGCAATGAGGCGATTGCCAAGATGCGCGAGGCGCTCAATGGCTTCGTGATTCGCGGCATCAGCTCCAACATTCCCTTCCAGGCCGCGCTGCTGGCGCACCCGGACTTCGTGACCGGCAACTTCAACACCGGCTTCATCGCGCATCACTACAGCGGCGGCTTCCGCGCCGAGGATGTGCCGCATGAGGATGCGCTGTTCCTGGTGGCGCTGTCGGCCTTCATCCGCCGCAAGACGCGTGAGCGCGCCGCCGGCATCAGCGGTCAGTTGGCCGGCCACGAGGTGCGCATCGACAGCGACTACGTTGCCATCGTCAACGAGGGCGAGGGCAGGAAGCGCCGCCACCAGGTGCACATCGCCGAGTACGCCGGCCACGGCGGCGAGGCCGAGGTGCGCGTGGACGGCAAGGCCTACAAGATCGTCTGCGCTTCACGCCTGAACGACATCCGCCTGAGCGGCACCGTCAATGGCAAGCCCTTCACCGCCCAGGCTGAGCGCGGCACGCTCAAGAAGCCGCTGGCCTACCGCATCAGCCACAACGGCACGGCCATCGAGGTCACGGTGCTGTCTCCGCGCGCCGCCGAGCTGGCCGCGCTGATGCCCTACAAGGCACCGCCCGACACCAGCAAGTCGCTGCTCTCGCCGATGCCGGGTCTGCTGGTTGCCATCGCGGCGCAGCCGGGCCAGATCGTCCAGGCCGGCGAACGCCTGGCGGTGATCGAGGCGATGAAGATGGAGAACATTCTCGTCGCCACGCAGGATGTCAAGGTCGCCGAGGTGCTGGCCAAGGTGGGCGAGAGCCTGGCCGTCGATCAGCCCATCATGCGTTTTGAGTGAGGGTCAGGTCATGACAGGCAACAAGCCCTACAAGATCCTTGGCATCCAGCAGATCGCCATCGGCGGCCCCGACAAGGCCGCGCTGCGCAGGCTCTGGGTGGACGTGCTGGGCCTCACGGTGACCGGCAACTTCGTCTCCGAGCGAGAGAACGTGGACGAGGACATCTGCGCCATCGGCAGCGGCCCGCACAAGGTCGAGGTCGACCTGATGCAGCCGCTGGACCCTGACAAGAAGCCGGCGGTGCACACCACGCCGCTCAACCATGTGGGTCTGTGGGTGGACGACTTGCCCAAGGCGGTGGAGTGGATGAGCGCCAACGGCGTGCGCTTCGCCCCGGGCGGCATCCGCAAGGGCGCGGCGGGCTACGACATCTGCTTCATCCACCCGAAGAGCAGCGACGAGTTCCCCATCGGCGGCGAAGGCGTGCTGATCGAGCTTGTGCAGGCCCCGCCTGAAGTGGTCGCGGCGCTGGGCTGAGTTCAGCCCCCCTTCGGCATCTTTGCAAGCGAAAGGGCCGTCGCCTCTGTTCGAGTCGACGGCCCTTTTCATTGATCGCTTCCGCTACCGGCGCCGCTCAGTCGACGGACTTCATCAGGTGCGAAACCTGTCCCTTGAATTCGGGCGACTCGCGCATCTTGCCTTGCAGGCGCCACACCTCTCGTGCGGTCTGGCCGTGTTTGGCGAAAAAGGGCTTGGCGAAGATGGTGTAGTAGGGCTTGTCGACCAGGGGTGGGTTGACCCGCTCGATCTTGCCTTGCAGCGCGGGAATGGCGGCAAGCGAGTTGTCGGCCTCGGTTGTCTGCACAGCAGCGGCCACATAGCGGCCCGCTGCGACGCGGTTCAATACCTCGTCAGCCGTGGGCGAGCTGTCCTCGGTCTTAGCGCCCAGCTGCTTGAGTTGCGCGACGATGGAGAAGCCAGTCTGCGCGCCGATCACGCCTGAAGTGGTCAGCGTCTTGCCATCCCAGCTCAATGCAGAGCCTTTGGCCTTGTACAGCGCATAGGTTGCGCGATACATGCGCTTGGTTGGATCGGGTTCACCGTCGAGCTTGACCGGATACTGCGCGAACTCCGCGCGCTCGGCGCTGAAGCTGGCATTCATTGCGCCGTCGACCTTGGCGGCCTTCAGCTCGCTCAGGCATTGCTTCCAGGGCATCGCAAGCAGTTTGATCTTGACGCCTCCCAACTGCTTCTCCAGCTGCGCCATCATGATCTGGCTGTAGCCGGGCTTGTCCTTGTCCTTCAGCAGCCAGGGAAAGGCGTCCTCGTTCTCATGGCAAATATTGATTACCTCAGGGGTTCCCTGCGCCTGGGCGGCAGCTCCCATAAAAGAGAGCAGGGCGGGCAGCAGACTCCGCGTGAGGCTTGTTCGCTTGGACATCATGGGGGGGACCTTTCGTTGTGTGGGCGCCTGCCAGCGCGGCATCGGCGTGGAAAAAAATGATAGGCGCTGGCAGTTCTCGCAATGTCATCAATTACGAGGGCATGGGCATGCATCTACCGCGGCATGGACATTCAAGTCGCCGTAGACTTCGCGGTTCAAGAAGCATTTCTTAATTTCTTCGGTAGTTGATCGAGTCAGACGAAGGCTAAATTAGGGTCTGCGCAAGGTCCGCAGGCCTGGCGTCCCCCATTCGAACCGTCGGCCCCGCCCCATGAAATCCAAATCGCATTGCGCTGCCTCTCGCCATCCTGTTGCCCTTGTGAGTCGTCGATCGGGTCGTCGCGCTCTCGGAGTGGCGGCCCTGCTGGCGTTGGGGAGCCTCGCCCCGTTTTTTGCTGTGGCAGCCGGGCCGGCTTACCCGCAGCGGGCGCTGACCTGGACCGTCGCCTTTCCGGCCGGCAGCGCCACCGATCAGCTGGCGCGGGTGCTTGCCGAACATGTGGGCAAGCAGGCCGGCCAAGCCGTCGTGGTGGAAAACAAGCCGGGGGCGAACGGCACGCTAGGTACGGCGACCGCCGCCAAGGCAGCGCCGGATGGCTACAGCTTCCTGATCGCCACCAGCACCACGCACGCGGCCAATGCCTCGCTGTATCGCAAGCTGCCTTACGACCCGATCAAGGACTTCACGCCGGTTTCGCGCCTGGCTGAGATTCCCTTCATCATGCTGGTCAACCCGGCTGTGCCGGCCGACACGGCCGAGAAGTTTGTGGCCCACGCGCGCGCCAATCCGGACAAGATGGCCTGGGGCTCCGGCTCCAGCGGCAGCCTGATTCCCGGTCAGGCCTTGATCAGCGCCAACAAGCTGGTGCTGGCACACATTCCCTACAAGGGCGTGCAGCCAGCCATGACGGATGCCATCGGCGGCACCATCCAGCTGGTGTTCGGCGATCTGGCCTCCGGCGTGCCGCAGGTCAAGGCCGGCAAGCTGCGCGCGCTGGCCGTGACCTCGGCCAAACCGCACCCGATGCTGCCCGGTGTGCCGCCGCTGTCCACGGTGGTGCCGGGTTTCGAGATGACCGCCTGGTTCGCGATGTACGCGCCGGCTGGCACGCCCGATCCTGTCGTGGCAAAGATGAACCAGTGGGTGCGGGCGGCGCTGAACGACAAGATCCTGCAGCAGAAGCTGGCGCTGTCGGGCTTCGGCCTGACGCCCAGCAGCCCGGCGGAGCTGGGCCTGTTCGCAGCCAAGGAGACCGTCAAATGGGCCAAGGCGGTGCAGGCGGCCGGCATCATCCCCGAGTGATGCTTTCAGCGCTGCCGCCTACCCGAAAGCTGAATTCATGCGACTGGACCTGACCACGCTGAACCTGGTGCTGGCGATCGAGCAGACGCGCTCGATCACGCGTGGCGCGCAACAGGAGCATCTGGCGCTGGCGGCAGCCAGCAAGCGCATCTCCGACCTGGAGGCGCGCCTGGGCGTGCAGCTGTTCGAGCGTCGCGCGCGCGGTGTGGAACCCACCGAGGCCTGCCGGGCGCTGGTGCGCCATATCCGCTCGCTGCATGCCTCGCTGCATGCGCTGGAGAGCGAGGTGATGGAATTTGCGCGCGGCATCAAGGGCCATCTGCGCATCGCCGCCAACACCGGCTCGATCGCCGAATGCCTGCCGCCTGACCTGGCGGCTTTCTTGCAGGCCCACCCGCAGATCCGCATCAGCCTGGAAGACCTGACCAGCGCCGAGGTCCAGTCTGCCGTTGCCGAAGGGCGCGCCGATGTGGGGGTGTTCACCGCACCGCTGCTGGACAACCGCCTGCAGACCTGCACCTACAAGCCCGGGCGCCTGGCGGTGCTGGTGCCCAAGGGGCACGCACTCGCAGCTCGCGAAGCCGTCAGCTTCGACGATCTGCTGGACTATGACCTGATCGGCCTGCATGCTGGCGCGGCGGCGCAGGAACTGATGCGCGAGCAGGCGCTGGCCCGCGGCCGCACACTGAATGCCAGGTTGCAGGTGCGAGGCTTTGACGCCATCGCACAGTTGGTGGAGGCTGGGCTCGGGGTGGCGGTGTTGCCGGAAGATCCGGCGGACCGCTTCGCCAAGGTGTTTGCCGTTCAACGTCTGCGCCTGGATGAGACCTGGGCGCAGCGCGACTATGTTCTGGGGGTGATGCGTCAAGAGCGCCTGCCCACCGTGGTACAGCGCTTTGTCGATGCGCTGTGCCCTGCTGTTCGACGAGAAGAGGAAAGAAGCAAAGCATGAATGCTGTGACTGCACGCACGCTCTACGACAAGCTCTGGGATGAGCATGTCGTTCATACCGAGGAAGACGGCACCGCTGTCCTCTACATCGACCGCCATCTGGTGCATGAGGTGACCAGCCCGCAGGCCTTCGAGGGCCTGCGCCTGGCCGGCCGCAAGGTCTGGCGTGTCAGCTCCATCGTCGCCACCGCCGACCACAACACGCCCACCACCGGCTGGGAGCTGGGCTACGACGGCATCACGGACGCGACCAGCAAGCAGCAGATCACCACGCTGGACGCCAATATCAAGGCATTCGGTGCGGCGGCCTACTTTCCCTTCCTGGACAAGCGCCAGGGCATTGTCCATGTGATGGGCCCGGAGCAGGGCGCCACGCTGCCCGGCATGACGGTGGTCTGCGGCGACAGCCACACCTCAACCCACGGCGCCTTCGGTGCACTGGCTCATGGCATCGGCACCTCGGAGGTCGAGCATGTGATGGCCACCCAGACCCTGCTGGCCAAGAAGGCCAAGAACCTGCTGGTCAGGGTGGAGGGCCAGGTGGCCAAGGGCGTGGGCGCCAAGGACATCGTGCTGGCCATCATCGGCAAGATCGGCACCGCCGGTGGCACCGGCTACACCATCGAGTTTGGTGGCTCGGCCATCCGCGCGCTCTCGATGGAAGGCCGCATGACGGTCTGCAATATGGCCATCGAGGCCGGCGCGCGCGCGGCCTGGTGGCGGTGGACGAGACGACCATCAACTATGTGAAGGGCCGCCCCTTCACGCCCACCGGTGTCGAATGGGACCAGGCCGTGGCCTACTGGCGCACGTTGCACTCTGACCCGGGTGCCAAGTTCGATGCCGTGGTCGAGCTCGACGCCGCGCAGATCCGCCCGCAGGTGACCTGGGGCACCAGCCCGGAGATGGTGCTGTCCGTCGAGGACCGTGTGCCCGATCCGGACAAGGAAAAGGACGCCGTCAAGCGCGGTGCCATCGAGCGCGCGCTGCAGTACATGGCGCTGGAACCGAACAAGGCGATCAGCGACATCCGCATCGACAAGGTCTTCATCGGCTCCTGCACCAACAGCCGCATCGAGGACATGCGCGAGGCCGCTGCGGTGGTCAAGCGCCTGGGCGGCCGCGTGGCCAGCAATGTGAAGCTGGCCCTGGTGGTGCCGGGCTCGGGCCTGGTGAAGGCGCAGGCCGAGGCCGAAGGCCTGGACCAGATCTTCAAGGCCGCGGGTTTTGAATGGCGCGAGCCGGGTTGCTCGATGTGTCTGGCGATGAACGCGGACCGGCTGGAGCCGGGCGAGCGCTGCGCTTCGACCAGCAACCGCAATTTCGAAGGGCGTCAGGGCGCCGGTGGCCGCACCCATCTGGTCAGCCCGGCGATGGCGGCTGCAGCGGCCATCGAGGGCCATTTCGTCGACGTGCGTCGCATCGCCTGAGGAGCATAGCCATGGACAAGTTCACCGTGCACAAGGGTCTGGTGGCCCCGATGGATCGCGCCAATGTCGACACCGACGCGATCATCCCCAAGCAGTTCCTGAAGTCGATCAAGCGCAGCGGCTTCGGGCCCAACCTGTTTGATGAGTGGCGCTATCTGGACCGCGGCGAGCCCGGCCAGGACTCGGCCAGCCGCAAGCCCAACCCGGATTTCGTGCTGAACCAGCCGCGTTACCAGGGTGCCAGCATCCTGCTGGCGCGCGAGAACTTCGGCTGCGGCTCCAGCCGCGAGCACGCGCCCTGGGCGCTGGAGCAGTTCGGCTTTCGCAGCATCATCGCGCCGAGCTATGCCGACATCTTTTTCAACAACTGCTTCAAGAACGGCATGCTGCCCATCGTGCTGCCGGAGTCGCAGGTGGCCAAGTTGTTCGACGAAGTGGCCGCGTTTCCGGGCTACCAGCTGACCGTTGACCTGGAGCGTCAGGTCGTCGTCAAGCCTGATGGGCAGGAGCTGCCCTTCGAGGTGCAGGCCTTCCGCAAGTACTGCCTGCTCAACGGCTTCGACGATATCGGCCTGACGCTGCGTCACGCCGACAAGATCAAGGCGTTTGAAGCCGAGCGCATCGCCACCAAGCCCTGGCTGGCCCACCGTCTGGTCGGCTGAAGAGAACAGAGAAGAAGGAATAGAAGATGAAGATCGCAGTGTTGCCGGGTGACGGCATTGGTACCGAAATCGTCGCCGAGGCCGTCAAGGTCCTGAAGGTGCTGGACCTGCCGCTGGAGATGGAAAGTGCGCCGGTCGGCGGCGCCGCTTACGAGGCTTCGGGCCATCCGCTGCCCGAGGCCACATTGCAGCTGGCCAAGGATGCCGACGCCATCCTGTTCGGCGCCGTGGGTGACTGGAAGTACGACAAGCTGGACCGTCCGCTGCGCCCCGAGCAGGCCATTCTGGGCCTGCGCAAGCACCTGGGCCTGTTTGCCAATTTCCGCCCCGCCATCTGCTATGAGCAGCTGACGCACGCGTCCAGCCTGAAACCCGAGCTGGTGGCCGGCCTGGACATCCTGATCATTCGCGAGCTGACCGGCGACATCTATTTTGGCCAGCCGCGCGGCCGCCGCACGGCCGTCGACGGCCACTTCCCCGGCGCCGAGGAAGCCTTCGACACGATGCGCTACTCGCGCCCCGAGATCGAGCGCATCGCCCATGTGGCCTTCCAGGCCGCGCGCAAGCGCAACAAGAAGGTCACCTCGGTGGACAAGGCCAATGTGCTGGAGACTTTCCAGTTCTGGAAGGACGTGATGATCGAGGTGTCGGCCCAGTATCCCGATGTCGAGCTGGACCATATGTATGTGGACAACGCTGCGATGCAGCTGGTCAAGGCGCCCAAGAAGTTCGACGTGGTGGTGACGGGCAATATGTTCGGCGACATCCTGTCGGACGAGGCGGCGATGCTGACCGGCTCGATCGGCATGCTGCCTTCGGCCTCGTTGGACAAGAACAACAAGGGCCTGTATGAGCCCAGCCATGGCAGCGCGCCGGACATCGCCGGTAAGGGTATTGCAAACCCGCTGGCTACAATCCTGTCTGCTGCCATGATGCTCAAGTTCTCCCTCAACCAGCCCCAAGCCGCCGCCCGTATCGAGGCCGCGGTTCAGTCGGTGCTGGCCCAGGGTCTGCGTACCGCAGACATCTGGAGCGAGGGCACCACCAAGGTGGGCACGCGCGAGATGGGTGATGCGGTGGTTGCCGCCATCACCACCACGACCAAAACCATTAAGAGCTGATTCAGCTCCGGTTCGTCTCGCCCCTACACCCCCGGCGAAGCGAGCCGGGGAGGAAGAAGATCCGAGGCGGTTTTTCTTTTCTTCATTGTTAGGGCGATAGAGGTATCAAGATGACGACACTTGTTGGACTGGTAGGCTGGCGCGGCATGGTGGGCTCCGTGCTGATGGACCGCATGGTGGCCGAGCGCGATTTCGACCTGATCGAGCCGCTGTTCTTCAGCACATCGAACGCTGGCGGCGCCGCCCCGGCGCAGGCCAAGAACGAGACCAAGCTGCAGGACGCCTTCGATATCGAGCAGCTCAAGCGCTGCGAGATCATCATCACGGCGCAGGGCGGCGACTACACCAGCGAGGTCTTCCCCAAGCTGCGTGCAGCCGGCTGGACTGGCCACTGGATTGACGCGGCTTCGACGCTGCGCATGACAGACGACGCGGTCATCATCCTTGACCCGGTCAATATGCCCGTCATCAAGGACGCGCTGGCCAAAGGTGGCAAGAACTGGGTCGGCGGCAACTGCACCGTCAGCTGCATGCTGATGGGCGTGGGCGCACTCTACAAGGCCGGTCTGGTCGAGTGGATGAGCACGCAGACCTACCAGGCGGCCTCGGGCGGTGGCGCGCAGCATATGCGCGAACTGCTGACGCAGTACGGCACGCTGAACGCCGAGGTCAAGGCGCTGCTGGACGACCCCAAGAGCGCGATCCTTGAGATCGATCGCAAGATCATCACCAAGCAGCGCAGCCTGACGGCCGCTGAGACCGCCAACTTCGGCGTGCCGCTGGGCGGCTCGCTGATCCCGTGGATCGACAAGGATCTGGGCAATGGCCAGTCCAAGGAAGAGTGGAAGGGCATGGCCGAGACCAACAAGATCCTCGGCCTGGGCGATGGCTTCGGCTCTGCCGCCATCCCGGTGGACGGTTTCTGCGTGCGCGTCGGCGCGATGCGCTGCCACAGCCAGGCGCTGACCTTCAAGCTCAACAAGGACGTGCCGGTGGCCGACCTCGAGGCCATGATCGCCGCCGACAACGAGTGGGTGAAGGTGGTGCCCAACACCCGTGAGGCTACGATTCAAGACCTGACCCCGGTGGCCGTGACCGGCACGATGACCATCCCCGTCGGCCGTATCCGCAAGCTGGCCATGGGCCCTGAGTATGTCGGCGCCTTCACCATCGGCGACCAGCTGCTGTGGGGCGCGGCCGAGCCGCTGCGCCGCATGCTGCGCATCCTGCTGGATCGGTGATTTCCCTTGACTTGCCGGCACAGCTCGTTGCCGGCAAGCCACAGGGCGGTAACCACTGGTTAATCAGGCAGGGGACAGCCGAGGTATTCAGGCTTTGCGTGAGCTCATCAGCGTATATGCTTGACGCTGTTGTGATTTCATATCGCAAGAGCTCATGAACACAGACTCGGCTGAGCTGTTGAAGCCAGAACAACGATCGTCAAAAGGCGGGCGCCTGCAGTCGCCCGCCTTGTCGCTTTGGGGGACGCCTTGAAACTGAACCGTAGTGCTTGGGGGCGTTTTGCCCTGACCCATGTGGCGGTAGCGACATTGAGTGTGGCCAGCACGGCCGCCTGGGGCCTCGGCCTTGGGCGTCTGAGCGTGCAGTCTGCCCTCGGCGAGACGCTCAATGCCGAGATCGAAATCGCGGCGATCACGCCGGAAGAAGCGGGAACGCTGCGGGTGCGCGTCGCGCCGCCTGAGGCCTATCGGGCCACCGGCGTCGAGTACAACCCGGTGCTTAGCAATACCCAGGTCCAGCTGGCGCGTCGCTCTGACGGGCGGCCCTATCTGCGCATTGCGAGCGATCGCGCGGTTCAGGAACCTTTTGTCGATGTGATTCTCGAAATCAGCTGGGCCGGTGGCCGGCTGGTGCGTGAATACACGCTGTTGTTCGATCCGCCGTCGCTGGCTCGCCCGACACCGCCCGCTGCCGTCACGACCGCGCCAGTGATAGCCGCGGCGACGCCTGAGTCGCGGCCGCTGGCACCTGCCGCCACACCGGCGCCTGCCCCTCGCCCTGCAGTGGCTGCGCCCGCTCCGGCGCCGGTGGCAGCGCGCTCCCCCGCGGCATCACGCCCAGCCCCTGCCCCTGCCCCTGCGCCTGCGCCGGTCGCTGCCGCGCCGGCTGCGCGTCCTGCTGCAGAACCTGGCGCGGCGTCGCGCTACACGGTCAAGCCGGGTGACTCGCTGTCGCGGGTTGCCAGCCGCACCAAGCCGGCCGAAATCTCGCTCGACCAGATGCTGGTCGGCCTGTATCGCAACAATCCGGATGCCTTCATCGGCGAGAACATGAACCGGCTGAAGGCCGGCGTTGTGTTGCAAGTGCCATCGGCCGACGCTTTGGCAGGCGTGCCGAACGAGGAAGCGAAGGAGATCGTGGCCGCGCAAAGCGCCGATTTCGCGGCCTATCGCGATCGTCTGGCATCGGGTGCGCCCGAACTGCAGGCGACTCAGGCTTCGCGCGCCGCCAAGGGCAAGGTTCAAGCCGAGGTGGCCGATCGCAAGCCGGCTGCAGCGCCGAGCCCTGACAAGCTGATGCTCAGCAAGGCCGGGGCTTCTGCGGCTGAAGGCAAGGTTTCCAAGGACACCGAGCGCAAGGACGAGGCAACCCGCGTGGCCGAGCTCAAGCGCAATGTCGAAGAGCTGAAGCAGATCTCGAGTGCCACCAAGCCTGCCGCGCCAGCGCCGGCCGCGCCTGTGGCGGCAGCCCCAGCGCCAGCGCCAGCGTCGGCACCTGCAGCCCTGCCGGTCATCGCTGCGGCGCCCGCGCCAGCGCCTGCTTCGGCGGCCGTCGTCGCTGCGTCGTCGGCGCCGCTGGCCAAGCCTGCCGCGTCGGCTGCGGCATCCAAGCCCGTGGCTGCGGCGCCGATGCCAGAGACCGTCGCCGACGAGCCCGGACTGCTGGACGGGCTGATGAACCATCCGCTGGTCATTCCGGTGGCCGGCGTTCTGGTGGCACTGCTGGGCGGTCTGGGCCTGATGCGTCTGCGTGGCCGCGGCAGCAAGCCCAAGGCCGACACTGGCTTCCACGAAAGCCGCCTGCAGCCGGATTCCTTCTTTGGCGCTTCCGGTGGCCAGCGTGTCGATACGCGTGACGCCACCAGCGGCTCATCGTCGATGAGCTACTCCTTGAGTCAGCTCGATGCGATTGGTGATGTCGACCCGGTGGCTGAGGCCGATGTCTACCTCGCCTACGGTCGCGACCTGCAGGCCGAAGAGATCCTGAAAGAAGCGCTGCGAGCCAACCCGGAGCGCCTGGCGATCCGCCTCAAGCTGCTGGAGGTCTATGCCAAGCGCCGCGACATCAAGGGCTTCGAGCAACTCGCCATCCAGCTTTATGCCGAGACCAAGGGCACGGGCGACGACTGGGCCAAGGCGCAAGAGCTTGGCCGCCTGATCGATCCGGACAATCCGCTCTACCAGCCGGGCGGTGCGCCGAGCCAGGTCTTGTTCGACAACGATCATCGGCCGGAGCCGATGAATGCCAGCACCTTGCCGCAGACGGCGCAGCACTCGACCATCGCCGGCGCTCATCTGAGCACAGCGCCGATGGAGCGTGCCGCAGCGGAAGCGGGTCCCATCAACGGCCTGGACTTGGATCTGGACCTCGACCTGGGCAGCAATGCGCCGGCTGCGGCCTCGCCGCTGGCCATGGAGGCCACGCAGGCCATGGCCACCACGGTCGAGCAGGCCCCGTTGGCGATGGACTTCGACCTGTCTAGCCCGCCACCGGAGCGCGCCAAGACTGCAGCGGAGACCGAGTTGGGCGAGCTCAGCTTCGATCTGGATGAGCTGGACGCGCCGACCGCCCCGATTCCGCCCGATGACGCGCCAACGGCCAATGCGCTGGACTTCGACTTGTCGTCCATCGACCTGGATCTGCCGCAAAGCCCTGGCGCGTCGGCTGAGCCTGCCATCCCTGCAGCCGCAGCCACGACGATGGACGCCGAGTTGCCGGCTGAATTCGACAGCCTGCTGCAGGAACAGCCGAGCAGTCCGCTGTCCAATGCCTTCGATGCGCTGGATGATGAAGATGGCGACCCCCTGCAGCGTCAGCTGGAACTGGCTGACGAGTTCCGCCAGATCGGCGATGTCGAGGGTGCACGCGATGTGCTCCAGGAACTGCTGTCCAAAGCTTCCGGCCCGATCAAGGAGAAGGCCGAAGCCATGCTGAGCGAGTTGCGCTGACTGAGTGAGTAAACTGCGTCATTGCCGAGGCGCCCGGTTTGGCCGGGCGCCTTTTCTTTTGCTCCGGAGGTTTCGTGACGATCAGAGTGGCGCTGGGCATCAGCTATCGCGGCTCCGCCTACAAGGGCTGGCAGAGCCAGCCAGGCGGCGGCACGGTGCAGGACGCGCTCGAAGCCGGCCTGAGCCAGTTCGCTGCCCATCCGGTGCGCACGATCTGCGCCGGACGCACCGATGCCGGCGTGCACGGGCTGAACCAGGTGGTGCATTTCGATGCCGAAGTCGAGCGCGAGCCGTTTTCGTGGATACGCGGCACCAATCGCTATCTGCCGCCCGACATCGCGGTGCAGTGGTGCGCCTTCCCAGGGGCTGACTTTCACGCGCGCAACCATGCGCGCGGTCGGCGCTACGCCTATCTGCTGCTCGAGTCCGCCGTCCGGCCGGCGATTGAGACCGGTGGCGCGGGCTGGGTCTTCCGGCCGCTTGACGGCGAGGCCATGCGCGCAGCGGTGCAGATACTGCTGGGCGAGCATGACTTCTCCTCATTCCGCTCGGCCGAATGCCAGGCTGCTTCGCCCGTGAAGACACTGCGCGCCATCGAAATTCACAAGCGCGGCGCCTACTGGCGTTTCGAGTTCGATGCCTCGGCTTTTCTGCACCACATGGTGCGCAACATCATGGGCTGCCTGATCGCCATCGGCAGCGGGACACGGTCGGTGCCCTGGCTGGCCGAGGTGCTGGCGGCGCGCGACCGCAAAGTCGCCGCGCCCACTTTTGCGCCCGACGGCCTTTATTTCGTTGGCCCCTACTACGATGCTCACCTGAAGCTGCCCGAGCACACGTCCGCGATGGACTGGCTGCCGGGCTGACGCCATGACACGCACAAGAATCAAGATCTGCGGCCTGACACGCGAGGCCGATGTGGCCGCGGCAGTCGAGGCCGGCGCCGACGCGATCGGCTTCGTCTTCTACGCCAAGAGCCCGCGCGCACTGACGCCCGAGCGCGCCGCAGTGCTGGCACGCCTGCTGCCGCCCTTTGTCACGCCAGTGGGCTTGTTCGTCAACGCCGACGCAGCGCTGCTGAGCGCCGCCTTGGCCGCGCTGCCAAACATGCTGCTGCAGTTCCATGGCGACGAGACGCCCGCGGACTGCGAGCGGGCAGGGCGGCCCTACCTGCGTGCGGCACGCATGGGCGAGGGCTTCGATTTGCTAGACTTCGCACATCAGTTCTCCAGCGCCCAAGGCCTGCTGCTCGACGCTCATGTCGAGGGCTATGGCGGCGGCGGAAAGGTCTTCGATTGGTCACTCATTCCACGAAACGTGCCCTCTCCAGTCGTTTTGTCTGGTGGGTTGCATGCCGGAAATGTGATCGAAGGGATTCTGGGCGTCCGGCCTTTGGCCGTTGACGTCAGTTCCGGTGTCGAGGAGGCCAAGGGCCTCAAGAGCGCCGTGCTGATGCGCCAGTTCTGCGAGGCCGTCCGCGAGGCGGACCGGCGCCTCGCCGCTACCGAATCCTCCTGAGGAGAACCCTTTCATGTTGAAGTACGAGCAACCCGATGCCCGCGGGCATTTCGGGCCTTATGGCGGCCGCTTTGTCGCCGAGACCCTGGTCCATGCGCTCGATGAGCTGAACGAGGCTTATGAGCATTACAGCCGCGACCCCGAGTTCATCGCCGAGTTCAAGAAGGAACTCGCGCACTTCGTCGGCCGGCCCAGCCCGATCTACCACGCCGATCGCCTGAGCCGTGAGCTGGGTGGTGCGCAGATCTTCCTCAAGCGCGAAGACCTGAACCACACCGGCGCGCACAAGATCAACAACACCATCGGCCAGGCTTTGCTTGCAAAGCGCATGGGCAAGAAGCGCGTGATCGCCGAGACCGGCGCTGGCCAGCACGGCGTGGCCACCGCTACCATCTGCGCGCGCTACGGCATGGAATGCGTGGTTTATATGGGCAGCGAGGACGTCAAGCGCCAGAGCCCCAATGTCTACCGCATGAACCTGCTGGGCGCGACCGTCGTGCCGGTGGAGTCGGGCTCGAAGACGTTGAAGGATGCACTCAACGAGGCGATGCGCGACTGGGTCACCAACGTCGAGTCGACCTTCTACATCATCGGCACCGTGGCCGGTCCGCACCCCTATCCGATGATGGTGCGCGACTTCCAGCGCATCATCGGCGACGAGTGCCTGGTGCAGATGCCCGAGATGATCGGCAAGCAACCCGACGCGGTGATCGCCTGCGTGGGCGGCGGCTCGAACGCCATCGGCATCTTCTACCCCTATATCCCGTACGAGGGCGTGCGCCTGATCGGCGTCGAGGCGGAAGGCGAGGGCATGGCCAGCGGCAAGCATGCCGCCACGTTGTCGGCCGGCACGCCCGGCGTGCTGCATGGCAACCGCACCTATCTGCTGCAGGACGCCAATGGCCAGATCACCGAGACGCACTCGATCTCGGCCGGCCTGGACTACCCCGGCGTTGGCCCCGAGCATGCCTATCTGAAGGACATCGGCCGCGCCGAGTATGTCGGCATCACCGATCAGGAGGCGCTTGCTGCCTTTCACCACCTGTGCCGCACCGAGGGCATCATCCCGGCGCTGGAGTCCAGCCATGCGGTCGCCCATGCGATGAAGATCGCGCCGAGCATGCGGCCGGATCAGCAGTTGCTGGTCAATCTGTCCGGCCGTGGCGACAAGGACATCGGCACCGTGGCCGACCTTTCGCATGCCGAGTTCTACTGTCGGCCGTCCTGCAAGGGCCAGTCGGTCAAGGGCGGCGAGGCCGTCGTCGCAGTGGTGAATGGAGGCCAGCGATGAGCCGCATCCAAGCCACTTTCGCCCAGCTGTCGAGCGAGGGCCGCAAGGCGCTGATTCCCTTCGTGCATGCCGGCGATCCGTATCCGGAAACCACCGTCGAGCTGATGCTGGCGATGGCCGCGGCCGGCGCCGATGTGATCGAGCTGGGCGTGCCGTTTTCCGATCCGATGGCTGACGGCCCGGTGATCCAGCGCGCTGCCGAGCGGGCGCTGACGCATGGCATCGGCCTCACGCATGTGCTGGCCTATGTGCGCGCCTTCCGTGACAAGAATGCGAGCACGCCGGTGGTGCTGATGGGTTATGCCAACCCGATCGAGCATTACGGCATCGAGCGCTTCGTCAAGGACGCCAAGGCGGCCGGTGTCGACGGCGTGCTGGTGGTGGACTATCCGCCCGAGGAGTGCGAGGCCTTCGCGCAGCAGCTGCGCGCGGTCGAGCTCGATCCGATCTTCCTGCTGGCCCCCACGTCGAGTGAGGAGCGCATGGCCCGCATCGGCAAGGTGGCGAGCGGCTATGTCTACTACGTGTCGCTCAAGGGCGTGACCGGCGCCGGCCATCTGGACACCGACGCCGTGGCGCAGGCCATCCCGCGCATCCGCAAGCATGTGTCGGTGCCGGTGGGCGTGGGTTTCGGCATCCGTGATGCGGCAACGGCCCAGGCCGTGGCGCGGGTTTCGGATGCCGTCGTGATCGGTTCGCGCCTGGTTCAGCTGCTCGAGGTGGAGACACGCGATAATGTCGCCGCCAAGGGGGCTGAGTTCATCCGCGAGATCCGCGTTGCGCTCGACGCCCTGCCAAGACAAACCTAAAGGAGTCTGCAAGATGAGTTGGCTTGAGAAGCTTCTGCCGCCCAAGATGCAGCAGGGCGACCCGACCGAGCGCCGCACGGTGCCCGAGGGTCTCTGGATCAAGTGCCCGTCCTGCGAGACGGTGCTCTACAAGACCGACCTGGAGCAGAACGTCAACGTCTGCCCCAAGTGCAGCCACCACCACCGCATTGGCGCGCGTGCGCGCCTGAATGCCTTTCTCGACGGCGAAGGCCGCTACGAGATCGGTCAGGAGGTGTTGCCGGTCGACGCGCTGAAGTTCAAGGACAGCAAGAAGTATCCCGACCGGCTCAAGGAAGCGCTGGAATCCACCGGCGAGACCGATGCGCTGATCGTGATGGGCGGCGCTGTGATGAGCGTGCCTGTGGTGGTGGCCTGCTTCGAGTTCGACTTCATGGGTGGCTCGATGGGCTCGGTGGTCGGCGAGCGCTTCGTGCGCGGCGTCGAGACTGCCATCGAGCAGAAGACGCCCTTCATCTGCTACACCGCCACCGGCGGCGCGCGCATGCAAGAAGGCCTGCTCTCGCTGATGCAGATGGCCAAGACCAACGCGGCGCTGACCCGCCTGGCCAAAGCCAAGCTGCCCTATATCAGCGTGCTGACCGATCCGACCATGGGCGGTGTCTCGGCAAGCTTCGCCTTTGTCGGCGACATCGTGATTGCCGAGCCCAAGGCGCTGATCGGCTTTGCCGGTCCGCGCGTGATCGAGAACACGGTGCGCGAGAAGCTGCCGCCGGGTTTCCAGCGCGCTGAGTTCCTGATGGAAAAGGGCGCGGTGGACATGATCGTCGACCGCCGCCAACTGCGCGAAACCATCGCCCGCCAGCTGGCCATGCTGCAGCGCCAAAGCTCCGACGCGGTGGCCTGAGCCTGAACCCCCAAGCCCCACGGCCAGGCCCGCAACGGTCTGGCCGTGCTGTTTTCTGCGAGTCCCCATGAGCACGACGACCCCCAGCGCCCAACAACGCCTCGACGACTGGCTGGCCCATTGCGAGCGCCTGCACCCCAAGGAAATCAGCATGGGGCTGGAGCGCGTGAATCGCCTGCGCGACGCGCTGGGCCTGCGCTTCGAGGCACCTGTCGTCATGGTGGCTGGCACCAACGGCAAGGGCTCGACCTGCGCGATGCTGGAGTCAATTGCGCTGCAGGCCGGCTATCGCGTCGGCCTCTACATCAAGCCGCATCTGGTGCACTTCCAGGAGCGCTGCCGCGTGGCAGGCGCACCGGTGGACGCTGACTCGCTGCTGGCGAGCTTCGAGGCGGTGGAGGCGGCGCGCGGTGATGTGGCGCTGACCTATTTCGAGTTCACCACCCTGGCCATCCTCCACCGTCTGGCGGCTGAACCGCTGGATCTGGTGATTCTGGAGGTCGGCCTGGGCGGACGGCTGGATGCGGTGAACTGCATCGATGCGGATTGCAGCGTGATCACCAGCATCGACATCGACCATGTCGAGTACCTCGCCCGGATCGCGAGAGCATCGGCCGGGAGAAGGCCCACATCATGCGGCCGGCCGGCCCTCGGTGTGCAGCGACCCGATGGCGCCTGACAGTGTGGCAGCACACGCCGCTGCCATCGGTGCGGATCTGCGGCAGCTGGGGCGGGATTTCAGTTACAGCGGTGATCGGCAGCAATGGCAGTGGGTGGGGCAAAGCAAGCGCTTCAGCGGCTTGGCCTATCCCTCGCTGCGGGGTGTCAACCAGTTGCTGAATGCGGCCGGCGTGCTGGCCGTGTTCGAGGCCCTGCATCAGCGCCTGCCGATCAGTGCACAGGCGGTGCGCACCGGACTTGCCCTGGTGGAATTGCCGGGACGTTTCCAGGTCGTGCCTGGGCAGCCGGCGCTGGTGCTGGATGTGGCGCACAACCCGCATGCGGTGGCGGCGCTGGCGCAGAACATGGACCAGATGGGGTTCTTCCCGCGCACCCATGCCGTGTTCGGCGCGATGGCCGACAAGGATCTGGTGCAGATCCTCGAGCGCATCGCCCCGCTGATCGATGCCTGGCACTTCACCGACCTTGAACTGCCGCGTGCGGCCAAGGCTTTGGACCTGGCGGCGGAGTTCGAGCGCCTGCGTGCCGAAGGGCGCATCAAGCCGCCGTCCGGGGTGAGCGTGGCCTGCCATTCGAGCCCGCTGGAGGCCTTGTCCGCAGCGGCGTCTGCCGCCGACCCCGCTGATAGAATCGTGGTGTTCGGCTCCTTCTACACCGTGGGCGGTGTGCTGAAGAAGGGTGTGCCGCGTCTGGCGACGTCCGGTGCCGCAAGCCAGCCCTGAATCCCCTCCAATTACCAGCCTCCGAACCATAGCTGCCATGGGTTTGCTGTCCTTTTTCCAACGCAAGGCATCGCCCTCGGCCAAGGCTTCGGCTGATATGTCGGTGCAGCAGTTGCGTGTGCGTGCGCGCCGTCGCTTGATCGGTGTTGCTGTATTGGTGGGGCTCGGCGTGATCGGCTTTCCGCTGGTGTTCGAGACTCAGCCGCGGCCGATTCCTATCGACCTCCCCATCGACATTCCGCGCAAGGAGGGTGCAGCGCCTTTGGTGATCCCGCCTGCGGCATCACCCGAGGTGGCGGCCACGGCCAGCGAGCCTGCTCATGCCGGCAAGACGAGCTCCGGCGCGTCGGCTGACGCGGCTGCCAAGGTCACTGCTGCAGGCGCGCTTGTCGCTGGCGCTGCGGTCACAGCTGCGCCCCCTCGCGCTGCTGAAGTGCCATCGGAGAAGTCTGAAAAGGCCGCCGAAAAGCCCGCAGAGAAGCCCTCCGAGAAGGCGACTGAGAAGCCTGCCGCCAAGACGCCTGTGCGTCCTGTAGACAAGCCGCTTGAGAAGGCTGCGGAACCCAGCAAGTCAGCCGACAAGCCCAAGCAAGCCGCATCTGTTGCCGAGTCGTCGCGGGTGCAGTCGCTGCTGGACGGCAAAGCTTCGGCGGCCGCCACAGGCGGCGCCAAGTTTGTGGTGCAGGTTGGCGCCTATGCCGACAGCAAGGCCGCCCAGGAGGCGCGCATGAAGCTGGAGCGCATGGGTTTGAAGACCTATGTCCAGACCGTCGACACGGCAGCCGGCAAGCGGACTCGTGTGCGCCTGGGCCCCTATGCCAGCCGCGATGAGGCTGACAAGGTCGCGGCCAAAGTGCGTGGCAGCGGCCTGTCGACGGCCGTGCTGACACTCTGAACCGGCGCTGGTATTTGCCATGGCCTGGGTCGATCTGCTGCTGCTGAGCCTGCTGCTCCTGTCGGTGCTGGTCGGCCTGTGGCGCGGACTGGTTTATGAGGTGATGGCGATAGCCGGCTGGGTGGTGGCCTATTTCGCCTGCTCGCCGCTGGCGCCGATGCTGCTGCCTTTGCTGCCGCAGGGCCGGCTGGATCCGGCGCTGATGCAAGGCCTCAGTGTGCTTCTCTCATTCATGTTGGTCCTGCTGCTGTGGGGGCTGGCGGCCAAGCTGCTGCGCAGCTTGATCCACGCAACGCCCCTGAGCGTGCCGGATCGCCTGCTGGGCGCAGGCTTTGGTGCGCTGCGCGCCGTCTTGCTCGGCCTGCTGATCGTGCTGGGCGTCAGCATGACGCCGGCTTCCCGTACGGAGGCTTGGCAGGCTTCCGCCCTGGCGCCTTGGCTTCACGCGGCACTGCAGGGCCTGAGCCCCATGCTGCCGGCCGACATGGTGAAATTCATATCAGTGGGCTGAGCGTAGCGACGCCCGACCACGACTCTCTAGAGACGTCTCGTCAAGACAAGGAACAGGCTCATGTGCGGCATTGTTGGAGTGATATCCCAGGCGCCCGTCAATCAACTCATCTATGACGCGCTGCTGCTGCTGCAGCACCGCGGTCAGGATGCAGCCGGTATTGTCACGATGCAGGGCAACAAGTGCTTCATGCACAAGGCGCGCGGCATGGTGCGGGATGTGTTCCGCACACGAAACATGCGCGCATTGCCGGGCACGACGGGCCTGGGCCAGGTGCGCTATCCGACAGCCGGCAATGCCTACAGCGAGGAAGAGGCCCAGCCCTTCTACGTCAACGCGCCTTTCGGCATCGTGCTGGTCCACAACGGCAACCTGACCAACGCGCATGCGCTGAAAAAGGAGCTGTTCGATATCGACCGCCGCCACATCAACACCGAGAGCGACACCGAGGTGCTGCTGAACGTGCTGGCGCATGAGATCGAGCAAGCGGCACGCGACCTGCCGCTCAGCCCGGACGCCGTGTTCAAGGCGGTGCGCGCGGTGCACAAGCGCATCAAGGGCTCGTATGCCGTGATTGCGTTGATCGCCGGCCATGGCTTGGTGGCCTTCCGCGATCCCTTCGGCATCCGCCCGCTTTGCTTCGGCCACTCGGCAGAAGGCGAAGTGATGGTCGCCAGCGAGAGCGTGGCGCTCGAAGGCACGGGGCACAAGCTCACGCGCGATGTGGCGCCTGGTGAGGCCTTGTTCATCGACACCCAGGGGCGCCTGCACACCGAGCAGTGTGCCGAGAACCCGGTGCTGAATCCCTGCATGTTCGAGTACGTTTACCTGGCCCGGCCGGACTCGGTGATGGACGGCATCTCGGTCTATCAGGCGCGCTTGAACATGGGCGAGACCCTGGCGCAGCGTCTGATCTCGACCATGCCGCCCAGCGACATCGATGTGGTGATCCCGATTCCCGAGTCAAGCCGCCCCTCGGCCATGCAGCTGGCACACAAGATCGGCAAGCCTTACCGCGAGGGCTTCGTGAAGAACCGCTACGTCGGCCGCACCTTCATCATGCCGGGGCAGGGCGCGCGCAAGAAGTCGGTGCGCCAGAAGCTCAATGCCATCGGCCTGGAGTTCAAGGGCCGCAATGTGCTGCTGGTCGATGACTCGATCGTGCGGGGTACGACGTCGAAGGAAATCGTGCAGATGGCGCGCGAAGCCGGTGCCCGCAAGGTGTATCTGGCTTCTGCCGCGCCGCCGGTGCGTTATCCCAATGTTTACGGCATCGATATGCCGACCAAGGAAGAGCTGGTGGCGCACAACCGCAGCATCGAGGAAATCCGCCAGTTCATTGGCGCCGATGCCTTGATCTACCAGGACGTCGACGCGATGAAGCGCGTCGTTGCGGCGCTGCATCCGGGCTTGGCCGGCTTTGAGGCCTCGTGCTTCGATGGACACTACATCACCGGTGATGTGTCGGTTGAGGACTTTGCCGCGCTGCGCGAGCAGCGCCAGAGCCAGGGCGAGGAAGAAGAGGGCCCGGCCCGCACCCGCCTGGCCTTGCAGAGCGGCCAAGAGTCCTGAACATGAGCAGTCACGACGACGAGTTGCAGCGCATCGCGCGTGCACGTCTGCCCGAAGGGCTGCGCCCCGAGACGCTGGCTGTGCGCACGGCACTGGCGCCGAGCCAGCATGGCGAGAACTCCGAAGGCTTGTTCCTGAGCACCAGCTTCATCCAGCCCAGTGCGGCGGAGTCGGCCAGGCGCTTTGCGAACTCCGAGGACTTCACCTATGGGCGCACCAGCAATCCGACAGTGCGCAGCCTGGAGGCGCGGCTCGCTGCCATGGAGGGCACCGAGGCGGCGGTAGCGACCGGCAGCGGCATGAGCGCCATCCTGCTGATGTGCATGGGCCTGCTCAAGGCTGGCGACCATGTGCTGTGCTCGCGTTCGGTCTTCGGCTCGACGATCAATCTGTTCGCCAAGGAGTTCGGCAAGTTCGGCGTCCAGACCAGCTTTGTCTCGCAGACCGACCTGGACGAGTGGCGCGCAGCTATTCAGCCCAACACCCGGCTCTTCTTCGCCGAGACGCCGACCAATCCCTTGACCGAGGTCTGCGACATCGCGGCCTTGGCCGAGATGGCTCATGCGGCTGGCGCTCTGCTGGTGGTGGACAACACCTATGCCAGCCCGGCGCTGCAGCGCCCGTCTTCGCTGGGCGCTGATCTGGTGATGCATTCCGCCACCAAATTCATGGACGGCCAAGGCCGCGTGATGGGTGGAGCATTGTGCGGCCCGAATCACCTGATCCGCGATGTGTTCGCGCCCGTGATCCGCACTGCCGGGATGGTGCTCTCGCCCTTCAATGCCTGGGTGCTGCTGAAGGGCTTGGAGACGCTCAGTCTGCGTCTCAGGGCCCAGAGCGAGCAGGCGCTGGCTGTGGCGCGCTGGCTGGAGGAGCGGCCCGAGGTGTCACGGGTCTACTACCCTGGTCTGCGCTCCCACCCCCAACATGAACTGGCCATGCGCCAGCAGTCCGGGCTGGGCGGAGCTGTGTTGTCGTTCGAACTGTCTGGCGCGTCGCCAGAGCAGGCGAGGGCGCGTGCCTATCACGTCATCGACAGCACGCGGGTGCTGAGCATCGCGACCAATCTGGGCGATACCAAGTCCATCATCACCCATCCCGCGACGACCTCGCATGGCCGCCTCAGCGAGGCACAGCGCCAGGCTGCCGGTATCGGCCAGGGGCTGATCCGCTTGTCCGTTGGCCTCGAGCATGTGGTCGACGTCCAGGACGACCTGTTGCGTGGCCTGAGCACGCTCCCAAACTGAACCTCGAATAAGACTTCCTCGCATGAACGACGCTAGCAAGAAGCCCGTCCGCACCCGTATCGCTCCCTCGCCAACAGGGTTTCTGCATCTGGGCACGGCGCGCACCGCCCTGTACTCCTGGGCCTATGCCCGCCATCACGGTGGCCAGTTCGTGCTGCGCATCGAAGACACCGATGTGGCCCGTTCCACCCAAGACTCGGTGGATCAGATCCTCGCTTCCATGAAGTGGCTGGGACTGGACTATGACGAAGGGCCGGTCTATCAAATGCAGCGCCTGGCGCGCTACCAAGAGGTGATCGACCAGATGATCACGGCGGGTACGGCCTACCGCTGCTACTGCACACCTGAAGAACTGGAAGCCATGAAGGCCGCACAAGATGCCCGCGGCCAGAAGCGCCGCTACGACGGCACCTGGCGCCCTGAACCGGGCAAATCCCTGCCGGCTGTGCCGGAGGGTGTGAAGCCTGTCGTGCGCTTCAAGAATCCGATCGACGGCGACGTCACCTGGGACGATGTGGTCAAGGGACCGATCACGATCAACAACCGCGAGATTGACGACTTGATCATTCAGCGCACCGACGGTGTGCCGACCTACAACTTCGCCGTGGTGGTCGACGACTGGGACATGGCCATCACGCATGTGTTCCGCGGCGACGAGCACATCAACAACACGCCCTGGCAGATCAATATCTTCAACGCCCTGGGTGCGCCGCTGCCGGCGTTTGGTCACCTGCCCATCATCCTGGGCGACGACGGGCTCAAGCTTTCCAAGCGCCGCGGCGCTGTCAGCGTCACCGCCTATGAGGAAAACGGCTACCTGCCAGAAGGCATGCTCAACTACTTGGCTCGCCTGGGGTGGAGCCATGGCGATGACGAGCTGTTCTCGCGTGAGCAGATGGTCAGCTGGTTCGACGGCACCCATCTGTCGAAGAGCCCGGCGCAGTGGGATCCGGCCAAGCTTGAATGGGTCAACAGCCACTACATCAAGCTGGCAGACAGTGCCCGTCTGGCCGCGCTTGTGCGCGAGCAGCTGAAGCGCCGCGGCGTCGCTGTCGATGCGAGCGCTGAACAGTTCGAGGCGATGTGTGCGCTGTTCAAGGATCGTTGCGTGACGACGGTGGCCTTGGCTGATTGGCTCGGCATGTACTTCGGGCCGGTGGCGCCAAGTGCCGAGGACGCCGCAACGCATCTGACGGACGCGATTCGACCTGCACTGGCCTCGCTCGCCGATGGCCTGGCTTCGCTGGCGGCATGGAACAAGGCAGAGATCCAGACGGTGTTGAAGAGCACGCTGGGCGCGCATGGCTTGAAGATGCCGCAACTGGCCATGCCTGTGCGCGTGGCCGTCTGCGGCCGTGCCCAAACTCCATCGCTCGATGCCGTGCTTGAACTGTTCGCCAAAGAAATTGTTGTGGAACGCTTGCGCAGTGCGTAAAAACTCTCCTATAATCTATGTCTCGCTTGAACAGCGCGAAACACCAAGAGCCTCAGGCTGACGAGATTGATTCTCTGAATTCTGCAGTTCACGGGGGTATAGCTCAGCTGGGAGAGCGCTTGCATGGCATGCAAGAGGTCAGCGGTTCGATCCCGCTTACCTCCACCAAAGGCTTCGGCTGAGGTGGCGCGCGGTTCAAGTCAAGAAGGATTAGTCCCCTTCGTCTAGAGGCCTAGGACACCACCCTTTCACGGTGACTACAGGGGTTCGAATCCCCTAGGGGACGCCAATTTGATTGGCAGTCCGTCGCAAGACGGAATGTTGGTTGAATATCTGCCGCAAGGCGGGCAAGTTTGATAAGACTTGGCAATTGATCGAGAGAGTATCTCGAAAAATATGCGAAACTTATCCCACGCGGAGTGGTAGTTCAGTTGGTTAGAATACCGGCCTGTCACGCCGGGGGTCGCGGGTTCGAGCCCCGTCCACTCCGCCAAAAACAAGGAAACCCCTGGAGCGTATGCCCCAGGGGTTTTTTCGTTGGCACGCCACAGATACTGTGAGCGTGCCGGACCTGTTATCTCAAATACGCTCGCTGATATTGGCTGTTGCCCACACAAATACGTTCAGGCGTGGCAGCCGTACAGGTGTTGGCGTCGTTCGCTGAAGTGCCACCAAGGCCTTGGCGGCCCACCGGCCATGAAATCGACTGCCGCCATCAAGGTGTCGAGCGTGCAGGGGTCTTGCCGCTGGCCGCTCAGGCGGCACAGGCGCTGGTACAGCGCATAAGGATCGTGCCGACGCAGATCCTTGGGTCGAACAACGCCCAGCGCGCGCAGATCGGCGGCGACGGCAGGTCCGACATTCGGGATCTGCTCCAGGGTGAAGCACTCTTCGAAATGGCGCGCCTTCATGTCAGCCTCCGAACTCAGCGCGAATCAGTCCCACGGCCAGGCCTTCGATGCTGAAGTCGTCGCCTGCATTGACCAGAATGGGCTTGAAGTCTGCGTTCTCGGGCAGCAGCGCGATGCCGTCCCGGCTGCGCTTGTAGCGCTTCACAGTCACTTCGTCGCCAATCCGCGCGACGACGATCTGGCCGTTCTTGGCCTCCTTGGCTTGCTGAACTGCGAGCAAGTCGCCATCCATGATGCCGATGTCCTTCATGCTCATGCCGCGGACCTTCAGCAGAAAGTCAGGCCGGCGCGCGAACATCCCGGCCTCAAGCGTGTAGGTCTGCTCGACATGCTCCTGCGCAAGAATGGGCTGGCCTGCGGCGACACGCCCGACCAGGGGCAGGGTCAGTTGGGCAATGCCGGGCATGGGCAGAGTGAACTGCTGATTGGCAGCTTCACGCGCCAGTCGCGCCTGATGCACCGACTTCAATGTGTCAGACTTCAGCCGGATGCCGCGCGAGGTGCCGCCGACCAGTTCGATCGCGCCTTTGCGCGCCAGGGCTTGCAGGTGTTCCTCCGCTGCATTGGCCGAGCGAAAGCCGAGTTCGGCGGCAATCTCGGCCCGCGTTGGTGGGGCGCCGGTGCGCTCTATCGCCTCACGCACCAGATCAAGGATCTGCTGCTGCCGGGCGGTCAATCGGATTTCGCTGATGGGCTGATCGTCCACAAACACCTCGCTGACACCCAAGCTATGGGCGATGCCTGAGTATATATCCAGTATCTGTATGCTCATCCAGTATTTTGATCGGGAGACTTCATGCTTGTGATTCTTGGGACTGGCGGCACGATTGCCGGCCAGGCAGCCGACGCTGCAGACAATGTGGGCTACAAGGCCGCCAGCTGGCCGTCGAGCAGCTGATTCAGGCTGTTCCGTCGCTGAGTGCTTATCCGCTGGAATGCGAGCAAGTCGCCCAGTTGGACAGCAAGGACATGGACTTCGCGACTTGGCAGCGCTTGGCTCGGGCTGTGGAAAGGCACTTGGCGCGTCCCGAGGTGCAGGGCTTGGTGATCACCCATGGCACGGACACGCTGGAGGAGACTGCCTTCTTCCTGCAACGTCTGCTGGCGCCGACAAAGCCAGTTGTCCTCACGGCCGCGATGCGTCCGGCCACAGCGTTGCTGGCCGACGGGCCGCAGAACATGCTGGATGCGGTTCGCGTGGCGTCCTTGCCTTCAGCCCGCGGCGTCGTGACCGTGCTTGCCGGCAAGGTGTACGGGCCGGAGCAGATCCGCAAGGTGCACAGCTACCGGCTGGATGCTTTCGCGTCGAGTGATGGCGGGCAGCTGGCCCTGGTCGAGGAGGGGGTGGTGCGCCTCACCGGTGCCTGGCCAGGCGATGGAGCCGGCTTGGGCATCAGCCGCATTGACCGGCCGGCCGAGCGGTGGCCGCGCGTGCAGATCGTCTGGAACCATGTCGGCGCCGATGGCAGCATGGTCGACGCGCTGCTGGCGCAAGGTGTCGACGGCATCGTCGTGGCGGCCACCGGCAATGGCACGGTGTCTGCAGGCCTGGAGGCCGCGTTGCGGCGCGCCAGTGAGCAAGGGGTCGCGGTGGTGATCGGCACGCGCTGTGACTCAGGCGCTGTGATTGCGGCGCCGAACACTCAAGCGCCCTGGCGGACCGCCGGGGCGCTGAGTCCAGTCAAGGCGCGCATCGACTTGCTGCTCGCCCTGCTGGGTAACTAACGGCTCAGGCGAGCGTCAGTGTGACGTCGATGTTGCCGCGGGTGGCGTTCGAATAGGGGCAGACCTGGTGTGCGGTATCCACCAGGTCCTGGGCGACGCGCGGTCGACGCCAGGCAGGGAAATGCTCATCGCCACCTGGATGCCGAAGCCGCTCGGGATCGGGCCGATGCCCACATCCGCGGTGATCGACGCATCGCCCGGCAGGGCCACCTTCTTCATCATCGCGACATGCTTGAGCGCGCCGATGAAACAGGCCGAGTAGCCGGCTGCGAACAGCTGCTCTGGATTCGTGCCATTGCCGCCGGGGCCGCCCAGCTCTTTAGGCGTGCTCAGTGTGACGTTGAGGGCGCCGTCCGAGCTGGATGCGCTGCCTTGGCGGCCGCCGGTGGAGGTGGCGCGGGCGGTGTAGAGAACTTTGTCGAGGGCCATGGTTTAACTCCTGTGAGTGAGTGGGTTGGCGGGGGGGTGAACGGTGTATCAGCCCTGCGGGCTGCGGCATCAATGAGTTGCTGCCGCAACTGCTGCAGTCGCTGGGTCAGGGAGCTCAGTTCTTCAAGTGAGCAGGCGCTGGCGCAGGCCAGCTTGGCCGGAATGGGCAGGGCCTGCTGCTTCATGGCCAGGCCTTGCTCGGTGAGAAAAACATGCACACGCCGCTCGTCCTCGGCGGCGCGTTGGCGGGAGATCAGCTGCGCTGCTTCCATGCGCTTGAGCAGCGGGGTCAGGGTGCCCGAGTCGAGCGACAGACGCTCGCCGAGCGTCGACACGCTCGGCCCGTCCTGTTCCCACAGCACCAGCAGCACCAGATACTGCGGATAGGTCAGGCCCAGCGGTTCAAGCAAAGGCTTGTAGAGCTTGGTCATCGCCAATGAGCTTGAATACAGCGCGAAGCACAGCTGGCGGTCCAGCCGCAGCCAGTCGGCGCTGGCGTCGCGGGCGGGAGTTGGCTGGGTCTGGGTGCGTGGCATGGGCATTAATGTATGATGCAATTCAATCGCACACAATCTAAAGGGGCTTTGGGCCCAGGAGCTTTGTATGAACCTGACGATCTCGAGCGTGCTGGTGGCCCTGCTCGCGGCACTGCACGTCTACATCATGGTGCTGGAAATGTTTCTGTGGACGACACCGCGCGGCCGGCGCGCGTTCGGGCTGACGCCTGAGTTCGCCGAGGCCAGCAAGGTGCTGGCCGCCAACCAGGGGCTCTACAACGGTTTCCTGGCTGCCGGCTTGTTCTGGGGCCTGCTGCGCGGCGACGTGGCGACGCAACTCTTCTTCCTGGGCTGCGTGCTCGTGGCTGGCCTCTACGGCGCTGCTACGGCCAGCCGCAAGATCCTGTTCGTACAGGCGGTACCGGCGGCGATCAGCATCGCCGCCGTACTGCTGAACTGAGCGGGCTCAGGCCCCGGCCTGGATGGCGTCGACCTGGGCGCTGAGCTCGAGCCAGCGCAACTCGGCCGACTCAAGCTCATCGTGGATTGCCTTCAGCCGCTTGCCGAGCTCGGCGATGCGGGCGGCTGCAGCGCTACCGCTGGCAAGTTCGCCCTCGACAGCCGTGCGCTCGTCAGCCAGCTTGTTCAGCGTGGCGTCAATCTGGTCCATCTCGCGGCGCAAGGGCTTGGTCTGCTCGGCCAGCCTTTGCCTAGCCTGGCCGCTGGCCTTGCGGTCTTCACGTTTGAACACCGGCGCTGGAGCGCTGGCCTCGACAACCGCAGCGGCCACCGGAGCGACCACAGCTGCAGCAGCAGCGGCCGATGAGGCCGCCGGCAGCTTGGCCGCCTGACGCGCAGCTTCCTTGGCTTGCTTGGCCGCTTCCTTGGACTGGTCGAGCAGCCACTTCTGGTAATCATCCAGATCGCCATCAAAAGGCCCGACCTTGCCGTCGGCCACCAGCCAGAACTCGTCGCAGACCTCGCGCAGCAGCGCGCGGTCATGGCTGACCAGCATCACCGTGCCTCGAACTCGTTGAGCGCCATCGACAGCGCCTCGCGGGTCTGCAGGTCCAGATGGTTGGTCGGCTCGTCCAGCAGCAGCAGGTTGGGGCGCTGCCAGACCAGCATGGCCAGCACCAGCCGCGCCTTCTCGCCGCCTGAGAGGCTGCCTACGGCCTGGTTGACCATATCGCCGACGAAGCGGAACTGGCCCAGGAAGTCACGCAACTCCTGCTCGCGGGCGCCGGGGCTGACTTCCTTGGCCAGGCGCACCATGTGCGACAGCGGCCCCTCATCGGGACGCAGCACATCCATCTCCTGCTGGGCGAAGTAGCCGATCGACAGGCCCTTGCCTTCGGTGATTTTGCCGCCCATGGCGCGCTGCATGCGCGCCACCGTCTTCACGACAGTGGACTTGCCCTGGCCGTTGGCGCCCAGGATGCCGATGCGCTGGCCGGCCAGCACCGAGCGGTCGATCCCGCGCACGATGATCTTGTCGCCTTCGGGCGTCGCGTAGCCACAGGCCACCTCGTCGAACATCAACATCGGGTTCGGCAGGCTGATGGGCTCGCGGAACTCGAAGGAGAAGTCCGAGGCGGTCAGCACCGGCGCCAGCCGCTCCATGCGCTCCAGTGCCTTCACGCGGCTCTGGGCCTGCTTGGCCTTGCTGGCCTTGGCCTTGAAGCGGTCGATGAACTTTTGCAGATGGGCCATGCGGTCCTGCTGCTTCTCGAAGGCGGCCTGCTGCAGCACCATGCGCTCGGCGCGCATCGCTTCAAACGCGGTGTAGTTGCCGCCGTAGCGCATCAGCTTGGCCTCGTCCAGGTGCAGGGTCACCTTGGTGATCGCATCGAGGAACTCGCGGTCGTGGCTGATGATGATCAGTGTGCCGTCATAGCGCTGCAGCCAGGCTTCCAGCCAGACCAGGGCGTCCAGGTCCAGGTGGTTGGTCGGCTCGTCCAGCAGCATCAGATCAGCCGGGCACATCAGGGCGCGGGCCAGCTGCAGGCGCATGCGCCAGCCGCCCGAGAAGCTGTTCACCGGCGCATCGACCTGCACCCCCTTGAAGCCCAGACCCATCAGCAGTGCCTGGGCGCGCGGACGCGCATCGAAGGCGCCAGCATCCATCAGCAGGCCGTGCGCATCGGCCATCGCGTGGCCGTCCTCGGCCGCTTCGGCCTCTTCCAGCGCCTTGCGGGCGGCCATCAGGCGGGTGTCGCCTTCCAGCACATAGTCGGTCGCCGGCATCTCGGTCTCCGGCATGTTCTGCGCCACCTCGCCTACGGCCCATTGGCGGGGGATCTCCACCTCGCCCTTGTCGCTTTGCAGGCGGTCGGTCAGCAGGGCGAACAGGCTGGACTTGCCCGCACCGTTGCGCCCCACCAGGCCGACCTTCTCGCCAGGCTGAAGCGTGACGCTCGCGTCATCGAGAACGATCTTGGTGCCGCGGCGCAGCGTGATATTGCGCAGCGTGATCATGCGGCGGAGCTCCGGCTCAGCGCTTCCTGGGTCATCAACAACACTTGGTCTTCTCCGGCCGATGTTTCCATCCAGGCCACTTCTAGATTGGGGAATGCGGCCTCGAAGAAGGCGCGCTCATTGCCGATTTCCAACACCAGCACGCCGTGCGGTGACAGATGCTGCGGTGCCTCCGCCAGCAGGCGGCGCACGAAGTCCATGCCATCGGTACCGCCGGCCAGTGCCAGCTGCGGCTCGGCCAGGTATTCCTGCGGCAGCGCAGCCATCGACTGGCTGTTGACATAGGGGGGATTGCACAGGATCAGGTCGTAGCGACCTTGTGCTGGCGCCAGGCCATCACCCTGCAGCAGGCGGATGCGCTCGCCCAGGCTGTGCTTGTCCACATTGATCCGCGCCACCGCCAGCGCGTCGGCGCTCAGATCGATCGCGTCCACCTGCACCTCGGGCCAGGCCATCGCCGCCAGCACGGCCAGACTGCCGTTGCCGGTGCACAGGTCCAGCACGCGGTGGGTCTGGTCTGACAGCCAGGCGTCGATGCTGGCATCGGCGATCAGCTCAGCGATGAAGCTGCGCGGCACGATGGCGCGCTCATCGACATAGAAGGGCACGCCCTGCAACCAGGCCTCGCGCGTCAGATAGGCGGCCGGCTTGCGTGTGGCGATGCGCTCGCCGACCAGCGTTTCGATTTCGGCCTGCTGCGCCGGGCTCAGCGCAAGCTCGGCATGCTCGTCCAGGCTGTCCAGCGGCAGCTTCAGCTGCCACAGCACCAGCCAGGCCGCTTCGTCGAAGGCATTGCTGGTGCCATGCCCAAAAGAAACGTCCGCCTCGTTCAGGCGGGCGGCTTGGTGTTCGATGCAGGCAAAGAGTTTCATTCAATCAAGGGCTGACAAGGTCATGGACTAGCTGAGCTTGGCGCCGCTGCAAGAGGTGTCTGTGAATCGCTGTGTTTGTCCAGAACGCAAGGCGCCGTGCCGCTGGGCATGTCGCGCTCTGTTTTCCGCTTCGGTGGCGGCCCTGGAGCGGCTCGGGCGAGCCGAGCAGGGAGATTCAGCGCGGCAGGGATTGTCGCCCATGCCTGTCTCAGTTCGTGAAATCTCGCGCTCACCACCTGAAGCGGGGGGGCTTGCTGCGAGCCTCGTAGCAAGCCAGTCATTCAGTCACCGATGTTTGCCAGCGTTCCAGCCGCAAGACTCCAGCAGATCTGCGCCCGCGGCGGCGGCAGGGCCCTCGAGCGGTGTGGCCATCGAGTCGTTCCAGCGATTCAGGAAGCCGAACATGGACACCACAGCCAGCATCTCAACAATCTCGCCTTCGTCCCAGTGGGCGCGCAGTTCTGCAGCGATTGCGTCATCCACCGCGTTCGGCACGGCCGCTGCCGCTGCCGAAAACTCCAGGGCCGCTCGCTCGGCCGCACTGAACAAGGGGCTGCTTCGGAACTCCCAAACTGCTTCAACGCGGTCTTTGGACGCGCCGAAACGTTGAGCAGCAAGCGCCGTGTGCGCCTGGCAGTAGCGACAGCCGTTGATGGCGCTTGTCATCAGGGCCATCAGGCGTTTCAGCTCGCTGCTGACCCGGCCCTCGTTGCTCATCACGGCACGGTTCAGTTCGATGAAGGCCTTCGCGATGGCCGGGCGCCGTTGCATGGTCAGCACGCTGTTGGGCGCAAAACCGAGCGTCTGGTTGAAAAAGCTCGCGAGCTCTTTCACTTCCGGATCGTGATCCAGGCTCAGGGGGGGCAGCAGCGGCATGTCGTCTGGTTCGTTTGGTTGAGTCCGGCTCCAGCTTCAGAGCGAGGCAGGCCCGGTGGCTGCCATGGTAACGGCGGCTTTCACTGAGATGGCATGCGCTGGCTGAGGCCAGCGCCTGGCCGATAGCGTTGAATGAAGCTGTGATCGATGCTGTTCTTCCAGCGCCAGACCCAGGCACCGCGCACCGCGACCGGCCCCCAACTGGCGATGGCATGCCGGTCGCCGGTGCTGATCAGGTAGAGGGCGCGGCGCTGAGGTGTCCAGTCGCTTGGCGCGCGGCCTTCGCACAGTGCGCGCAGGTTCGCTGCCAGCACCGGACCTGCGCGCACCGCATACACGCCGGACTTCGGCCGCGGACTGGCGTAGGCGGCAACGTCGCCCGCCGCGCTGATGGCGGGATGCGACAGGCTCCGCAAGTCCGGTCCGACCCGGATGAAGCCATGCTCATCGGTGCTCAAGCCGCTCAGGCGCGGCCACGCCGGGGCGGCAGCGCCAGTCAGCAGCAGGGTGGCCTGGGCGTCCAGCTGCTCGCCCGACTGCAGCTCGACATGCTGTGCGTCAATCCGGGCCACGCGGCTGGTGCCCAGATAGCGGATGCCGCGCTGCTGCATCAACATCAGTGCGCTTCGACGCGCATGGGCAGGCAGGCCATCCAGAGGCAAGGCCGAACTGCCGATCAGGCTGACACGCAGCTGCGGCCAGCCCTCAAGCCGGGCGCGTTGCTGGAAGGCGAAGGCCAGTTCAACGCCTGCGGCGCCGGCCCCGATCAGCGCCAGTTCGAAGCGCTCCCGTGCGGCTGCAATGCGCGCCGCCAAGGTTGGCCAGGCAGCCACAAAGCCTTCGATGGGTCGGATCGGAAGCCCATGTTCTGCGGCGCCGGGCAGACTGTGCAGCGCGGCGACCGGTCCGGTGTCGATCGACAGCCGGTCGAAACAGCCGAGCTCGCCGTTGGCGCACTGCAGTCGCTTCGCGTCCGCGTCAAGCCCGGTGCACGCTGTTTGCAGCAGTTCGACACCGGCTTGTTTCGCCAGTGCCTCCAGATCGATCGCGCAGTCGTCCAGCCGGTAATGGCCGGCAATCCAGCCCGGCAGCATGCCGGAGTAGATCTGGCGCCGATAAGGCGTGATCAAGCGGACCTGCCAGCCCGGGATCGGCTGGCGGGCCAGCTCGGCCAGCACCTGCACATGCGCGTGGCCACCGCCCAGCAGCAGCAGCTGGGGCTTCATGCGGCAAGCAGGCTGAGGTCGCCGAACCAGGCCTGCGCCTCGCCCCCGGCGTTGTCGGTGTCAAGACCGAGAGCCAGGCCACTGATGCGCGGCAGGGGCCCGCCAAAAGCCTGTTGCCAGTCCTGGCGCAGATCGCGCTGCACGCTGCGCCATTGGCCGGCATGGCCGTCGCCGCTGTCCACCACCACCATGCGCACGGTCTCGGCATAGGGATTCCAGCCCGAGGCACCTGGCACCTGCTGTGGGCCACCCCAGACGTAGCAGATCGAGGCCGTCGGCAAGGGCAGGGGTGACAGCAGCTGGGCGGCCGCGTGCCGCAGCCGGTTGCCCAGGCTGAGGCGTTCGGTCGGCATGTCGAACAGCACATAGACGCGCGCCGCGTAGTCGTCGCCGGCCTTTTGTTTGAAGTCGGACGCCGGCAAGGAGCGATCCACCCGCCAAGTCCAGCGCAACAGCGGCGTGCTGCGCGCATCGGCATCCAGTGCCGTGACCCAGGACGATGCAGATGAGCGTGCCATGCCCTGCAACACATGGCCGACCGGCTGATTGGGCCCGCCGGCAGGGGCCTGCACGATGGCGAACTCGTTGCTGCGCTCCACCTTGGGCAGGGGCTGGTGGCGCCACTGGCCCGGTGCGGTGTTGCCCAGCGCTGCATCGGAGAAGCGGGTCGGCTGCCCCGGTTTGTCGGCGCGCTGGGCCAGCGATGGCCCGGCCAGCGCCGCGGCACCGAGGTTCATCAACAAACGGCGGCGATCAAACATGGGCGGTTTCCTTGCAGAAGTGGCGCAGTCTGGGCAGGTCCTCTGGCAGATCCACATCCCACAGCGTCTCCAATTCCAACAGGCTCAGGCCCTGTGCTGCCGCGCGTGCACGGCTGTCCTGCATCACCTCGGGCGTGCTCCAGCGCATCTGTTCGAACAAGGCGGGCTGGGCTTGCCTTAGGCCGATCAGCACATAGCCGCCATCCTCGGCCGGATGGAACACCGCATCCCTGCCGCTCAGCAAGGCCTGTGCCGCAGCGCGCAGATGTGCGGGCTGCAGGGCCGGGCAGTCGGTGCCGATCAGCAAGGTCGGGCCGCTGACGCAGTGGCGCTGAAAGGCGCTGAGCATGCGTGTCCCCAGGTCGCCGGCGGGCTGATCCACGCAAACCAGGCCAGGATATGCCTGGGCCAGGGCGCGAAAGAAGCGCTGCCGGTGGTCCGGTGCGCACCAAAGCGTCACGGCACCAAGCCCGGCGGCGCGTGCGGTCTGTACGGCGCGGCAGGTGAACTGGCGTTGCAGCCGTGCGGCACCGGCCGCGCCCAGGGCGGGAATCAGCCGCGTCTTGGCCAGTCCGGCGATCGGCGCCTTGGCGAGGATGGCCAGCTGCACCCGACCCAGTGCGTCGGCATCAACTGTCATTGCGGGGACGGTAGCCATAGTGGATCGCGAGTTGGGCGGGGTCGGCCCCGAAGAAGTAGGCCGCACGCAGGCGCCACATCAGCAGGATGGTGCGCCACACGCCATGCTTCTCCCAGCGGCGCGCCGAGGTCTCCACGGTGGCGCGCAGGCACAGCGGCCTGCTCCAGCGCTTGAGCTGCTTGCACAGTGCGATGTCCTCCATCAGCGGCAGATCGGGGAAGCCACCCACGCGCTCGAACAGCTCGCGGCCCATGAAGATCGCCTGATCGCCGGTGGCAATGCCGCTGAGGCGGGAACGCAGGTTCATCATCCGCGCCACCAGGCGCAGCAGCGGGCGCGGGCTGGCGATGCGGACATCGAAGCGGCCCCAGGACAGAGGCTCGCTGCAGGCCTCCAGCACCTGCTGATCGGCCAGATCCGGCAGCACCGTGTCCGCATGCAGGAACAGCAGCGGTCCGGCCCTCGGGCAGGCCGCGGCGCCTGCATTCATCTGCGCGGCGCGGCCGCGCGGCGCCTGCAAAGCCAGGTCGGCGTGCTTGCGGGCGATGTCCAGCGTGGCATCGCTGCTGCCGCCATCCACCACCACCAGCAGCGCACCACGGCGCCGAAACGCCTGCAGCGCCTGCAGGCGGTCTGCCAGCTCCGCGGCTTCGTTGAGCACGGGGACGATGATGCAAAGTCGGCGCTTGGGCATGCCGTGTCCGGGCCGGCTCTCAGCCGAGGCGCCAGCGATGAAAGCGCGCCACCCAGCGCAGCAGACCTTGCGGCGCGTGGGCGCGCTTCCAGTTGCCGGCCACGAACTTGTTGGCCTCGGCCAGTGTCGGGTAGGTGTGGATGGTGCCGAGGATCTTGTTCAGGCCGATGCCGTGCTTCATCGCCAGCACATACTCGGCCAGCAGATCGGCAGCATGCTCGCCCACGATGGTGACGCCGAGAATGCGGTCCTTGCCCGGCACCGTCAGCACCTTGATGAAACCATGCGCCTCGCTGTCGGCGATCGCACGGTCCAGGTCATCCAGTCCGTAGTGGCTCAGCTCGTAGGGAATGCCGCGCTCCCGGGCTTCCAGCTCGTTCAAGCCAACGCGAGCGACCTCGGGCTCGACAAAGGTCGCCCAGGGGATCACCGTGTAGTCGGCCCGGAATTTCTTGAACGGATCAAAAAGAGCGTTGACCGCCGCATACCAGGCCTGGTGCGCCGCGGTGTGGGTGAACTGGTAGGGACCGGCCACGTCGCCGGCTGCATAGATGTTCGGGTAGTTGGTCTGCAGATAGCCATTGACCTCGATCGTGCGGCCGGTCGTGACGCCGAGCTCCTCCAGGCCGTAGCCCTTCAGATTGGCGCTCCGACCGACGGCGGCCAGCAGCTCGTCGAAGGGAATGCGCAGCGATTCGCCCTGGTGCTCGGCGATCAGGAACTTTTCTTCGCCGACGCACTCGATGCGCGTGGCCTTGTGCCCGGTCAGCACGTTCACGCCTTCGGCCGCGAAGCGCTGCGCGACCAGCGCGGACACATCCTCGTCCTCGCGCATCAGCAGGCGTGGCGCCATCTCGACCTGCGTCACCTGGGAGCCCAGGCGTGCAAAGGTCTGCGCCAGCTCGCAGCCGATCGGCCCGCCGCCCAGCACCAGCAGCCGGCGTGGCAGGCTGCGCAGCTGCCAGACGGTGTCCGAACTGAGCACCTGCACCTGTTCGATGCCGGGAATCGGCGGAATGAAGGGCCGGGCACCGGCGGCGATCACGATGGCGCGGCTGCTGAGCCGCTCCACACGGCCGTCATGGTGGCTGATCTCGACTTCCCAGGGGGAGACGAGGCGTGCCGCGCCCTGGGCCACCTCGACGCCCAAACCGGTGTAGCGCTCGACCGAGTCATGCGGCTCGATGGCCTTGATGACGGACTGCACCCGCTGCATCACCTCGGCGAAATCGAAATCAACACTGGCTGAGCGCATGCCGAACTCGCGGGCGCGGCGGGCGTGCGACAGAAATTTGGCCGATCGGATCAAGGCCTTGGACGGCACGCAGCCGGTGTTCAGGCAGTCGCCGCCCAAGGCATGCTTTTCAACCAGCGTCACCTTGGCCTTGATGGCTGCGGCGATATAGGCCGTGACCAGGCCGGCTGAGCCGCCGCCGATGACGATCAGATTGCGATCGAAGCGTCGCGGCCTTGTCCAGCGCGCATAGACCTTGCGTGCGTTCAGCCGATGGATCAGTTGCCGGGCCAGCAAGGGAAACAGGCCGAGCAGAACCAGCGAACCCAGGATGGCCGGCGAGACGATGCCTGGCAGCGAGTCGATCGCGGCCAGCCTGGTGCCGGCGTTCACATAGACCAGCGTGGCCGCCAGCATGCCCAGCTGGCTGACCCAGTAAAAAGTCCAGGTCCGGATCGAGGTCAGCCCCATGCCCAGATTGATCAGGAAGAAGGGCAGCACCGGCACCAGTCGGAGCGTGAACAGGTAGAAGCCACCGTCACGTGCCATGCCCTCGTTGAGGGCTTGCATGCGCGTGCCAAAGCGTGCGCTGACCCAGTCGCGAAACAGCCAGCGCGAGCTCAGGAAGGCCAGCGTGGCCCCGATGCTGGAGGCGAAGGAGACGATCAGACTGCCCCAGCCGAGGCCGAAGATGGCGCCGGCCGCCAAGGTCATGACGGCAGCGCCGGGCAGCGACAAGGCGGTGACGGCGATATAGGCCAGCAGAAACAGCAGTGCGGCGTTGATCGGCTGCGCCTGACGCCAGGCCTCCAGTTCGGCCTGGCGCGCCTTGATGCCGGCCAGGCTCAGGGTCTGGCCCAGGTCGAACTGGTAAAACAGCAGCAGTGCGGCCGACACCAGGAGCAGCAGCACCCACCAGCGCGAGCGCATGGCGATCAGGCCGCCAGCGCGCCGCCGCAGCTGGAGCCCTGGCCGGCAGTGCAGCCAAAACAGTGGTCGGCGACGCGAATCGCCTGACCTTCCAGCTGCGCGGCCATGAGGCTGCTCAGATGGGTGCGTGTCTTGCCACCGACGCCGAGCGGCAAGCCCAGTTGCTGGTTGAAGTCGCAGTCGTACACATAGCCCTGCCAGTCGACGCTGATCAGGCTGCGGCACATCACCTGGTCCAGATTGGCCTCGCGGTGCGCGCTGCGCAGGAGCTGCATATAGCTGTTGAACTGGCCCTTGGACACCAGCGTGGAGCCGAAGCGCTGGATGGGCATGTTCGCCAGCGTGAAGAGCTGGTTGAAGCGGACGCCGAAATGGCTCAGCAGATGCTTTTTGTAGTCGGCCTGCAGTGCCTCTTGCGGCGGCGGCAGGCTCGGACCCTGCGGGTTGAAGACCAGGTTCAGCAGCAGACCGCTGCCCTCTTTGGCATAGCCCAGCGCGTTCAGGCGCTGCAGGCCGCGGATGCTGGCATCGAACACGCCTTTGCCGCGCTGGCGGTCCACATTGTCTTCAAGGTAGCAAGGCATCGAGGCCACCACCTCGACCTGATGCGCGGCCAGGAATTCGGCCAGATCGTCCTGGCCCGGCTCTTCGAGGATGGTCAGGTTGCAGCGGTCGATCACCCGCACGCCGCGGCTGCGCGCTGCCAGCACCAGGTCCCGGAAGTGCGGGTTCAGCTCGGGCGCGCCGCCGGTGAGATCCAGGCAACGCACATCCGGGCTTGCATCGATGAAAGCGATCACAGCCCGGATGGTGTCGGCCGACATTTCCTCGGTCCGGTTCGGCCCTGCGCCCACATGGCAGTGCAGGCAGGACTGGTTGCAGCGATAGCCGAGATTGACCTGCAGGGTGTCCACGACCCGGCGCGACAGAGGCGGGAAATCGCTGTTGACCAGCAAAGGCAAGGTGGCGTGCATGCGGCGGCTTTCCTTGTTGAGCAACTCTTGGTCGGGCAGCCTAGCGAATCCTTACAGCCCCTGTGCAAAAACGTCTTTGGAGGGCGAACCGCCGACGCCGGCTACAGCAGCAGGCTTTCCAGCGTGCGCCGATAGATGTTCTTCAGGGGCTCAAGACTGTCGATGGGCACATACTCGTCGATCTTGTGGATGCTGGCGTTGATCGGGCCGAGCTCCAGCACCTGCGGGCAGATCTTGGCGATGAAGCGGCCGTCCGAGGTGCCGCCGGTGGTCGACAGCTCGGGCCGGCGGCCGCACTCGGCTTCGATCGAGGCGCACACGGCATCCGACAGTGTGCCGATCGGCGTCAGGAAGGGTTCGCCGCCCAGCACCCAGTTGAGTGCGTACTCCAGCCCCAGCCGGTCAAGCAGGGCTTCAACCCGGTTCTTCAGCCCTTCGGGCGTGGACTCGGTCGAGAAACGGAAGTTGAAGTCGATCACCACCTCGCCGGGGATCACATTGGTGGCCCCGGTGCCGGCGTGGATGTTGTAGATCTGGAAGGTGGTGGCCGGGAAGTAGGCGTTGCCGCGGTCCCATTCGGTGGCTGCCAGTTCGGCCAGCGCGGGGGCCACCTGATGCACCGGATTGCGGGCCAGATGTGGATAGGCCACATGGCCTTGCACGCCCCGCACCGTCAGCCGGCCGGACAGCGTGCCACGGCGGCCGTTCTTGATCATGTCGCCGAGTTGCTCCACCGAGGTGGGCTCGCCGACGATGCAGTAATCCAGGCGCTGCTGACGCGCCTTCAGCAGCTCGCAGCACACCACGGTGCCATGCAGGGCCGGGCCTTCCTCGTCGCTGGTCAGCAGCAGCGCCAGGCTGCCGGCATGGTTTGGATGGGCCTGCACGAACTCCTCGGCCGCCACCACCATCGCCGCCACCGAACCTTTCATGTCAGCGGCGCCGCGGCCATAGAGGCGACCATCGCGGTAGCTGGGCACGAAGGGGTCGCTGGTCCAGGCCGCCAAGGATCCCGGCGGCACCACATCGGTATGGCCGGCGAACATCAGCACCGGCGCGGCGTCACCCGCGCTGCCGGGGCGGATGGCCCACAGATTGGCCACCCGCGCATCCGCCGGGCCGGCATCCATGCGCTTGATCACGAAGCCGCAGGCGGCCAGCCGCGCGGCGATCAAGTCCTGGCAGCCCGCATCGTCGGGTGTGACCGAGGGGCGGGCGATCAGCTGTTCCAGCAGCTCCAGCGTCGCGTTCATTCGGCGCGCACGTCCAGCTGGATTTCGGTGAAGCTGGCCTGGTCGCTAGCCGGCTCTTCCTTGGCGGCCGGCTTGCCGTTGGCGGCCGGCGCTTCGTTCTGCAGGCGCCACAGCAGATTGGTCGGCGAGTCGGCGAAGGCCAGGCCCTCCTCGCGGGTGATGGTGCCGTCCTTGATCAGCTTGGCGAAATGTTCCTCGAAGGTCTGCGAGCCTTCGGCGATCGATTTTTCCATCGCCTCCTTTACCGAGCCGAAGTCGCCTTGCTCGATCAGCTCGGCGATCAGCTTGGTGTTGAGCAGGATCTCGGTCACCGGCACGCGGCCACCAGCGGCGGCGCGCAACAGGCGTTGCGAGACGATGGCCTTCAGGCCGGCGCCCAGGTCGTTCAGCAGGGCCGGGCGCGCCTCGGGGGTGTAGAAGGACAGTATGCGGTTCAGCGCGTGATAGCTGTTGTTGCCGTGCAGCGTGGCCAGCACCAGATGGCCGGACAGCGCATAGGAAATCGCGGCCGTCATCGTCTCGCGGTCGCGCACTTCGCCGATCAGGATGCAGTCCGGCGACTGGCGCAGCGCGTTCTTCAGCGCGATCTGCAGCGAGGCGGTGTCACGCCCCACCTCGCGCTGATTGACCACCGAGCGCTTGTTGCTGAATAGGTATTCGACCGGGTCTTCGATGGTCAGGATATGCCCGGCCATGGTCTGGTTGCGCTGCTCCAGCATGGACGCGAGCGTGGTGCTCTTGCCGGTGCCGGTGGCGCCCACCATCAGGATCAGGCCACGCTTTTCCTGCACCAGCCGGCCTAGGATGGGCGGCAGGTTCAGGCTGTCCAGCGAGGGGATCTTGTGCGGAATGTGGCGAAACACGCCAGCGATGCTGCCGCGCTGCTTGAAGCCCGACAGACGGAAGCTGCCGACGCCGATCACCGAGACCGCCATGTTCAGCTCGCCGGTGGCCTCCAGTTCAGCCAGCTGCAGCTCGTCCAGCACCTCGGCGATCAGCTGCTTGGGCTGCTGCGGCGACAGCACCTGGTCGGACAGCTGCAGCATCTGCCCGTTGATGCGGATCAGTACCGGCATGTTCGCCGACAGATAACAGTCCGATGCGCCCTTTTCGGCCATCAGCCGCAGGATGCGTTCCATGTTTCCGCTGCTGGCCATGCTGCAGTGCTCCCCAGGTCTGTCGGTTTGCGAGTCGGCGCTTGGCGCGCCAGAACGACGATCAGTCGCGCAGCAGGTCGTTGATGCTGGTCTTGGCGCGGGTGCCGGCGTCGACCTTCTTCACGATGATGGCGGCATACAGGCTGTACTTGCCGCCGTCCTTGGGCAGCGAACCGCTGATCACCACCGAGCCGGCCGGCACGCGGCCGTAGCTCACGGTGCCGGTCTCGCGGTCGTAGATCGGCGTGCTCTGGCCGATGTAGACGCCCATCGAAATCACCGAGTTCTCTTCGACGATCACGCCCTCGACCACTTCCGAGCGGGCGCCGACGAAGCAGTTGTCTTCGATGATGGTCGGGTTGGCCTGCAGCGGTTCCAGCACGCCGCCGATGCCGACGCCGCCGCTCAGGTGCACGTTCTTGCCGATCTGCGCGCAAGAGCCCACGGTGGCCCAGGTGTCGACCATGGTGCCTTCATCGACATAGGCGCCGATGTTCACGTAGCTGGGCATCAGGATCACGTTCTTGGCCTGGAAGCTGCCGCGGCGGGCGACGGCCGGCGGCACCACGCGCACGCCGCTGGCGCGGATCGCTGCCTCGTCCATCTGGCCGTACTTGCTGGGCACCTTGTCGAAGAAGGTCAGGTCGCCGGCGCCCATCAGCTTGTTGTCGTTCAGGCGGAAGGACAGCAGCACGGCCTTCTTGACCCACTGGTGCACGGTCCACTGGCCCACGCCCTGGCGCTCGGCCACACGCAGGCGGCCGGCGTCCAGTTCGGCAATCACGTGCTCGACGGCTTCGCGCACTTCGGGTGCGTTGGCGGGGTTCAGGTTGGCACGGCCTTCCCAGGCCAGTTCGATGACGGATTGCAGTTGTTGGGTCATGGGGAAAGACTCAGAGAGAAGGGGAAGAAGAGGGGGAATAGCTGCGAGTGAATTCGGCAATGCGGCGCGCGGCTTCGAGGCATTCGTCCACCTCGGCGACCAGGGCCATGCGGATGCGGCCCGCTCCCGGATTCACGCCGTGCGCGGGTCGCGCCAGCAGGCTGCCGGGCAGCACCGCCACATTGTATTGAGCGAGCAGCTGCAGCGCGTAGTCCACATCATCGCCGCCCGGCACGGCGGCCCACAGGTAGAAGCTGGCATCCGGCAGCGCAACGTCCAGCACTTCAGCCAGCACCGGCGTGACCTGGGCGAACTTGGCCCGGTATTGCGCGCGGTTGGCTATCACATGCTGCTCGTCGCCCCAGGCGGCGATGCTGGCGGCCTGCACGATCGGGCTCATCGCGCTGCCATGGTAGGTGCGGTAGAGCAGGAACTTCTTGATCAGCGCAGCATCACCGGCCACGAAGCCCGAGCGCAGGCCCGGCACGTTCGAGCGCTTGGACAGCGAGGTGAAGGCGATCAGGTTGCGGAAGTCGCTGCGTCCCAGCTTGGCCGCGGCTTCCAGGCCCGACAGCGGCGGCTCGTCGCGGAAGTAGATCTCCGAGTAGCACTCATCCGAGGCGATCACGAAGCCGTACTTGTCGGACAGCTCGAACAGCTGCTGCCACTCCGACAGCGGCATCACCGCGCCGGTGGGGTTGCCGGGCGAGCAGACATAGAGCAGCTGCGTCCGGGCCCAGGTGGCGGCGTCGATCTGCGACCAGTCGGCCGCGAAGTTGCGCTTCGGGTCGCTGTTGGCAAACGCGGTCTGCGCGCCGGCCAGCAGGGCCGCACCTTCGTAGATTTGATAGAAGGGATTGGGGCAGACCACGGTGGCGCCGGGGCGCGTCGGGTCGATCACGGTCTGCGCCAGCGCGAACAGCGCCTCGCGCGAACCGTTCACCGGCAGGATCTGCGTGGCTGCGTCGACCGCCAAGCCATAGCGGCGCTGCAGCCAGTCGCTGATGGCACTGCGCAAGGCAGGATCACCGGCGGTGGGCGGGTAGGCCGACAGACTGCCCAGGCTGGCCATCAGCGCTTCGCCAATGAGTGCGGGCGCCGGGTGCTTGGGCTCGCCGATGCCCAGGCTGATCGCCTTCAAGGCCGGGTTGGGCTTGATGCCCTTGGTCAGTGCGCGCAGGCGCTCGAACGGGTAGGGGTGCAGCTTGTCCAGCAGTGGGTTGTGCGGCGCCTGGGCGGGTTGACTCATCGTCGGGCCACTCTCTCTTCAGCGCAGCAGGCCGGTCTCGAAACCGTGGGCCGGCAGGTCCACGCGCGGCGCAGGCTTCCAGCCCTTCTTGCGGTGTTCGACCACCACATTGGTGTAGATGCCGCCGCGCACATACCACTTGGCGGTGATGCGGATGAAGCGCGGGTTGGTGACCTTGACGATGTCTTCGAGGATGGTGTTGGTCACCTTCTCGTGGAAGGCGCCTTCGTCGCGGTAGCTCCAGAAGTACATCTTCAGGCTCTTCAGCTCGACGCAGAACTTGTCCGCAATCATGTCGATGGTGAAGTGCGCGAAGTCGGGCTGGCCGGTCAGCGGGCAGTGGCAGGTGAACTCGGGCACCTGGAACTGGATCACATAGTCGCGCTCGGGCGCCGGGTTGGGGAACACATGCAGTTCCTTGCTCGGGCGCGACGGCGGGTTGGGCGGCATCTCACGCATCTTGGGCGTGGCGGCCCTGGTCTTGGCAGCGGGCTTCGCGGCAGGCGAGGCGGCGGGTTTGCGGGCCGACTTGGCGGCAGCGGCGGGCGTGTTCTTGGCCATGTTTTCTACGTGCTCGACCGGCGTCGGATCGGGGCCCGGCGACAGCCATTTTCAAGGGAGGCCGAATGGTATCATCCGGCCCCGAGCGAAGCCCCGACCAAGGGGCTTTTCTGCAAATAAATCAAAGGCTTAGCGCTCAGATTCCAACTCCATGCGGCTGAACTCGATCAAGCTCTCGGGCTTCAAGTCCTTTGCTGAACCCACCACCTTCCAGTTGCCTGGACAGCTGGTCGGCGTGGTCGGACCGAATGGCTGCGGCAAATCCAACATCATGGATGCGGTGCGTTGGGTGCTGGGCGAAAGCAAGGCGTCCGAGCTGCGTGGCGAGTCCATGCAGGACGTGATCTTCAACGGCTCGGGCAACCGCAAGCCGGCCAGCCGCTCCAGCGTGGAGCTGGTGTTCAGCAATGAAGACGCACGCGCCGGCGGCCAGTGGAACCAGTTCGCCGAGATCGCGGTCAAGCGCGTGCTGACGCGCGACGGCACCAGCAGCTATTTCATCAACAACCAGCCGGTGCGCCGCCGCGATGTGCAGGACGTGTTCCTGGGCACGGGCCTGGGGCCGCGCGCCTACGCCATCATCGGCCAGGGCACGATCAGCCGCATCATCGAGAGCAAGCCTGAAGAGCTGCGCCTGTTCCTCGAAGAAGCAGCTGGCGTCTCCAAGTACAAGGAACGCCGCCGCGAGACCGAGAACCGCCTCAAGGACACGCGCGAGAACCTGACCCGCGTGGACGACATCCTGCGCGAGCTGAACAACAACCTCGAGCGCCTGGAGAAGCAGGCCGAGGTGGCCGCCACCTACCGTGCGCTGCAGGATGCCGGCACGCTGAAGCTGCACCAGCTGTGGTTCCTCAAGCACCGCGATGCGGCGGGCGAGGAGGCGCGCGTCAAGACGGCCCATGCCGAGGCGACCAATGCGCTGGAAGCGCGCCTGGCCGAACTGCGCCATGTCGAGGCTGAGCTGGAAACCGTGCGCCAGGCGCATTACGCCGCCGGCGACGAGTTGCATGCCGAGCAGGGCCGCATGGCCGAGGCGCAGCTGGAAGTCAGCCGCTTGGAAGAGCGCATCCGCTATGTGGTCGAGGGCCGTTCGCGCGTCGAGGCGCGGCTGGCCGAGTTGCAGGCGCAGAACCAGCAATGGGCCGAGCGCAGCGAGCAGGCGCAAGCAGAGCAGGAAACCATCGCCGAGCAGATCGCCACGGCCGAAGAGCAGAGCGAGATCCTCGCCGCCCAGGCCGAAGAGCAGGGCGGCAATCTGCCCGCGGTTGAAGAGACCGTGCGCGCCGCCCAGAGCCGTGCCAACGAGCAGCGCGGCCAGGTGGTGCAGGTGCAGCAACAGATCCAGGTGCTGGCCGCCGAGAGCCGCAGCATCGACGAGCAGAACCGCGCGCTGCGCACGCGGCGCGAGCGGCTGGCGCAGGAGCGCCAGGGGCTGGCCGCACCGGATGCCGAGCGACTGGCCGACTTGAAGCGCCAGAGCGAGGCTGCCGACGAGGCGCGCGATCTGGCCGACGCCCGCCTGCATGAGCTCAGCGATCATCTGCCCGCGCAGGAGGAGTCACGCCGTGCCGCGCAGCAGGACGCCAATGCGCAGATCGGCCGCCAGGGCGAGCTGTCTGCCCGCCTTGAGGCGCTTCGCGCGCTGCAGGAAAAGGTGCAGACCGAGGGCAAGCTCAAACCCTGGCTGGCCAAGCATGGGCTGGACGGGCTGCAGGGTCTGTGGACCCGGCTGCACATCCAGCAAGGCTGGGAGAACGCGCTGGAGGCCGCGCTGCGCGAACGCATGGCGGCGCTGGCCGTGGGCCGGCTGGAGACGGTGCGCGCGTTTGACCAAGACCCGCCGCCGGCGCGGCTGGCCTTCTATTCAGCGCCCAGCCATGCGATTGCCAACACCCACCAGACGCTGCCGCGCCTGTCCGATCTGCTGCGCCTGGACGACGCCGGGCTGAAGGCCTTGCTGAACGACTGGCTGGAAGGCGTCTACACCGCGGCCTCGCTGGACGAAGCGCTGGCCGGCCGCGCCAGGCTGGCGCATGGCGAGCTGATCATGACGCCCCAGGGCCATGCGGTCAGCCAGTTCGCGGTCAGTTTCTACGCCCCCGATTCCGAGCAGGCCGGCATGCTGGCCCGCGCGCAGGAGATCGAGCAGCTGGCGCTGGAATTGCGCGCCCAGACGCTGATCGCCGATGAATCCAAGTCGGCACTGATCCGCGCCGAGGCGGCCTATACCGAGGCCTCGCAGCGCCTGGTCGCCTTGCGTCGCGAGGCCGGCGAGACGCAGACCCGCGCCCACCAGCTGCATGTGGAACTGCTGCGCCTGTCCAGCCAGGCCGAGGCCGCCAGCACGCGGCGCGCCCAGCTGGAGGAAGAGCTGGCCGAAGTCGACGCGCAGATGGAAGAGTTGCAGGAGCGCCGCGTCACCGGCGAGGCTCGTTTCGAGGAACTGGACCTGCAGCTGGCCAACTGCCAGGAGCGCCATGCCGAGCTGGAAGACGGCGTGATCCAGGCCGAGCGCCGGCTGGCCGAGGCGCGCGAGCAGCTGCGTGCGCTGGAGCGCCGCGCGCAGGAGGCCGTCTTCAGCGCCCGCACGCTGGCGGCGCGCCGCGGCGAGTTGCAGCGCTCGATCGAGACCGCGCAGGCTCAGGTGCTGCAGAACACGCAGTCGGCGGCAGGCTTGCAGCAGGAACTGGAAGCGCTCAACGATGCCGCCGCGCAGGCCGGCCTGCAGGACGCGCTGGCGATCAAGCTGGAGCGCGAGCAGGCGCTGGCTGCCGTGCGCAACAACTACGACGACCTCAGCCTGCGCCTGCGCCGTGCGGACGAGCAGCGCCTGTCCTTCGAACGCAGCCTGGACCCTTTGCGCGAACGCCTGACCAAGCTGCAGCTCGAAGAGCAGGCGGCACAGCTGGGTGGCGCGCAGTTCATGGAGCAGCTGACGGCCGCCGGTGTCGACCTGGAGGCTTTGGCCCTGGGCGTGGAGGAAGGCAATGTCAAGCTCTGGGGCCTGCAGGGTGAGATCGACCGCATCAACCGCGAGATCGCGGCTTTGGGCGCGGTCAACCTGGCCGCGCTGGACGAGTTGACGTCAGCGCGCGAACGCAAGACCTTTCTGGATGCGCAGTACGCCGACCTGAGCTTGGCGATGAAGACGCTGGAAGACGCGATCCACAAGATCGACCTGGAAACGCGCGACCTGCTGATGAACACCTTCAACCAGGTCAACGAGCATTTCGGCCGCATGTTCCCCAGCCTGTTCGGCGGCGGCCAGGCCAAGCTGATGATGACGGGCGAGGAAGTGCTGGATGCCGGCGTGCAGGTGATGGCGCAGCCGCCCGGCAAGAAGAACTCGACCATCCACCTGCTGTCCGGCGGCGAGAAGGCGCTGACGGCGATCGCGCTGGTGTTCGCGATCTTCATGCTGAACCCGGCACCCTTCTGCCTGCTGGACGAGGTGGATGCACCGCTGGACGACGCCAATACCGAGCGTTATGCGAAGCTGGTCAAGGAGATGAGCAGCAAGGGCACGCAGTTCCTGTTCATCTCGCACAACAAGATTGCAATGGAAATGGCTGAACAACTGATTGGTGTGACCATGCAGGAGCAGGGCGTCTCGCGCATCGTCGCGGTCGACATGGAAGCGGCGCTGGGCATGGCGGAGGCATGATGAACCTGACCGTGCTTCTCGCCATCGCTGGTGGCCTGGTTCTGGTGGCCGTGCTGATCCACGGCCTGTGGACGGCCCGCAAGGCCGGCCCGCGCCGCGCCGCGCCGCCGATCGAGCCGACATTGGGTGGCAGCGCTGCAGACCGCACCGAGCCAGCCTGGGGGAGGCGCAGGCCGCCGTGGCCGAGCCTTTGCCGAGCCGGGCAGCAGTTACGCGCCCAGCATGGATGACACGATTCCGGCCGTCGTGCGTCAGCCGCCGCGCAAGCCCTCCAACCGCATCGATGCCTTGATCGATGCGATTGCCGCCATCCATGTCGAGGCGCCGATCGGCGGCGAGATCGCGCTGGCCCATCTGCCGGGCAGCCGCCGCGCCGGGACCAAGCCTTTCCATATTGAAGGACTCAACGCCGAGAGCGGCGAGTGGGAGCTGCCGCTGCCGGGCCAGCGCTACGGCGAGTTCCAGGCCGGCCTGCAGATGGCCAACCGCAGCGGCGCCCTGAACGAGATCGAGTATTCGGAGTTCGTGCAGAAGGTGCAGGGCTTTGCCGACGGCATCGGCGGCTTCGCGCAGTTCCCCGACATGCTGGATGTCGTCAGCCGGGCGCGCGAGCTGGACCAGTTCGCCGGTGCGCATGATGCGCAGCTGGCCGTGCTGCTGCGAGCCCGCAATGCGGCCTGGACACTGGGCTATGTGCAGCAGATGGCGCTGCGCCACGGCTTTGTGCCGGGCGCGGTGCCGGGCCGCTTGGTGCTGGCCTCGCAGGACGAAGGCGCGCCGCCAGTGCTGACGCTGGGCTTCGAGCCGCAGGCCGCGCTGGCCGAAGATCCGCAGGCTTCCTCCTTGCGCGAGCTGACACTGGCGCTGGACGTGCCGCAGACGCCCGAGGCGCTCGAACCGTTCGCCGCCTGGCAGGAATCGGCCCGGGCGCTGTCGCGTGATTTCGAGGCCGACATCTGCGACGATCGCGGTCAGGTGCTGAACCTGCATGCCTTCGCGGCGATCGATCAGGAACTGGGCACCCTGTACAAGGCCCTGGCCTCGCGTGACCTGGCCGCTGGCTCGCTGGTGGCGCGACGGCTGTTCAGCTAGACCCGAACCCATGAGCACAAGCCTGCTGCTGATTGCCGTCTTGATCGCAGTGGCCGCCTTTTTCTCGGTGGCCGAGATGGCGCTGGCCGCGTCCCGTCGCCTGCGCCTGCAGCAGCTGGCCGACGAAGGCGAGGCGCGGGCTGCGCGCGTGCTGGCGGTGCAGGAGCAGCCGGGCCACTACTTCACCGTGGTGCAGATCGGCGTCAACATGGTCGCCATCCTCGGCGGCATCGTCGGCGAGGGCGCGCTGACGCCGCACTACGAGGCCGCGCTGCGCCTGCTGACCACGCCGGAACGTGCGCAGACGCTGGGCTTCGGCCTGTCCTTCGCCACCATCACCGCGCTGTTCATCGTGCTGGCCGATCTGCTGCCCAAGCGCTTGTCGATGAACGAGCCCGAGCGCATGGCCGTGGTGGTGGTCGGGCCGATGCTCACGCTGGTGGCGCTGCTGCGTCCGCTGGCCTGGGTGTTCAGCACGCTGACCACCGGCCTGATCCGCCTGATGGGCCGCCGGCCGAGCGCGACAACACCATCACCCACCATGACATCCTGGCGCTGACCGAAGCTGGCAACCAGGCCGGCGTGGTGGCGGATGCCGAGCAGCAGATGATTGCCAACGTCTTCGAACTCGACACCCGCACGGTGGAGAGCGCGATGACCACGCGCGAGCGCATCGTGTTCTTCTCGCTCGACGACGACGATGCGCTGGTGCGCAACCGCATCGCCGAAGACCCGCATTCCACCTACCTGGTCTGCGACGGCGAGATCGACCAGGTGGTGGGCTATGTCGACGCCACCGACCTGTTCCAGCGCGTGCTGCGTGACGAGCCCATCAGCCTGCGCGGCACGCCGGGCCTGGTGAAGAAAGTGCTGATGGTGCCCGATCGGCTGACGCTGTCCGAGGTGCTGACGCAGTTCCGCCAGGCGCTGGAAGACTTCGCTGTCATCGTCAACGAGTACAGCCTGGTGGTGGGCGTGATCACCCTCAACGATGTGATGAGCACCGTGATGGGCAGCCTGGTGGCCAGCCACGACGAAGAGCAGATCGTGCGTCGCGAGGACGGTTCCTTCCTGGCCGACGGCATCACGCCCATCCCCGATGTGCAGCGCGCGCTGGGGCTGGAGAGCCTGCCGCATGCGGGCCAGTACGACACCCTGGCTGGATTCCTGATGGTGATGCTGCGCCGCATCCCGCGCCGCACCGACCATGTGCAATGGGAGGGCTGGCGCTTCGAGGTGATGGACGTGGACAGCCACCGCGTCGACCAGGTGATGATCACCCGCACACCGGTGACGCCCCCGCCAGCCTGAACTCACTCACTGATGCAGCGCGGCAACGCGCTGTCAGTCCAGTTTCAGCGGCTCGGTGTCGCCGAACAGCGAGGCGCGGAACTCCGGCGCCTTGCTGGCGCTGTCATTCTTGGCCCACAGCAGGATGGCGTTGGCAGACATGGGCTTGGCAAACAGATAGCCCTGCAACTCGTCGCAGCCCAGCTTGAGCAGGTACTTCTGCTGCATCTCGGTCTCGACGCCTTCGGCCACCACGCGCAGATTCATCGCGTGGGCCAGCCGCACGATGGCGTGAACCACCGCCCAGGCATGCGAGTTGGTGTCGATCTCGCTGACGAAACTGCGATCGATCTTCAGCTCCGAAGCTGGCAGCTTGCGCAGATAGGCCAGGCTGGAATAGCCGGTGCCGAAGTCATCGATGGACAGATGCACGCCCAGCTCGCCGAGGCGCCGGAAGGTGTCCTGTGTGGCCAGCGTGTCTTCCATCGCCACCGACTCGGTGATCTCGCAGGTCAGCAGATCGGGCTGGATCCGGTGCTGCGCCAGCGTGCGCTCGATGCGTTCGACGATATCGGCCTGGCGCATCTGCAGCACCGACAGATTGATGGCCACGCGCATGCGCAGGCCTTCGTCGCGCCAGCGCCTGGCCTGCACGCAGGCAGCTTCGATGACCCAGTTGCCGAGGTCGCGCATCAAGCCGAAGCGTTCGGCCACCGGGATGAACACCGCCGGTGAGATCAGTCCCTTGCTGGGGTGGTGCCAGCGCAGCAGGGCTTCAGCAGCCGTCACCTGGCCGCTGGCGGCGTCGATCTTGGGCTGGAAGAACAGCTCCAGCTCCTTGCGCTCGATGGCCAGGTGCAGGTCCTTCAGCAAGTCCAGCTGCTGGCGCTTGTCCTGGTCCATGCCCGGCGTGTAGACGCTGAAACAGGCGCCGCCCAGCCGCTTGGCGGCCAGCGCCGCCTGCTTGGCGCAACTGAGCAGGCGCCGCGCGGCGCCGTGATCAGGGTAGACCGCGATGCCTGCGGAACAGCCCAGCGGCAAATCCTGGCCGGCGATGCTGTAGGGCCGCGAGAGCTCGCCCAATACTCGGTTGGTACGCGCTGCCAGCGCCTGCATGTCCATCGAATAGGGCGTGATCAGCACAAACTCGTCAGCGGCGATGCGAGCAACGCGCTCCTGAGCACTCTTGCACTGACTCAGCCTGGCCGCCACATCGCGCAGCACCTGATCACCCATATCGTGGCCAAGTCCGTCGTTGACGTTGTGAAAGCCGTCCAGATTGAAGACCAGCACGGCCAGCCCATGGCCGCTGCGGTCGCAACGCACCGTCAGCTGTTCGAGTTCATCTTCGACGGCCTGGCGGCTGGGCAGCTGGGTGAGTGGGTCGGTCAGGGCCTTGCGCAGCGCCTCGGCGGAACTGGCGCTTTGTCCCTCAGCCTGGCCGGTCCGGCGGGCCAGCAGCAGGCCGGTGACGGCGAGCAGGCTGAGCAGGGGCAGGATCAGCAGCACCGGCCCGGCCAGCCATTGCTGCGCGCCAGCCGCTGCCGGCGCCTGCCATGCGAGCGGCAGCAGGCAGGCCGGCAGTATGGCCACAGCGCGCAGCAGCGCGCCCTGCGCGCCCGTGCCCTGAATCGCAATGGCCCAGAGCAGGAGCAGGGACTGAATGGCGCCCAGCCCGATCAGCCACGCCAGATCGCCGCTCTGTGGCAGCGCGGGCGCGAGCAGGCAGGCCAGGGCGCCGGTGAGTGCGATGGCCCCGAGCAGGGTGCTTGCCAGCAGCGAGAGGCCGCGCTGCTTGCCTTCACGTGGCCCCAGCAACTGCACCAGGCAGGCGCTCAGCGTCAGCAGGGCAGCCAGCGCGGCATAGCTCAGCGTGGGCCAGGCCGACCAGGGCACGGCGCCGCTGGCCGTCCAGACGGGCCACCACAGGCCCAGGGCGATCAGGGTGGCGCTGCACAGGGTCGAAAAGGCGCTCCGCTGCTGGCGCGCGGCGGACTCGACGCCCAGCCAGGCCAGCCAGCAACTGGCGACCAGGCCAAAGCCCAGGGGCACAGCGTTCTGAAGATCGGTCATCTGGCGGTCGATTGATTTGGGCCCATTCTGTAGGAATTCGGTGCGGTGAAGCGTCACAACAGCAGGTGACTTTTCACACAATTCACCTTGCTGTGGGTGGCGCGGCAGTGCTTGTCGGCTGGGACACAATCCGGCCATGAGCCAGTCCGATCTCTTCTCTGCCGATGTGCCGGCGCTGGCCGCGCCGGCTGCGCGCGCGGCCGAATTGCGTGCCACGCTGAACCACCATGCCCATCTCTACTACGTGCTCGACCAGCCCGAGCTGCCGGACGCCGAGTACGACCGCCTGTTCCAGGAGCTGCAGGCGCTGGAGGCCGCGCATCCCGAGCTGCTGACACCGGACTCGCCGACCCAGCGCGTGCTGGGGCGGGTGCTGGACGGCTTTGCGCCGGTGCGGCATGCGGTGCCGATGCTCAGCATCCTGACCGAGACGGACACCACGCCGGCCGGCGCCGAGAGCTTCGATGCCCGGGTGCGCCGCGAACTGGACCTGGGTGAACTCGACGCGCCGGTTGAATACGCCGCCGAGCTGAAGTTCGACGGTCTGGCGCTCAATCTGCGCTACGAGCAGGGTGTGCTGGTGCAGGCGGCCACCCGTGGCGACGGCGAAACCGGCGAAGAGGTGACGCAGAACATCCGCACCATCAAGCAGATTCCGCTGCGCCTGCTGGGCGTCGATGCCGCCGTGCTCGAAGTGCGCGGCGAGGTTTATATGCGGCGCGACGACTTCGAGGCCTTGAACGAACGCCAGCGCGAGAAGGGCGACAAGACCTTCGTGAACCCGCGCAACGCCGCCGCCGGTGCGGTGCGCCAGCTGGACCCGGGCATCGCCGCGCAGCGCCCGCTGAGCTTCTTCGCCTACGGTCTGGGCGAGGTGCTGGGCTGGCAACTGCCCGACACGCATGCCGGTGTGCTGGACGCGCTGCAAACCATGGGCGTGCCGGTGTGCGAGCACCGCGTCGTGACCTTCGGACCGTCCGGCCTGGTGCAGTTCCATCAGGCGATGGCGCAGCAGCGTGATGCGCTGCCCTTTGACATCGACGGTGTGGTCTACAAGGTCAACAGCCTCGCGCTGCAGCGCAGCCTGGGCTTCAAGACACGCGAGCCGCGCTGGGCGGTGGCCCACAAATACCCGGCGCAGGAGCAGCTGACGCGGCTGAACGCGATCGACATCCAGGTCGGGCGCACCGGCAAGCTGACGCCGGTGGCCAAGCTGGAGCCGGTGTTCGTGGGCGGCACGACGGTCAGCAATGCGACGCTGCACAACGTCTTCGAGCTGCGCCGCAAGGGCGTGCGGGTGGGCGACACGGTAATCGTGCGCCGCGCCGGCGATGTGATTCCCGAGGTGGTGGGCCGGGTGGCGAGCGCCGCGCTGGCCCCGCGAGCCGGCGCTTCGGCCGTGCCGGCGGACAGCCTGCCGAGCAGCTTTGCGCCGCGCGAGCCCTATGTGCCGAACTTCCGCATGCCGGCCGTCTGCCCGGTCTGCGGCAGCGCCGCGCTGCGCGAGAAAGGCGGCATCGACTACCGCTGCAGCGGTGGCCTGTTCTGCCCGGCCCAGCGCAAGCAGGCGCTGCTGCACTTTGCCGGCCGCCGCGCGATGGACATCGAGGGCCTGGGCGACAAACTGGTGGAGCAGCTGGTGGACGGCGGCATCGTGCTCAGCCTGCCCGGGCTCTACACGCTGGGGGTGGCCAAGCTGGCGGCCCTTGAGCGCATGGCGGACAAGAGCGCGCAGAACATCATCGACGCGCTCGAGAAGAGCAAGCGCACCACGCTGGCCCGCTTCCTGTTTGCGCTGGGCATCCGGCAGGTGGGCGAAACCACGGCCAAGGACCTGGCCCGGCACTTCGGCAGCCTGGACCGGCTGGTGGAGGCCAGTGTCGACGATCTGCTTGCCGTGCGCGATGTCGGCCCCATCGTGGCCCAGAGCATCCACACCTTCTTCGCCCAGGCGCACAACCGCGAGGTGCTTGAGCAGCTGCGCGCTGCCGGCGTGCACTGGGACGAAGGTGAGGGCGCGGCCCAGAACCAGGGGCCGCAGCCGCTGCTGGGCAAGACCCTGGTGCTGACCGGCACGTTGCCGACGCTCAGCCGCGACGCGGCCAAGGCCCTGATCGAGGCGGCCGGCGGCAAGGTCAGCGGTTCAGTCTCCAAGAAGACCCACTATGTGATTGCCGGCGAGGAAGCGGGTTCCAAGCTGGACAAGGCACGGGAGCTGGGGGTGGAGGTGCTGGATGAGGCGGGCCTGACGGCCTTGCTGAGCGGCTGAGCGCTGCCGGGCCTCGGGCCAGCCGTGACGGCATCCGCGTCTCACACACAGGAGTTGCGACCATGAAGCCTGCAGCGATGCGAACCTTGGTGGGAGTGGCCAGCGCCATGCTGTGCGCCTTCACGCCAGCCCTGGCGGCCGTGGCCAGCGCTGATCCGGCCTGCTCGGTCGCATGGCAGCAGTCCGTCGAGTCGCGCCTGCCCAGCGGCGATCGCCAGGGACACGGGCCGGACCTGGGCTCGGGCGAGTGGCAGTCGGTCATCGAGTTCCGGCTCGGCTTGCGCGGCAGGCCTGATTTGCCGCCTCGTGATGGCGCCGCCTGGTGCACGTTGATCGAGCAGCAGCTGGCTCGGCAGCCCGGCCTGGCGCCGACGAAGGCGTCGGCGCCACCGGCCTGTCGCGTCAATCCCGAGCCCGGCAGCATCGCGGCCCAGGTTTGCGCCGATCCGGGCTTGCGCCAGCTGGATCAACAGTTGGCCGAGGTCTATGCCGCTGCGCGGCGCAAGGCCGTCAACGAGCGACCGCCGGTGCTGAAGGCCGAGCAACGCGGCTGGATCAAGGGCCGCGACGACTGCTGGAAAGCCGGTGCCGCAGGGACCATGGCCTGTGTGCGCGACAGCTATGTCCTGCGCATCGTCGAGCTGCAGGCGCGCTACCGGCTGGTGCCCGTGCTGGCGGTGCAACGCTATGGCTGCGATCCAGCCCATCCGGCCGACGAGCTGATGGCCACCTACTTTGCGACCGAGCCGCCGACTCTGATTGCCGAGCGCGGCGATCAGGTCTCCTTGATGGTGCGCCAGCCCGGCATTGACGGCGCCCGCTATCTGGGACGCAATGAAAGCCTTTGGGAAAAGGGGGCGGAAGTTCGCCTTGTCTGGGGTTATGGGCAGCCGGAAGTCACTTGCAATAAGGCGCGTTAAGTCGGCTGTGGCTTGCCGGCTGCAGAGCTGAGGGCGATACGTTCAGATTTCACTGTCGGCGTGAGTCTTTACAGGCAGGGAAGTGATGTATGTATCACAATTATCAAATCAACTCTGACGCCGTGAAACCCATGAGCAAGTCTGTGCCCACGCTGCCCGCCTCGACCCCTGCCTGGCTGCGCCCCGGGGTGAACTGGTTTCGCCGGATGATGTTTCCGGGCAAGGCCGCGGTGGTGCTGGTGCTGCTGCTGGCGCCCCTGCTGGTGCTCTTGGTGCTCTATGCAAAGGACCGACTGGCGGCCCTTGAGAGCACGGCCAATGAGCGCCGCGGGGTGATGACGGTGCAGGCCATCGTGCCGGCCATGCAGGCCACCCAGTTGCTGCGGCGCGCCGTGGTTGATCGGGCCAATGGCAAGGAGCGGCCCGATCTGGAGGGGCTGCGCAGCGACTTCAACAAGCGCTATGGGTCGGCGATGGTGGCCATCAAGGCGCAGCATGCCCACTTCGGTGGCGACGGCGACATGCACATCAAGGCCATCGATGCGGCTTACGCCGCTGCCCAGGCTATCGACGCCAAGGCCCCAGCCGCCGAACAGCGCAAGCCTCTGGTGGCACTGAGCGGCGAACTCGCCGCCACCATCCAGCACTTCGTCGATTCGAGCGGTCTGGCGCTGGACCCGGAAGGTGACAGTTACTACCTGATGCTGGTGTCCATGGTCGACCTGCCCGAGATGATGGAGGCGATGGGTCTGACCCGGGGTGCCTTGGCCACGCTGGCCAAGGACGGCATCAGCCCGGCCACGGTGGCACCGGCGGCAGCTGCTCTCGCCGTGGACCTGGCGACAGTGCACCGCGTTGACAGCAGCTTCACGCGTGCGCTGGAATTCAATGCGGAGCTCAAGCGACTGAAGTTTGAAGAGCTTCTTCAGAGTAGCCGGGCCTTCTTCAAGGCCGGCCAGGAGACTGTCGCCGGTGGTCCTGGCGCCCTGAGCGCCGACGCCGTGGTGCGCGACGGCACGGCGGCAATCCAGGACTTGCTGACACTGCAAGGCCGTGTCGCCGAGACCTTGGACGGCTTGCTGGCCAAGCGTGAAGCGGGCCTGCGTGCCACCATGACCTTCGCCTTCGTGCTGACCGCGCTGCTGGTGCTGGCGGCCGGCTATTTCTTCTATTGCTTCTTCCGTTCGGTGAGCGGCGGCATGCGGGCGCTGGTGGTGCATATGCACGAGATGGCTGGCGGCGACCTGTCGCGGCCGATCGAGGTGAAAGGGCGTGACGAGACCGCGGTGCTGATGCGCTCTCTTGGCGAGATGCAGCAGTCGCTGCGTGACACGGTGGCCCAGGTGCGCGAGACCTCGGCGCAAATCATCGACTCAGCCAGCGAAGTGGCCTCGGGCACGCTGGATCTGTCGCGGCGCACGGAGCAGTCTGCCGCCAATCTGGAGGAAACTGCCTCGGCGATGGAACAGATCGGTTCGCGAGTGGCCACCACGACCGATGGCTCCCAGGAGGCTTCGCAGCTGGCCTCGGGCAACATCGGGCTGGCACGGCGCGGCGGTGAGGTGATCGGCCAGGTGGTGCAGACCATGGACGATATCCGCAGCTCCAGCCAGCGCATCGGCGAAATCATCGGCGTGATCGACGGCATCGCCTTCCAGACCAATATCCTGGCGCTGAATGCCGCGGTCGAGGCTGCGCGCGCTGGCGAGCATGGCCGTGGCTTTGCGGTGGTGGCGTCCGAAGTGCGCGCCCTGGCCGGCCGCTCGGCCAGCGCCGCGCGCGAGATCAAGTCGCTGATCGCGGCCAGTGGCGAGCGCGTCGAATCCGGCAGCCGCATCGTCAGCGATGCCGGCAGCACGATGGGCGAGATCGTGGCCAGCACCGAGCAGGTGGGCGGCCTGCTGCAGAACATTTCCGCCGGCGCACGCGAGCAGGCGACCGGCATCTCGCAGATCGCCAAGGCCATCCATGAGCTGGATCAGATGACCCAGCAGAACGCCGCGTTGGTGGAGCAGACCGCAGCCGCCTCGGACGCGATGCGGGAGCAGGCTCAGCGTCTGGTCACCGCGGTGGACGTGTTCAAGCTGCCTCATTGAGGCCATCAAGGCCAGTGCACCGTCACAAGCTGCGAGTTGGCGGGCAAACGTAGCTGGGCGGCCCGCGGCCCGGTGGCTCTCCACTCGAGCAGCCCCAAGGGTGTGGCCAGTGCTCCGCGCGACAGCCCGGGGCCCAGCGCGATCAGCTGCACTGTTCGGCGCGGCCGCTGCGGTGCCGCACTGAACAGCGCGGCCAAGGCTTCAGGCAGCTGCAGCGTGGCGCGGCACAGGCCTGACGCCGCGCTGAATTGCGCCGGCACCACATGCGTCTGGCCGGCATCGCTGAAGCTCACGGTGTGCGCACCGGTCGGGCAGGGGCTGCTCACCAGGTCGCCCGGCAGCGGACGGAACGGGGCACTCAGCAGCTCGGTGTTGCGCTCGATGGCCGTGGTCCAGAGCGCGTTGGACAGCAGGCTCGCGCTCATCCCCAGCGAGGGCCAAAGCAGCAAGGCGCTGCGCGCGCCGCTTGTGGCGCCGGCATGGTGACGAAGCGGCAGGCCTTGGAGATCGTGGCTGAGGCGCCAGCCGATGCCCATGGCGTCGCCACGCGGCTCCCGGACGGCTCGGCCATCGCCCAGCATTTGCGGGCTCCAGATCCATTGCCGCCAACGCTCACTCAGCAGCTCGCCCTGCAACAGGCGGCCGCCCCAGAGCGCCAGCGCGGCTGGCGTGGCCACCAGGCCCGCGCCACCCAGGCTGTAGCTGTGGTCATGTGGCTCGGCTTCCTCAACACCCGTCGACGTCAGGGTATAGGACCGACTGCTGCTTGCATCCGCGGGGCGCCGCTGCTCATCCGGCGCGATGGCCAGGCCTTGGGTGAGAGAGCCGGCCAGATAGTCCGCATACGACTGGCCGCTACCGGCCTCGATGGCCGCGGAAAGTAGCGTGTAGCCCCAGCTGGAGTAGCGGTATTGCTGTCCCGGCGTGGCAAGCAAGCTGCGGCCTGCCAGGTGCACCCGTGCAGCCTCCTGTGCACTGCTGAAGGCGCGGTGGCCTCGGACTGCATCCTGCGCCTCGTAATGCGGCACGCCGGCAGTGTGTGCCGCCAGTTGGGCAGCCGTGATGGCGCCCCAGCCCGCAGGCAACCAGTCGGGCGGGTTGCCGGCTGCCGAAAGCGGCGCATGCGGGTCGATCCGCCCCTCTTGCGCAAGCCGGGCCAGGGCCGTGGCCGTGAACAGCTTGGAAACGCTCGCGAGGCGGAAGCGCGTGTCGGTGTCCACCGGTTGATGCCGCGCGATGTCGGCCCGGCCACTGCTGCCTTGCCACACCAGCTGCCCTTGCTGCACCACCGCGGCGCCCATGCCGGGGACGCCGCTGGCTTCGCGCATCGCGTCCAGCAAGGCCTGCGCCACCAGCGCACTGGGCGCTGCCGGCGTCTGCGGTTGAACTGGGCTAGACCTTGTTGCCTGCGCGGTCGCCTGCGCTGCCACCGCTGCGGCGAAGGCCAACAGCGCCGCCGTCCGTGTTCTCCGATGCTTCTTCATCTGCACTCCGTTTTGGCCGGGCCCATCGCCCAGGCGGCGAGGATGGGGCGGGGCCGCGCGCCGGGCCAGCGGCCTGCGACAGGCCGTGCCCGGTTTGCGGTGAACCGGTGTGCAGTCGAGCAGGTGGCTGTCTGGCGGCCGCGCCTCAGCGGGGGCGCAGCAGCGCCATCAGCGCCGGCACATGGGTCCGGCTGGCGCGCACGGGCGTGCCGTCCTTCAGGCGAAGCAGTGCATCGCGGTTGCTCAGCGCTTGCATCTCGGCGATCTGGTCAAGGCGCACGATGGCGCTGCGGTGCACGCGCAGGAACTGCACTGGGTCCAGCCGGTCGGCCAGCCGATGCAAGGGTTCGCGCAACAGGTGCCGTCGGCCGTCTGCGGTGTGCAGCACCGCGTAGTCCGCATCGGCTTCGATCCATTTCACCTGCTGCGCGTCAACGAAGACACGCCGCTCGCCTTCACGCAGCTCGAAGCGCTGCAGCCAGGTGCCAGCCGAGGTTGCGTCTTCGGGCAGGCGGCGCAGCCGCAGGGCGTGCCGAGCGCGGGCCAGCGCTTCGACAAAGCGTGCGTCGTCGATGGGCTTGAGCAGGTAGTCCACGACCTGCAACTCGAAACCGCGCACCGCGTACTCGGCATGGGCGGTCAGCACGATGGCCACAGGACGTTGCGCCTGGGGCCAGCGCGCCAGCAAATCCAGGCCATTGTCGCCAGGCATCTGGACATCGACGATCAGCACGTCGATGGCCGGCGCAGGCTGATCGCTCGATGTTGCCAGCCCGGCCCAGGCTGACTGCGCGTCGGTGAACTCGCCCACCAGCGTGCAATCGGGCAAGGCCGCCAGCCGTGCCGTCACGCCCAGCCGGGCCAGCGGCTCGTCGTCGACCACGGCCACACGCAGGGCTTGCGTCATGGTGCAGTCGCCGGCCAGCGCACTTGCACACGGTAGCCTCCGGGCACCGGGCCGGCCTCGAAACGGTGGCGGCCGGGGAACAGCAACTCCAGCCGCGCGCGCACATTGCGGTGGCCGATGCCGTGGCCAGCGGCTGTGCTGCTGCTGTTGTCGGCCACCGGATTGTCCAGTTGCAGCAGCACATCGGCACCGTCGCGCTGCAGCTGCAAGCGCAGCAGGCCGCCTTCGGGCCGTGGCGCGATGCCGTGGCGCAGTGCGTTCTCCACCAGCGGCTGCAGCAGCCAGCGCGGTGTGGGCTGGGCCAGCAACTCGGGTGCGAGCTCTTGCTGCAGTTGCAGTCGCGGGCCGAGCCGGCGCTTCTCAATGGCGAGGTAGGTTTCGGTGTGGGCCAGCTCTTCGGCCAGGGGCACCAGCAGGCGCTCGTCGGCTTCCAGTGTGCTGCGCAGGTGGTCTGCGAGGTCGCTGATGAGCTCGCGTGCGGCGCCGCCCTGGCCGGCGGTGCTGAGCGCCGATATCGCGTTGAGTGTGTTGAAGAGGAAGTGCGGCTGCAGCTGGTAGCGCAGCGCGCGCAGTTCGGCCTCACGCGCCAGCTGCAGGGCCTGTGCGCTGCGCAGCCGCTCGGCCTGCAGTGCCCAGGCGTGGTTCAGCGCCGCATGCAGCGCGGCGTGCACCAGCAGCGCCATCCAGACACCGTCGGGCCCGCGCCCGCGCAGCAGCATGGCCCAACTCCAGTTCAGCGGCGCGTCGCTGCCGAAGGCGTTCCACACGGCCAGCAGCACATTGCTTGCGAGCGACCCCAAGCCGCTTGCGAGCAGGAGCAGCAGCGCCGTGGCCCAACGGCTGCTGCCCCGTCGCCACAGGGCGCGCTGCCACAGCGTGAGCGGCAGCGCGGCCAGCAGGAAGCAAGCCATCAACAGCAGGCGCTGCTGCCATGCGCCCGCATGCCCCAGCACCTGCAGACTGAGCAGACCGCTGCACGCCGCCACGCCCACGGCCCCCAGCAAGGGCCAGCGCAGCGGCGGCAGGTCGATGGCGTCAGCGCGACTGGAGTGAGGGAAATCCATCAAGCAAGTGGCGAGCGGGTGAGCTTGTCAAACAGCGGCAAACGCATGGAGGGCCCACATGCGCGTGGAGTTTCGCGACAAGAAGTACGGCAAACAGCGCTGAATCTTGCCAGACGGACACACGTCTGCGAGACATCTTGCCCAGGTTTCAGCGGCCATTGATCGGGCGCCGGATCAGCTCCACCGCCAGCGCCGTGCCGAGCAGCACGATGGCGCAACCGACAGCCATGCGCAGCGTGAAGGCTTCGCCCAGGAACAGCCAGCCCCACAGCACCGCAAAGCCCGGGATCAGGAAGGTCACCGCAATCGTGTTGGTGGGGCCGATGCGGGCCATCAGCCGGAAAAACAGGATGTAGGCCAGCGCCGAGCACAGCAGGGCCAGCATCAGCGCGCCGCCCCAAGCCTTGGCGCTGGGCATGGCAGCGGGCCACAGCAGCACAGCCGGACCGGCCAGCATCAGTGCCGCGTACAGCTGGCTGCCGGTGGCCACGGCCAGCGCAGAGACGCCGCTCAAGCGCTTCTTGGTGTAGTTGGCGGCGATGCCATAGCTCAGCGCAGCCAGCAAGCAGGCCAGCAGCGCGAAGCCGCTGCCGCCCGGCTTGAACGAGGCCTGCTCCCAGGCCAGGAAAACCACGCCCGCAAAGCCCAGCAGCAGGCCCAGCACACGCAGCGGGGTCAGGCCTTGACGCAGCCAGACCCAGGCGACCAGGGCGCCCCACAAGGGCGTGGTGGCGTTCAGGATGCTGGACAGGCCGGCGCTGATCGACAGGGCCGCATAGCTGAAAAGCGCGAAGGGCAGGGCACTGTTCAGCAGCGCCACCACACACAGCGGCCGCCACTGCTGGTGTAGCTCGGTCAGGCCCTGGCGCAGGGCCAGCAACGGCAGCAGCGCCAGACTGGCGATGCCTACCCGCAGCGCGGCCAGCACCACCGGACCGAATTCATGCGCGCCCAGGCGCATGAACAGGAAGGAGGCGCCCCAGATGGCGGCCAGCGTGCAGAGTTCCAGCAGATCGGCGGGCTTGAGTTTCATGAGGACGGAATGCAGGCCGGCCGGGCAGCAGGCAGGGAGGATGAGTAGGGACGCGATTCTGGCAGGCCGGCCGCCCAGTTCTGGCAGTAGCTCAGGGTTGGGCGAACGCGACGCCCTCAAGACGCAGCATGGCCTGCTTGCGCGCCAGGCCGCCGGCATAGCCGGTCAGTTGCCCGCCAGCGCCGAGCACGCGGTGGCAGGGAATCAGGATGGCGATCGGATTGCGCCCGATCGCAGCACCGACGGCGCGCGCCGCCTGCGGCCGGCCCAGCTGCGCCGCCAGCTGGCCATAGCTGCGGCTGTGGCCGCTGGGAATGGCGCGCAACGCCTGCCACACCCGCTGCTGGAAGGCGCTACCCATCGGGGCCAGCGGCAGTTCGTCCAGCATCTGGGGCAAGACCTGACCCTGGAAATAGCGCTCCAGCAGGCGGGCAGTGGCCTGCAGCAGTGGATCGTCAGCGCGCTGCGGTGCGTCCAGCGGTCCGGGGTGATGGGCTTGCGCATCGAACCACAGGCCGGCCAGGCCCTGCGGGCTGCGCGCCGCGCACAGCGGGCCCAGCGGGGTGTCGATGCGGCATTGGGCGCTGAGCTTCATGGACTTCTCCTCGCCGTGCTGCTGGCTTTGCTGGCGGCCAGCGCGGCCGCACGCCACAGGCGCAGCACCGCATAGCTGCGATAGGGTTGATAGGCTGTGCTGGCGGCTTGCGTGGCCGCGGCCGACAGCGGCTGTGCCGGGTCGGCGCTGAGCGCGCGGCGCAGCACGATGTCGCCGGGAGGGAAGGCGTCCGGCCAGCTCCAGCCGCGCATCAGCATGTAGTCCGCCGTCCAGGGGCCGATGCCGGGCAGGGCCAGCAGCTCGGCGCGTGCCAGCGCCAGCTCGCCCCGGCCCTGGGCATAGCGCAGTGAGGGCCAGGCTGTGGCCAGCGCGATCAGGGCCTGGGCGCGCTGGCGGATGATGCCCAGCTCGGCGATCTGTTCCAGCGCTGCCTCGGCCAGCGTCTCGGGGGCCGGGAACAAGCGGTGCACCTCGGCCGTGGCCTGGCCGTCAGCCAGCGGCGCGCCAAAGCGCTGCACCAGACGCGCGGCCAGGGTGCGCGCGGCTGCCACCGTGACCTGCTGGCCCAGCACGGCGCGCACGGCCAGCTCGAAACGGTCCACGCAGCCCGGCAGGCGCAGCCCCGGCTCGTTCGTGGCCAGCGCGCCGAGTCGGGCGTCGATCAGGCCCGGCTCGGCGTCCAGATCGAGCCAGCGCCGCAGCAGCGGCATCAGGCTGGCACTGGCCGGCCACAGCGTTGCGCAGGGCGTGAGCCGCAGCAGCGGCGCCTTGGTGTCGAACTGCACGACGATGCGCCCGCTCAAGACCTGACCCCGGTGCTGCAGCCGCAGGCTGCGCTCGATGCGCAGCGCGGGCAGGTCGACCGACTCGATGCCGGGAATGGCGCGGTCGGCCAGGAACTGCAGCAGTGCCGGCACCGCATAGGGCGGACGGTAGGCCAGGCGCAGCGCGGTCTCGGCGCCGGCGGCGACCTTGGCCGGCACCGCCCGGCGCAGCGCCGTGGGTTGCAGCCGGTAATGCTCGACGAAGGCGGCATTGAAGCGGCGCAGGCTGGCAAAGCCGGCCGCATGCGCGACGGCGGCGACCGGCAGCGCGGAATCGCTGAGCAACTGCTTGGCCAGCAGCAGGCGCCGTGTCTGCAGATACTGCAGCGGCGTCACGCCCTGCTCGGCAGCGAAGATGCGGCGCAGGTGCCGGCTCGTGATGCCCAGATGGGCGGCCAGCCGCTCGACCGAGGCCTCGGGGTCGTCACAGCCATCCAGCCATTCGGCCGCCTGCCGCGCCAGCGTGCGCGAGGCGTCCATCACGCTCCAGGCCGGCTGCCCGGCGCGCGGCGCCAGCTCGGGGCGGCACTTCAGGCAGGGGCGATAGGCGGCGGCTTCGGCCTGCGCGGCGCTGGCGTAGAAGCTGCAGTTCTCACGCTTCGGTGTGCGGACACGGCAGATCGGGCGGCAGTAGATGCCGGTGGAGCTGACGCCGACGAACCACAGCCCATCGAAGCGGGCGTCGCGGGCGACAAGGGCCGGGTAGCAGTGGTCGGGGTCGAGCGGCATGCGGCCATGATAGGGTGGCCGCTGCGCCAGGACTGGTCGTTTTCGGACCTGTGGGCAGGTGATGCCTCAGCGTAGATAACGCTGCTGCAGGCGGGCAACGGTGCCATCCGCCTGCAGCTGCTGATAGGCCTTGATCCAGCGTTGCGCCTCGGCCTCGGGCAAGCCCAGCGATGCGCCCATGTAGAGCGTCGCCTCGCCCAAGGTGGTCTGGGTGATGTAGGCCGAGCGGCTGTGGCCATACTCATCGATCGCAGCCATCAGCATCGGGGCACCGGCATAGATGGCTGTCAAGCTCTTCTCATTGAGCATGCGCAGCAGATCCTTGTAGTCCTTGGCCTCGCGGATGGTGCGGAAGTCTTCGCTCTGCAGGTTCTTGATGATGGGCGAGCCCCGCAGCACACCGATGGGCTCCCTGCGCAACTGCTCCAGACTCATCGGCTTCGCTTCGGCCCTGCCGACGAAAGCGTATTGCACGCGCGTCAGCGGGATCAGCCAGCGAAAGCTGTGCTCCCGATCCGGCGTGCGCGCCAGCGGAAAGACGCCGAAGCTGCTGCCTTCCGTCGTCATCTTGACGGCCCGGGCCCAGGGGTAGTAGCTGACGCGACCCGGGCGGCCAAGCTTCTGGCTCATCGCCAGCGCCAGCTCGTGGGCGTAGCCCTGTGAGCTGCCGTCAGCCGCCTGCCAGGCAAAGGGCGGCAGATCACCGGCCACCCATTGGAGCTCGCTGTCGCTTGCTTTGGTGCTGCCGTTGGCAGCGTCGGGTACGAGGACTGCGGCCGGCGCCAGCACGGTCAGCCGTTCCAGAAAGTCGCGTCGATCCATCACGGTACTTCGAGTCTGTTCGCTGCTGGCCTGTCGGCGTGCCCGGCCAGTCAATCTCCCCTTTTAGGCTGGTGACTCTAGCACCGGGAGAGCCTTCACCCAAGGTTCTCACATGGCCTTGAACAGATGCACATAGGCGCGGCTGACCGGCAACTCGCGCTCATGGCGCTTGAAGCGCAGGAAGAGCCGGCTGGCCTCGTCGCGCCGCGTGCCGGCGAGGTGGGCGAGGTTGATCAGGGTCGAGCGGTGCACCTGCCAGAACTGCTGCGGGTCGAGTTGCGCTGCCAGCTCGACGATCGGGGTGCGGATCAGGTATTCCGCCTCGGCCGTCTGCACGCAGGTGTACTTGTCGTCGGCATGGAAAAACAGCACCTCGGCGACGTCGATCTGGTGGGTCAGCTCGCCCTGGCTGGCGCGCACCCAGCGCAGCTGCGGCTGGGCCGGCGCCAGCGCCATGCGCTGCAGCGCCTGCGCCAGGCCGGGGCCGGGCTCGGTGGCAGGCGCCGCCAGCGCGGCCTGCACGCGCTTGACCGCCTGGGCCAGGCGCTCGGTCTTGATCGGCTTCAGCACATAGTCCAGCGCCGCCTGGTCGAAGGCTTGCACCGCGTACTCGTCATAGGCGGTGACGAAGACCACCCGGGTCGGCCCCTCGATGCCCTGCGCCACTTCCAGACCGGTCAGGCCCGGCATCTGTATGTCGAGGAAGGCCACATCGGGCTGCAGCGCCTCGATCTGGCTGGCGGCCTCCAGGCCGTTACGGGCGAGGGCGACGATCTCCAGCTCGGGCCAGAGGGCCAGCAGCTGCTCCTGCAGATAGCGGGCGAGGTGCTGCTCGTCGTCGGCGATCAGGGCACGGGTCATGTTGACGGGGTTTCCTTCTCCAGGGGCAGGCGCAAGGTCGCGCAGCAGCCGGTGTTGTTCAGATCGAGTTCGAGGGCGGCACCATCGTCGTAGCGGGCCGCCAGGCGCTCGCGGATGTTCTTCAGCGCCAGGCCGTTGCCGGGGCGGGCACGGCGTTTCGGGGCGGCCAGGCCCAGGCCATTGTCACGCACCTGCAGCGTCAGCATGCCTTCCGCGACGCTGGCACTGATCTGCAGATGGCCGCCCTCTGGCTTGCTTTCCAGTCCGTGATTGATGGCGTTCTCCACCAGCGGCTGCAGCAGCAGCGGCAGCAGCAGCGCGCGCCTGGCCTCGGCGGAGGCCTCGATCTCGAAGCTCAGGCGCTCGTCCATGCGGATCTGCATCAGGCCCAGATAGCTTTGCACGGCTTGCAGCTCTTGCTCCAAGGTGCAGACCTCGGCCCGCAGCGTCTGCAGGCTGGCGCGCAGATAGTCGGTGAAATGCTCCAGCATCTGCTTGGCGCGCTCGGGCGCCGGGTCGATCAGGCTCTGCACCGCCGCCAGGCTGTTGAACAGGAAATGCGGCTCGATCTGGGCCTGCATGCGCAGCAGTTGTGCCTCTGTGGCCTGCAGCTGCAGGCTGCGGCGCTTGGCTGCCTGCCAGGCCAGATAGGTGCCGATCAGTGCGAACACCAGGCTGATGAAGAGGAACTGGCCGATGGCACGGGCTGAATCGAAAGGCGTGTTCTTGATCTGCACCTGAGTCAGGGTCTCGGCCAGTTGGATGAAGATCCAGAAGCTCAGCAGCATGATGGCGATCGGCACGACCGCGAAGAACACCCCGGCCTTCAGCTCGCCGCGGTTCAGGCGCTGCAGCGTCAGCTCGGGCACCAGCAGTTCGAAGGCGCGGTAAAAGCCGTGGATGCTGAAGGCGATGAACAGACCCATCACATAGCTGAACAGCAGCGCGTATGGCCCGACATTCGCGCGGCCAAACACGACCGCCAGGCTGATGAAGAAGGTCGGAAAGAACAGGCCGATGGCGCTGCTGATCAGCAGGCGCGCCCAGGCTGGCTCGTCGCGCCGCTTGTGCAGGTGAAAGTAGCGGCGGAGGGCATGGCCGAGGTCTTGTTGCAGGCTTTGAATGGACATGGTGTGCAGCAGTGTCGGGCTTGGATGCTTCGCAGCCTAGACGGGCTGACCCGGTGAGGCCGCTGGCCGGCGACGAATCGACAGCGGGCACGACGAATGGCGCCACCACAATCGGGGATAGGGTCGAGGCGCCCATGTCACTGCGCTTGCCTACAATCCGCCCTGCTTCAACCGGCGCCGCCATGGCGCCAGCGAACCCAGCGACAGAAAAGGGATCCCATGCAAGTACCAGCCTCCATCTTCAAGGCCTATGACATCCGCGGTGTTGTCGGCAAGACGCTCGACGAAGCGCTGGCCGAGCATCTGGGCCGAGCCTTCGGCACCGAAGCCAAGGCGCTGGGCGAGAAGGCCGTGGTGGTGGGGCGCGACGGGCGCCTGTCTGGCCCCGGCCTGGTGCAGGCGCTGGCGCGCGGCATCCGCTCGACCGGTCTGGATGTGGTGGACCTGGGCGCGGTGACCACGCCGATGCTTTATTACGTGGCCGCCACGCGCGGCAAGCATGGCTGCAGCTCGGGCATCCAGGTGACCGGCAGCCACAACCCCAAGGACTACAACGGTTTCAAGATGGTGCTGCAGGGCGCCGCCGTCTATGGCGAGCAGATCCAGGGCCTGCGCCGCCGCATCGAGGCCGAGGACTACGCCACCGGCCGAGGCCGCATCGGCACGATGGACATCGAGGCCGAGTACCTGCACCGCATCGTCAACGACTGCAAGCTCAAGCGGCCGATGAAGATCGTCGTCGACAGCGGCAACGGCATCCCCGGCGCCAGCGCGCCGGCCATCCTGCGCGCGCTGGGCTGCGAGGTGGTGGACATTTTCTCCAAGGTCGACGGCGACTTTCCCAACCACCACCCCGATCCCTCGCGCCCCGAGAATCTGGAAGACCTGAAGCGCATCGTGCACGCCTGCGATGCCGAGCTGGGCCTGGCCTTCGACGGCGATGGCGACCGCCTGGGCGTGGTCACCAAGGACGGCACCATGATCATGCCGGACCGCCAGATCATGCTGTTCGCGGCCGACATCCTGAGCCGCAACAAGGGCGCCGAGATCATCTTCGACGTCAAGTGCACGCAGCGCCTGGCCCCGTGGATCCGCGAGCATGGCGGTCGCCCGCTGATGTGGAAGACCGGCCATTCGCTGGCCAAGGCCAAGCTCAAGGAAACCGGCGCACCGCTGGCCGGCGAACTGTCGGGCCACATCTTCTTCGCCGAGCGCTGGTACGGCTTTGACGACGCGATGTACACGGCGGCACGCCTGCTGGAGATCCTGTCGCGCGAGCACGACCCCAGCGCCGTGCTGAACGCGCTGCCCAACAGCTTTGCCACGCCCGAGATCAACGTGCCCTGCGCCGAAGGCGAGCAGCACAGCGTCGTGGCCACGCTGCAGGAGACGGCCGAGTTTCCTGGCGCGCTGGAGGTCATCAAGATCGACGGCCTGCGCGTCGAGTACAGCGACGGCTTCGGCCTGATCCGCGCTTCCAACACCACGCCGGTGCTGGTGCTGCGCTTCGAGGGTCACACGCCCGAGGCGCTGGCGCGCATCGAGCACGATGTGCTGGCCCAGCTCAAGCGCGTGAAGCCTGACGCGACCTTTGCCGCAGGCCATTGATCGCGGCTGAGACCGTCAAGCAGCGCCTGGCCCGCTGGGCCTATGGCGCGCTGCTGCGTCTGCTGACCCCGGCCTATCTGCTGCGCCTGTGGCGGCGCGGCACGGCCGAGCCGCTGTACCGCTATGCGATGGGCCAGCGCCTGGGCCTGGGCTGTGCGCCCAGCGAGCCAGGCCGCCTGTGGCTGCATGCGGTCTCGCTCGGCGAGACACGGGCTGCGGCGCCGCTGCTTGCGGCGCTGCGCGAACGCCAGCCTGGTCTGCGCCTGCTGCTGACCCACAGCACGGCCACCGGCTTCGAAGCGGGCCGCGAACTGCTGCGCGAGGGTGACGCACAGACCTGGCTGCCCTACGACACGCCCGGTGCGGTGCGGCGCTTTCTGCAGCACTGGCAGCCGACCATCGGCGTGCTGATGGAGACCGAGATCTGGCCGACGCTGCAGCACCAAGCGCGCAACGCCGGCCTTCCCATGGTGCTGGCCAATGCGCGCCTGTCCGACAAGAGCCTGCGCCAGGGCGAACGCTTTGCTGCCCTGCTGCGCCCGGCTGCCGAGGCGCTGAGTCTGGCGTTGGCGCAAAGCGAGGCGGACGCGCAGCGCCTGCGTCAGGCTGGAGTGGGGGAGGTTCAGGTCTGCGGCAACCTGAAATACGACCTGCAGCCCGATGCGGCCTTGCTGGCCTGCGGCCAAGCCTGGCGCGCCAGGCTCGATCGGCCGGTGCTGCTGCTGGCCGTCAGCCGCGAGGGCGAGGAGGCGCCGCTGCTGGCCGCCTGGGCACGGCTGCCGGCGCAGGGGCGACCGCTGCTGGCCCTCGTGCCGCGCCATCCCCAACGTTTCGATGACGTGGCCGCGTTGGTCGAAGCCCAGGGCCTGCGCCTGGCGCGGCGCAGCCGCTGGGCAGAAACCCCGCCGGAAACTGCGCTGGGCGCCGATGTCTGGCTGGGCGACTCGATGCGCGAGATGCCGCTGTACTACGGCCTGGCCGATGTGGCCCTGCTGGGCGGCAGTTTTGAAAAGCTGGGCGGGCAGAACCTGATCGAGGCGGCGGCCTGTGGCTGCCCGCTGCTGATGGGACCGCACACCTTCAACTTCGCCGAGGCCGCCGAACTCGCGCTGGCCGCCGGTGCCGCCCGGCGTGTGGACGATCTGGACGCGGCGCTCGCGCAAGGCCTGACCCTGTGCAGCGACGCCGCGCAACGCCTGGCCATGCAGCAGGCCGCGCAGGCTTTTGCCGCCCGGCACCGCGGCGCGGCGGCGCGCATGGCCGAGGCGATCGCGGAGCGTTTCAGGGCTCGCGGGCAAAGCGCATCGCCGCGCCATTCTGTTTGAGCGTCAGTGCGGGCGCCGCGCTGCCGGCCTCGCCATCGAAGACGATTTCCAGCGGGGTGATGCGGGCGAAGAACTGACGCGGTGCCTTGGCAAACAGCTCGAATTCGCCCTGGCCGCTGGCCTGCGCAAACAGGCGCTCGCCGCGTGCCGTGATGCGCAGCTTGAAGTTGCTGTTCAGCGCGTAGAGGCCGGCCAGCGGTGCCAACTGCTCAGGCGCCAGCGTCAGCGCTGCTTGCTGGGTGCTGGCGAAATCCTTGGGCGGGACCGAGGGGTCGAGCAGATGCAGCGCGAGATCGCTGACCGGCACCGTGGCGTTGGCCAGCACCCCGGCGGCACGGCCGCGTTGCGGGTCCAGCCACAGCGAGCTGGAAAAACCACCGGTGCCGCCGTCGTGGTTGAACACGGTGCGGCCGTTGAGTGGCGCGAGGTTCCAGGCCAGGCCGACCGGGTTGAGAGGCCCGACCCCGTCCGCATGCCGGCGCAGGCACAGCGCAAAAGCCTCGGCCAGCGGCTTGCCCGGGGTCTGGCCCAGCGCGGCGCGGGCATAGGCAGCCAGATCGCGCGCCGAGCCGAGCAGGGCGCCGGCGCCGGCCATCGCCGGCTGGAAGCGCCAGGGCGCCACCGGCTTGCCGGCCGCGTCATGGCCTTGGGCCAGCAGCGCGCCCGGCGGTGGCGCCAGCACCGTGCCGTCCAGCTTCAGCGGCTGCAGCACGCGCTCGGCCAGCAGCGCTTCGAAAGATTTGCCGCTGCGCAGCGACAGCGCCTGGCCCAGCAGGCCGTAGCCGAGATTGGAGTATTCATACCGCTCCTCGCGAGCGCGCGTTGGCTGCCAGCTGCGCAGAAAGGTCTGCATATCGGCCCAGCCGTAGTCGCCGTAGGGATCGTCATTGCGCTTGGGCAGCAGATTGGCCGGCAGGCGCGGCAAGCCCGAGCGATGGGTGGCCAGGTCGATCCAGCGCAGCGGCTGGCCGCTCTTGTCACGCAGTTGCAGGTCGAGCACCGGCTCCAGCGGGTCGTCCAGGCGCAACTCACCACGCAGGCTGGCATCGGCCAGCAGCAGCGCGGTGAAGGTCTTGGTGATGGAACCGAACTCGAACAGACCGGATTGATCGAGCGCCGGCACTCGTCCTGCGCCGGCCAGTGCCAGGCCTTTGTCGGCATCCAGCTCGAAGGCCTGGTAGCCCACGCCCTGGACCTTGAGCCGCTGATTCAGCGCGTTCTGAATGGGGCTGGCCTGCGCGTTCGCTTTCGGCAGCAGCGCGAAGGCGGGCAGGGCGGCCAGACTGTTGAGCATCAATCGCCGCCGTCGCTGCTGGCTGGGCCGCTGCGCGGTGGGCTTGCTGTTCGTGTCGTTCATTGTCAATCGCTCCCTCTGAATGGCGCGCGCTGGCGCTGCGCCAGAATAGCGGCCGCATGCTCCCTTTCACAAGTGCTTCCTTCTCATGAGCGTCATCGCGCAAAGCGCTCAGCAGGCGCTGGGCCTGGTGCTGAACCTGGATGCCAGCCTGCTGCGCATCGTCGGCCTGTCGCTGCTGGTCAGCGGCAGTGCCTGCCTGCTGGCCTCCGGGCTGGGACTGGCGCTGGGCGCCTGGCTGGCCGTCGGGCGCTGGCCGGGGCTGCGAGTGCTGGCCCTGCTGACGAACACGCTGCTGGCCCTGCCCTCGGTGGTGGTGGGCTTGTGCGTCTATCTGCTGCTGTCGCGCTCGGGCCCGCTGGGCGGCCTGGGCTTACTGTTCTCGCCCGGCGCCATGGTCCTGGCGCAGGCCATTCTGGTGGTGCCGGTGATCGCGGCGCTGAGCCGTCAGCAACTGCAGGACGCGCTGGCCGAGGGCGGCGAGCAGCTGCGCTCGCTGGGCGCCGGCCCGATGCTGAAGGCAGCGCTGCTGCTGTGGCATGGCCGACGTGCCGTGCTGCTGATCCTGCTGACGGCCTTTGGCCGCGCGATCTCCGAGGTGGGCGCGGTGATGATCGTCGGTGGCAATATCGAGGGCTTCACCCGAGTGATGACCACCAGCATCGCGCTGGAGACCAGCAAGGGCGACCTGCCGCTGGCGCTGGCGCTGGGCCTGGTGCTGCTGGCCGTGGTGGGCCTGCTCAACCTGATGTCGGCAGTGTTGCGCCGCAAGGAGCAGGGGATGAGCGCGGCATGAATGACCAGACGCTGATCGAGCTGCGCAACTGCAGCGTTCGCCAGGGCGGCCATCAGCTGCTGGCCCCGACGACGCTGAGCCTGGCGCGCGGCGAGCGCCTGGCGCTGGTGGGTGCCAATGGCGCCGGCAAGACCACGCTGCTGCGCCTGATGCATGGCCTGCTGGACAGTCCCGGCCGGCAGCTGCACGGCCAGCCGCGCCAGGCCATGGTGTTCCAGCAGCCCTTCTTCCTGAACCTGTCGGTGCGGCGCAATCTGCTGCTGGCCTTGTGGCTGGCGCGGGTGCCAGGCCCTGAGCGCGAGGCCCGCATGCGCAGTGCCTTGGCGCGCGTGGGCCTGGCCGGTGAGGAAGAGCGCAATGCCTGCGCGCTGTCGGGCGGCCAGCGCCAGCGCCTGGCCCTGGCGCGGGCCTGGGCACTCAAGCCCGAGCTGCTGTTCCTGGACGAACCCACCTCGCATCTGGACCCGGGGGCGCGGCGCGAGGTCGAGACGCTGATCCAGGAGTTCGCCGAGGAGGGCATGAGCCTGGTGATGAGCACGCACAACCTCGGTCAGGCCAAGCGCCTGGCCACGCGCGTGCTCTATCTGGAGGGCGGGCGGGTGATCGTCGACCGGCCGACGCAGGCGTTCTTCAATCAAGACCTGCCCGAAGAGGCGGCGCTGTTTCTGAAGGGGGAGTTGCTGTGATCAAGACCATTCGACGTCGGGCCGTAGCGCTGTTGTTGCTGCCAGGCTTGCTGCTGCCCGCGCTGGCAGGGGCCGACACCGGCCGCAGCCTGGTGATGGCTTCGACCACCTCGACCGAGCAGTCCGGCCTGTTCGCCCACCTGCTGCCGCGCTTTACCGCGGCCAGCGGCATCACGGTCAAGGTGGTGGCGCTGGGCACGGGCCAGGCGCTGGATCTGGCCCGCCGCGGCGATGCCGATGTGGTGTTCGTCCACGATCCGGCCGCCGAGGCGCGCTTCGTGGCCGAGGGCTGGGGCCTGAAGCGGCTGCCCGTGATGTACAACGACTTCGTGCTGATCGGCCCGGCGTCCGACCCTGCGGGCGCCAAGGGCAGCGACATTGCGCAGGCCCTGGCGCGCATCGCCGCCCGCGCTGCCCCCTTCATCTCGCGTGGCGACAAGAGCGGCACGCATGCGGCCGAGTTGCGCTTCTGGACGCTGGCCTCGCAAGACCTGACCCCGCTGCGCCAGGCCGGCAGCTACCGCGAGTGCGGTTGCGGCATGGGGCCGGCGCTCAATATGGCCTCGGCCACGGGCGCCTATGTGCTGTCCGACCGCGGCACCTGGCTGGCCTTCAAGAACCGCGGCGAGCTGGTGCTGCTGGTGCAGGGCGACCAGCGCCTGAACAACCCGTACGGCGTGATCGTCGTCAACCCGGCCCGCCACCCGCATGTCAAGCAGGTCGAGGCGCAGGCCTTTGCCGACTGGATCACCTCGCCCGCGGGCCAGGCTGCGATCGCGTCCTACCGGATCGGCGGTGAACAGCTGTTCTTCGGCCGCACCGAGTGAGGCAGGCCAGGCCGCTCGCGTTTCAGCTGAACTCGCGCAGCTTGCGGTAGAGCGTGCTGCGGCCGATGCCCAGCTGGCGGGCGGCGGCCGAGAGGTTGCCGCCGGCGGCCTCGACAGCGGCTGCGATGGCCTGCTGCTCGGTCTGACGCAGGCTGGGTGCTGCGGACTTTTCGCCGACGGGCTCGCTTGCGCCTGAGGCGGCGGGCGCAGTCCCGAGGAGAGGGCTGAGCAGCGCGCTGTCCTGCAGTTCGCGGCGTGTCTGGGCGCGTTGCAGGTCCAGGCTGCCGATGGCCAGGCTGAGCTTGGCATACAGCGCTTCGCCGGGGCGGGCGCGCTGGATGAGGCGCTGCGCCTGTTCGGGCTCGCTGCGGGTCAGCTGGGCCAGTGCGCCCAGGCTGCAGCCGAACAGGCGCTCCAGGCTCTCACGCCGCAGGGCCGCGGCCGAATGGCCGAGCAACTCCATCGCGCGCCGGTTGACACCGAGGATGTGGCCGTCTTCGTCCAGCGCCAGCTGGGCTTCGTGCAGGGTGCCCAGTCCCATCGGGTTGCTGTGCAGGTGCAACCGCGTGCTGTGGCGGAAGCGGTCGGCAAACCACTGGCTTTCGATCAGCCGGGCCGACATGGTGGCCAGCGCCAGCGTGTGCGGATGGTAGGTGCGGCGCTCGCCGGAGACATCGATCACACCCAGCAGCGCGCCTTTGTGGTCGAAGATGGGTGCGGCCGAGCAGGTTAGGAAGTGCATGGCGCGCAGATAGTGTTCCTGGCCGTGCACAAGCGTGGCGGCTTCGGTCATCAAGGCCGTGCCCACTGCATTGGTGCCCTTGTCCGCCTCGGCCCACAGCGCGCCGGGCGTCAGCGACACCTGCTGCGCGCGTTCCAGAAAGCCGGCATCGCCACGGGCATGCAGCACGCAGCCGCTGGCGTCGGTCAGCAGCACCATGCTCTGTGCATGGGTCAGCTGCTCGTAGAGCATGTCCATCACCGGCAGCGCCTGGGCGCACAGGCGCGCATTGCGCTGCTGCAGGTCCTGCAGGCTGGCGGCCGGCAGGCGGCGCAGGTCGGGTGGGCTGTGTTCGCTGAGTCCGAAAGCCTGGCAGCGCTCGTGCGACGCCGCGATCAGCTGCGCGTGGCGCGCATCGACCAGGGCACGCGATGCGGAGGTGGGTGTGGCCGCGTTTGTCGGGCGTTGGACCATCTGGGGCTCCGGATCAGAGGCAAAGCCCGGTGGGCTTCGCCGGAGTGGCTGTGCCACTCGGACGGCCCATTATCTCCGCCGCGTTCAGTTGTTGCTGGTGGCCCGCACCTCGGCCAGCGTGGTGACGCCGGCCAGCACCTTGACGATGCCGTCCTGGCGCAGCGTGCGCATGCCTTCCGCCAGGCCGCATTGCATGATCTCCTCGGCGCGTGCGCCGGTCTGGATCAGGCGACGCACGTCCTGCGAAACCGTGAGCAACTCGTGCAGGCCGGCGCGGCCCTTGTAGCCGGAGTTCTCGCACTTGGCGCAGCCGGTGCTGCGATAGCGCTTGAGCTGGCCGCCTTCGCCGTAGTTCTTCTGCCAGTCGGCCAGCAGGGCGGCGCGGTCAGGCTTGAGCGCGGCCGGGAAGACATGCAGATAGTCGTCCAGACACTCGTTCTGCTCGGCCTCGGGCAGCGGCTCGCTGATGCGGCAGTGCGTGCACAGCCGGCGCACCAGACGCTGGGCCAGCACGGCCAGCAGCGAGTCGGCGAAGTTGAACGGGTCCATGCCCATGTCCAGCAGGCGGGTGACGGTTTCCGAGGCGCTGTTGGTGTGCAGCGTCGACAGCACCAGGTGGCCGGTCAAGGAGGCCTCGACGGCGATCTCGGCGGTTTCCTCGTCGCGGATTTCGCCGACCATGATCACGTCCGGGTCGGCACGCAGGAAGGCGCGCAGCGCCTTGGCGAAGGTCCAGTCGATCTTTGGATTGACCTGCACCTGGCGCAGGCCGGCCTGTGTGATTTCAACCGGGTCCTCGGCGGTCCAGATCTTGCGCTCAGGCGTGTTGATGTGGGCCAGCGCAGAATGCAGCGTGGTGGTCTTGCCCGAACCGGTGGGGCCGACGCACAGCACCATGCCATAAGGGCGCGCCACCGCGGCCTGCAGCCGGCTGAGGTTGGAGGCCGACAGCCCAGCC